>CBFGZZ010000600.1:0-3443 GCA_965653385.1 uncultured Streptomyces sp. | reverse complement strand
CCTTCATCGACACCCCGGGTCACGAGGCGTTCACCGCCATGCGTGCCCGTGGTGCCCGGTCGACGGACATCGCGATCCTGGTCGTCGCGGCCAACGACGGCGTCATGCCGCAGACGGTCGAGGCGCTCAACCACGCCAAGGCGGCCGAGGTCCCGATCGTCGTCGCGGTCAACAAGATCGACGTCGAGGGCGCCGACCCGACCAAGGTGCGCGGTCAGCTCACCGAGTACGGCCTGGTGGCCGAGGAGTACGGCGGCGACACGATGTTCGTCGACATCTCCGCCAAGCAGGGTCTGCACATCGACTCCCTGCTGGAGGCCGTGATCCTCACCGCCGACGCCTCGCTCGACCTGCGGGCCAACCCGAACCAGGACGCGCAGGGCATCTCGATCGAGTCCCGCCTCGACCGCGGCCGCGGTGCCGTGGCGACGGTCCTCGTCCAGCGAGGCACGCTGCGGGTCGGCGACACGATGGTCGTGGGCGACGCCTACGGTCGTGTGCGCGCCATGCTCGACGACAACGGCAACAACGTCGCCGAGGCCGGTCCGTCGACCCCGGTCCAGGTGTTGGGTCTCACCAACGTCCCGGGCGCGGGCGACAACTTCCTCGTCGTCGAGGAGGACCGTACGGCCCGCCAGATCGCGGAGAAGCGTGCCGCTCGCGAGCGCAACGCCGCCTTCGCCAAGCGCACGCGCCGTGTGTCGCTGGAGGACCTGGACAAGGTGCTGAAGGCCGGCGAGGTCCAGCAGCTCAACCTGATCATCAAGGGCGACGCGTCCGGATCGGTCGAGGCTCTGGAGTCCTCCCTGCTTCAGCTGGACGTCGGCGAAGAGGTCGACATCCGCGTCCTGCACCGCGGTGTCGGTGCGGTCACGGAGTCCGACATCGACCTGGCCATGGGCTCCGACGCCATCGTCATCGGCTTCAACGTGCGCGCCGCCGGGCGTGCGCAGCAGATGGCCGAGCGCGAGGGCGTGGACGTCCGGTACTACTCGGTCATCTACCAGGCGATCGAGGAGATCGAGGCGGCCCTCAAGGGCATGCTCAAGCCGGAGTACGAAGAGGTCGAGCTCGGTACGGCGGAGATCCGCGAGGTCTTCAAGTCGTCCAAGCTGGGCAACATCGCGGGTGTTCTCATCCGCTCCGGCGAGGTCAAGCGCAACACCAAGGCGCGCCTCGTCCGCGACGGCAAGGTCATCGCGGAGAACCTCAACATCGAGGGTCTGCGTCGCTTCAAGGACGACGTCACCGAGATCCGCGAAGGGTTCGAGGGCGGTATCAACCTCGGCAACTTCAACGACATCAAGGTCGACGACGTCATCGCGACGTACGAGATGCGCGAGAAGCCGCGGGCGTAACAGCCACGGTTGGTGCCGGCCGGCGGGACTTCGGTTCCGTCGGCCGGCGCGCCGTTTGGCCCTCGGTCAGCGGTGCGTAATATCCGTCGATCGGCTCACCCCCTTCGATGTACCGTTCTGATGTCCCCGCCCGATCAGCCGGCGGGGCCATCGATCCCGGACCGGCGGGTGAACCGGTTGCATACATGTATGTGGGGACTCTGTCCTTCGACCTGCTCCTCGGTGACGTGCGCTCACTGAAGGAGAAGCGCTCTCTCGTCCGTCCGATCGTGGCCGAACTCCAGCGCAAGTACGCGGTGAGTGTGGCGGAGACGGGGAACCAGAACCTCCACCGCAGGGCCGAGATCGGGCTCGCGGTGGTCTCCGGGGACACGGGACACCTCACCGACGTACTGGACCGCTGTGAGCGGCTGGTCGCCGGGCGGCCCGAGGTGGAACTGCTCTCGGTTCGACGCAGGCTCCACAGCGACGAAGACTGAAGCAACAGGTAAGTACTTAAGGAGACGGACCAGTGGCCGACAACGCGCGTGCCAAGAGGCTGGCGGACCTCATCCGAGAGGTGGTGGCCCAGAAGCTGCAGCGTGGGATCAAGGACCCGCGGCTCGGCTCGCACGTCACCATCACGGACACCCGGGTCACGGGTGACCTGCGGGAGGCGACCGTCTTCTACACGGTGTACGGGGACGACGAGGAGCGGGCGGCGGCCGCGGCCGGACTGGAGAGCGCCAAGGGCGTGCTGCGGTCGGCGGTCGGGGCCGCCGCGGGCGTGAAGTTCACGCCCGCCCTGACCTTCGTCGCCGACGCCCTTCCGGACACCGCCCGGACCATCGAGGACCTCCTCGACAAGGCCCGGCAGTCCGACGAGAAGGTGCGTGAGGTGTCCGCGGGCGCCAAGTACGCCGGTGAGGCGGACCCGTACCGCAAGCCGGGCGACGAGGACGAGACGGACGGCGACACCGCGGAATGACGCAGAAGCACACCACGCCCGACGGCCTTGTCATCGTCGACAAGCCGTCGGGCTTCACTTCGCACGACGTGGTCGCCAAGATGCGCGGCATCGCACGCACGCGGCGCGTCGGGCACGCCGGCACCCTCGACCCCATGGCGACGGGCGTCCTCGTCCTAGGCGTCGAGAAGGCGACCAAGCTCCTCGGTCATCTGGCCCTGACCGAGAAGGAGTACCTGGGCACGATCCGGCTGGGCCAGACCACCGTCACCGACGACGCCGAGGGCGAGATCACGGGGTCGGCCGACGCCTCGAAGGTCACCCGCGACGCCATCGACGCCGGGATCGCCAAGCTGACCGGCGACATCATGCAGGTACCGTCCAAGGTCAGCGCCATCAAGATCGACGGGGTGCGCTCCTACAAGCGGGCGAGGGACGGCGAGGACTTCGACATCCCCGCCCGGCCGGTCACCGTCTCGTCCTTCTCGGTCTACGACGTCCGGGACGCCGTCGCCGACGACGGCACCGCCGCCCTCGACCTGGTCGTGTCGGTGGTCTGCTCCTCCGGTACGTACATCCGTGCCCTGGCCCGTGACCTCGGTGCCGACCTGGGCGTCGGCGGCCACCTCACGGCGCTGCGCCGCACCCGGGTCGGCCCGTACAAGCTGGACTCGGCAAGGACCCTGGAGCAGCTCCAGCAGGAGCTGACGGTGATGCCGATCGCCGAGGCCGCCGCGGCCGCGTTCCCCCGCTGGGACGTGGACGCCCGACGCGCCCGGCTGCTGGCCAACGGGGTCCGGCTCGACATGCCCGACGAGTACGCGGGCGCCGGTTCCGTCGCCGTCTTCGCCCCCGAGGGCCGCCTCCTCGCGCTCGTCGAAGAACACAAGGGCAAGGCGAAGAGCCTGGCCGTCTTCGGCTGAGCCACCGGGCATCCGTGTCCGGTGCCTGCCCGTGGAGCGGCGGTGACGGGGGCGTGCCCCCCGCGCCACCGTCCCCCCCCGGTTCCCCCCCCCCCCACCCGCCCGGAGCCCCCCGGTGCGGCGCAACCCGGCACATTGAAGCCCGCTCACCTTCGGCGCGTTCTGGTTGCATTAGCGGCGCTCGTTGGAGGTGCATTTGCCTTAGGTGCCAAACTT
>CBFGZZ010000599.1:0-3471 GCA_965653385.1 uncultured Streptomyces sp. | reverse complement strand
GCAGCAGCCGAGCGGAGCCGATTTCCTCGGCGCGTACGCGCCGCAGCGGCGTCAGGGCAACGGCCCGGCGTGATCCCTTCCGGGGTCCGGTGCCGTCGTACCGCCGTCCGCTTGGTGGACCGGCGGCCGGGGACCGGGCCCGGACGTGGGAGGATCGAAGGTGGCGGGCCGGGGCCGCGCACCTGGTCGCGCCGTCGCCGTACGCGAGGACGCGCGTACGCAGGGCAGTACCAGGGCGCGAGCACTGAGGAGCACCGTTGAGCAGGTTGCGCTGGCTGACCGCGGGGGAGTCCCACGGTCCCGCACTCGTGGCGACGCTGGAGGGCCTTCCCGCCGGCGTGCCGATCACCACGGAGATGGTGGCGGACCACCTGGCCCGGCGCCGGCTCGGTTATGGACGCGGCGCGCGCATGAAGTTCGAGCGTGACGAGGTCACCTTCCTCGGCGGCGTCCGGCACGGCCTCACCCTCGGCTCCCCGGTCGCGATCATGGTGGGCAACACCGAGTGGCCCAAGTGGGAACAGGTCATGGCGGCCGACCCGATCGACCCCGAGATCCTCGCGGGTCTCGCCCGCAACGCCCCGCTGACCCGGCCCCGTCCCGGCCACGCCGACCTCGCCGGCATGCAGAAGTACGGCTTCGACGAGGCCCGGCCCATCCTGGAGCGCGCCTCGGCCCGTGAGACGGCGGCCCGGGTGGCGCTGGGCGCGGTGGCCCGGTCGTACCTGAAGGAGACGGCCGGCGTCGAGATCGTCAGCCATGTCGTCGAGCTGTGCTCCGTGAAGGCCCCGGCCGGGGTGTATCCGACGCCGGCCGACGTCGAGAAGCTGGACGCCGACCCGCTGCGCTGCCTCGACGCCGACGCGTCGAAGGCGATGGTCGCGGAGGTCGACCAGGCCCACAAGGACGGCGACACCCTCGGCGGTGTGGTCGAGGTGCTCGCCTACGGCGTCCCGGTGGGCCTCGGCTCGCACGTGCACTGGGACCGCAAGCTGGACGCCCGCCTCGCCGGTGCCCTCATGGGCATCCAGGCGATCAAGGGCGTCGAACTCGGCGACGGCTTCGAACTCGCCCGCGTGCCCGGCTCCAAGGCACACGACGAGATCGTGAACACGCCCGAGGGCATCCGCCGCGTCTCCGGCCGTTCCGGTGGCACCGAGGGCGGCCTCACCACCGGTGAGCTGCTGCGCGTCCGAGCCGCGATGAAGCCGATCGCGACCGTGCCGCGCGCCCTGCAGACGGTGGACGTCACCACCGGCGAGGCGGCGCAGGCCCACCACCAGCGCTCGGACGTGTCCGCGGTCCCGGCCGCCGGTATCGTCGCCGAGGCGATGGTGGCCCTGGTGCTCGCGGACGCGGTGGCGGAGAAGTTCGGCGGCGACTCGGTGGCCGAGACCCGCCGCAACGTCCAGTCGTACCTCGACAACCTGGCCATCCGGTGAGCCCAGCACCCGTGGTCGTCCTGGTCGGTCCCATGGGCGTGGGCAAGTCCACCGTCGGGCAGCTGCTGGCCGAGCGGCTCGGCGTGGTCTACCGGGACACCGACGACGACATCGTGGCCGAGCAGGGCCGGTCGATCGCCGAGATCTTCGTCGACGAGGGCGAGGCCGCCTTCCGCGCGATCGAGAAGCAGGCGGTGCGCCGGGCGCTCGCCGAGCACGACGGGGTTCTGGCCCTCGGTGGCGGCGCGATCCTCGACGAGGACACGCGTGCGCTGCTGGCCGGGCAGCGGGTGGCGTACCTGTCGATGGACGTCGAGGAGGCGGTCAAGCGCACCGGCCTCAACGCCGCCCGTCCGCTGCTCGCGGTGAACCCGCGCAAGCAGTGGCGCGAGCTGATGGAGGCGCGCCGTCATCTGTACGAGGGCGTGGCCACGGCGGTCGTGGCCACCGACGGCCGCACCCCCGAAGAAGTCACCCAAGCCGCCCTGGACGCACTGGAGTTGAAGGAAGCATGAGCGAGGCAGTGACGCGGATCCAGGTCGGCGGCACCGCGGGCAGCGAGCCCTACGAGGTCCTGGTGGGCCGTCAACTCCTGGGCGAGCTGGGCGGGTTGATCGGTGGCAAGGCCCAGCGGGTCGCCGTCCTGCACCCCGAGGCGCTGGCCGAGACCGGCGAGGCGCTGCGGGCCGACCTCGCCGAGCAGGGCTACGAGGCGGTCGCCATCCAGGTGCCCAACGCCGAGGAGGCCAAGACCGCCGAGGTCGCCGCCTACTGCTGGAAGGCGCTCGGGCAGTCCGGGTTCACCCGCACCGACGTCGTCGTGGGCGTCGGGGGCGGCGCGACCACCGACCTCGCCGGGTTCGTGGCCGCGACGTGGCTGCGCGGGGTGCGCTGGATCGCCGTACCGACGACCGTGCTCGCCATGGTCGACGCGGCCGTCGGCGGCAAGACCGGCATCAACACCGCCGAGGGCAAGAACCTCGTCGGCGCCTTCCATCCGCCCGCGGGCGTGCTCTGCGACCTGGCCGCGCTGGACTCCCTCCCGGTCAACGACTACGTCTCCGGGCTCGCCGAGATCATCAAGGCCGGTTTCATCGCCGACCCGGCGATCCTGGAGCTCATCGAGTCCGACCCCGAGGCCGCCCGCACCCCGGCAGGCCCACACACGGCCGAGCTGATCGAGCGCTCCATCCGGGTCAAGGCCGAGGTCGTCTCCTCGGACCTGAAGGAGTCCGGCCTGCGCGAGATCCTCAACTACGGCCACACCCTCGGCCACGCCATCGAGAAGAACGAGCGCTACAAGTGGCGGCACGGCGCCGCGGTCTCCGTCGGCATGCACTTCGCCGCCGAGCTGGGCCGTCTCGCGGGGCGATTGGACGACGCGACGGCCGACCGGCACCGCACGATCCTCGAATCGGTCGGCCTCCCCCTCCACTACCGCTACGACCAGTGGCCCAAGCTGCTGGAGACCATGAAGGTCGACAAGAAGTCCCGCGGCAACCTGCTGCGCTTCATCGTGCTGGACGGCCTGGCCAAGCCGACTGTCCTGGAGGGGCCGGACCCGGCCGTTCTGCTCGCCGCGTACGGCGAAGTCGGCCAGTAAGTCCACCGAACCACCCTTCCATCCGATTCGCCTGTGGCGATGGGCACTTCGGACCGCCACCGGCCGTTCACCAAACGGCGGCCGGGGGCGGTACCGTTCGGTAGCGAGCGGGGTTCACACCCTGCTGCCAGCGCCAATGGCCATGGAAGACGAGACGGAGTGGCACCGGATGCAGCATGCAGTGGGTTCTCCGCTGCCGCCGCCCCACCAGTCGGGGCACGGCTGGACGCCGGCCGCACAACACCCGGGTCCGCATCACCCGGGCACGCATCAGGGGCCTGCCCCACAGGCCCCGCGCCAGGGATCCGCCCCGCCGCCCCCGGCACCGGGCTTCACCCCTCCCGGCCCGGCCGCGCCCCCCCCCCAGCACCCCCACCTGGCCCCGGCGCCCCCGCCCCCCTCCCCCCGGCACGTACCCCAGCCGCC
>CBFGZZ010000598.1:0-3475 GCA_965653385.1 uncultured Streptomyces sp. | reverse complement strand
GCGATCGGCTCGTCGTACTGGGAGGTCTGGAAGTTCTTCGGCATGTCCGGATAGAAGTAGTTCTTCCGGGCGAAGCGGCACCACTCGGCGATCTCGCAGTTCAGCGCGAGACCGATCTTGATCGCGGACTCGACGCCGGTCGCGTTGACGACCGGGAGCGCGCCGGGCAGGCCGAGGCAGACGGGGCAGGTCTGCGTGTTGGCGTCCTGACCGAGTTCGGTCGAACAGCCGCAGAACATCTTGGTCTTGGTGCCGAGTTCGACATGGACCTCAAGGCCCATGACGGGGTCGTACGACGCGAGTGCGTCCTCGTACGACACCAGGTCGGTCGTGGTGGTCACGGTGAAACTTCCCTCTCAGCCCAGCAGGACGTCGTCGTCGCCCAGCCGCTTCAGCTCGCGGTAGAGGATGGCGAGGCCGGTGACGATCGCGGTGGCGGACACTGCGGCGTCGATCAGACGGAGCGTGTCGCTCTCCACGCGGGCCTTCTTGGCCTGCTTGACGACGTTGACCGCACCGAACGCGGTGGTGGCCATGGACAGGTACAGACCGGACTTGGAGTTCTTGAAGCCCTTGGCCTTGGACATTGCCTTACTCACAGCGACGGAGCCTCCTCGATCAGCGGGTGACCCCACTTTTCCACGAAGGCCGCCTCGACGGCCGCCCCGACCTTGTACAGCCGGTCGTCCTTCAGCGCCGGGGCGATGATCTGGAGGCCGACCGGGAGGTTGTCCTCCGGTGCGAGACCGCAGGGCAGCGACATGGCCGCGTTGCCCGCGAGGTTCGTCGGGATGGTGCACAGGTCCGCGAGGTACATCGCCATCGGGTCGTCGGCGCGCTCGCCGATCGCGAAGGCGGTGGTCGGCGTCGTCGGCGAGACGATCACGTCGACCTGCTCGAAAGCCTTCTCGAAGTCGCGGGTGATGAGCGTACGGACCTTCTGCGCGGAGCCGTAGTACGCGTCGTAGTACCCGCTCGACAGGGCGTACGTGCCCAGCATGATGCGGCGCTTGACCTCGGGGCCGAAGCCCGCCTCACGGGTGAGGGAGGTGACCGCCTCGGCGGAGTTCGAGCCGTCGTCGCCGGTCCGCAGGCCGTAGCGCAGGCCGTCGAAGCGGGCGAGGTTGGAGGAGCACTCGGAGGGCGCGATCAGGTAGTACGCGGAGAGTGCGAGATCGAAGGACGGGCAGTCCAGCTCGACGATCTCCGCGCCCAGCTCCTTGAGGAGGGCGACGGACTCGTCGAAACGCTGGATGACGCCGGCCTGGTAGCCCTCGCCGCGGAACTGCTTGACGACGCCGACGCGCATGCCCTGCACGCTGCCGTTGCGGGCGGCCTCGACGACCGGCGGGACGGGCGCGTCGATCGACGTCGAGTCCATCGGGTCGTGCCCGGCGATGACCTCGTGCAGCAGCGCCGCGTCGAGCACCGTACGGGCACAGGGCCCGCCCTGGTCCAGCGAGCTGGAGAACGCGACCATGCCGTAGCGGGAGACGGCCCCGTATGTCGGCTTCACGCCGACCGTGCCGGTGACGGCGGCCGGCTGGCGGATGGAGCCGCCGGTGTCGGTGCCGATGGCGAGGGGCGCCTGGAACGAGGCGAGCGCGGCGGAGGAGCCGCCGCCGGAGCCGCCGGGGATCTTGGTGAGGTCCCAGGGGTTGCCGGTGGGACCGTAGGCGCTGTTCTCCGTCGACGACCCCATGGCGAACTCGTCCATGTTGGTCTTGCCGAGGATGACGACGTCAGCGGCCTTGAGGCGCTTGGTGAGGGTGGCGTCGTACGGCGGAATCCACCCTTCCAGGATCTTCGAGCCGACGGTCGTGGGGATGCCCTCGGTGGTGAAGATGTCCTTCAGCGCGAGGGGAACACCGGCGAGCGGTCCGAGCTTCTCGCCCCTCTCCCGCTTCTCGTCGACGGCGCGCGCCTGGGCGAGGGCGCCCTCGCGGTCGACGTACAGGAAGGCGTGCACCTTCTCGTCGACGGCCTCGATACGGGCCAGGTGGGCCTCGGTGACCGCGACCGCGGTGAGCTCGCCGGAGGCGATCTTCGCGGCGGTCTCGGCGGCGGTGAGCTTGATGATGTCCGTCATGACTTCTTAGTCCTCCCCCAGGATCTGCGGCACCTTGAAACGCTGCTGCTCCTGGGCCGGGGCGCCGGAGAGCGCCTGCTCGGGGGTGAGCGAGGGACGGACCTCGTCCTCGCGCATGACGTTCGTCAGCGGGAGCGGGTGCGAGGTCGGCGGTACGTCTTGGTCGGCGACCTCACTGACGCGTGCGACCGCGCCGATGATGTCGTCCAGCTGTCCCGCGAAGTGCTCGAGCTCTTCGGGCTTCAGCTCCAGACGCGCCAGCCGGGCGAGGTGGGCGACCTCCTCGCGCGTGATGCCAGGCATGCAGCGATCCTCTGGGGTGAGAGTTTGTGGTTCGGGGCTGGGGCTAGTCGTCCCAATCCTATGGGGCGGGGAGCGATGCCCGTGAAACGGTTTCCCCGGCCCCGTTCGCGGACCCGGTCCCGGCCTCAGACGAGGAAGAGCAGGACGGCACTGATGAGTACGACGACCGCCGTGGCGAAGTGAATGCCGAAGGCGACGGCCTTCGTACCGCCGTGCCGCAGCACTGTCAGCGTGTCGGAGAGCGGCACGATCGCCACGGCGAGCATGAACCAGGCCTCGGCGCGGGCGCCGACGAAGAACAGCAGCGCGAGGCCGAGCAGGCCGAAGGTGCCGTCGCGCACGCCCTTGATCGAGAGGTAGGCACCGGCGTCGCCGTCCGGCCGGGCGGGGACGCCGTAGCCGGTGGCGGCCGAGGCGGGCTGGAACAGGAACCGGTACCCGAGGAACACACAGAACAGATCGAGCACGACGGCCAGGGTGTACGCGGTCACGGTCATGTCTTCACTCCTCGCTAGCAGTGCTAGGGACTAGAGCGAAGCTAGCAGAGCGCCGACAGGATGGCTAGCGCTGCTAGAATTCCTGGTATGTCGATCCAGACGCGCCGGGAGCGCGAACGAGCGGAGCGCGAGCGGCTGATCGTCACGGCCGCGCGGGAGCTGGCGGAGGCCGAGGGCTGGGACGCGGTGACCACGCGTCGGCTGGCGGCCGAGATCGAGTACAGCCAGCCCGTCCTCTACAGCCACTTCAAGGGCAAGACCGCGATCATGGCGGCGGTCGCGGTGCAGGGCTGCGCCGAGATGGCCGTCGAGTTGCGTACGGCCCGGACGGCGGCGAAGGGCAGAGAGGGGGCGCTCGCGGCGGTGGGCGAGGCGTACACGGCGTTCGCACGACGCCGACCGGCCCTGTACGACGCGATGTTCACGCTCCGCGTGGACCTGCCGTTCGCCACGCCCGAGGCCCCGGCCCCCCTCCAGGAGGCCTTCGCCGAACTGGTGGCGGCGGTGGAGCCGATCGCCGCCGAGGGGGACGACCCGGCTCTGCTCACGGAGACGTACTGGGCCGCCCTGCACGGCCTGGTGACCC
>CBFGZZ010000597.1:0-3509 GCA_965653385.1 uncultured Streptomyces sp. | reverse complement strand
GGGGCCGCCGGCCCCGGGCCCGGCGGCCACCGAGGCGTCAGCGTGATCAGTGCGCCTGAGGAGCGGCTTCGCGTTCGGTCGGCGCGGTGCCGGCGGTGGCGCCCTGCTTCCCGGCCGCGCCCCGGCCCGCCGTGGCGATCAGAAGGACGACCAGTGCCGTCTCCGCCACCGCCAGTGCGGGGAGCGCCCCGGGGCCGGACAGGGCGAGCAGCAGGCCGCCCAGTACACCGCCCAGTGACGTGCCGAGGTACATGACACTGGCGTTGAGCGCCATCACCTCGTTGCCGGACGCACCGGCGCGGCTGAGCAGCCAGACGGCGAGCGGCGGGTTGAGCATGCCGATCGCGAAGGCCATGACCATGACCAGCAGGACCAGCAGCCAGAAGGGGGTCTCGCCCCACAGGACCGAGCCGGACAGGCCGACCATCGCGGTCACCAGCGTCCCGGCGCCGATGAGGACGGTGCGCAGCGGGCCCAGCTTGTCGCTTGCCGTGCCGCCGATCTGGGTCGCGACGAGACCGGCGAAGCCGGCCGCGACGAACAGCCCCGCGATGCCGTTGGTGCCGACGTCGCCCGCCGCCGAGGTGATGGGGGCGATGTACGTCATCATCATCATGCTGCCCGCGGACAGCAGCATCATCGCGCTGAGCCCCCTCAGGACGGGGCCGTGGGTGACCGGGGCGAGCCGCTCGCGCAGCGCCATGGCCGGCGGCGGCTCCAGCGGCGGAAGCAGCGCGAGCATGCTGACGAGGACGACCGCGCCGAGCGCCACGCACATCCAGAAGGCCGCCTGCCAGCCCCAGGTGCCGCCGAGCCAGGTGCCGATCGGCACGCCGAGGAGCTGGGCCAGCATGATGCCGCCGCTGAGCAGGCCGAGCGCCTTGCCGCGCTGCCCCTCCGGCGGGACGGTGCCCGCGGCGGCGAAGCACATCGGAGTCACCGCGGCGGCGGCCATCGCGCTCGCCACACGGGAGGCGAGCAGCACTTCGTAGGAACCCGCGGTCGCGGCGACGACATTGCCGAGGATGAAGAGCGTGACAGCCCAGGCGGCGAGCGTGCGGCGGGGCACGCGGGCGGTGACCACGGCCGCCAGGGGCGCGCAGATCGCGTACACGATCGAGTAGACGGTCACCAGTTGGCCCGTGGCCGACTCGCTCGTTCCGAGACCGTCGGCCAGTTCGCGCAGGATGCCCGCGACGACGAAGTCGGCGGTGCCGAAGGTGAAAAGTGCCAGCACCATTGGTGCGAGCCAGAGTCCCATGAGGTCCAACCTCTCGGTACACAGGGGGAGATGCAGTGGGGGTGGCCGCTGCCGGGCCGTCAGAATAGCCAACAGGCGACGTCTAAACAACACGTGTTGATTAGATGCGGGCGTCGGTCAGCGCCTCCTGTCGCGGCCGATCGGTGCCGCAGGCAGGCCCCTTGCAGCGTTCCACGTGCGAAGCCGTGCCCGGAGGCCCGAAGGGGCGGACGAACGAAGGGCTCGCGGCGCGCCGTCCGGAGTGCTCGTTCGTGCAGGGCGTCAGGGCTCGGACGGACCGCCGTCCGGTTCGTACGATCCGGCGGATCCCCCTTTCCTTCCGCACCCGCTCGACCCGCGCGCTGCTGCGCGCCCGGGCGGGCGTGCGGCGACTTCCCCTGGAGGCAGAGAACCGATGTGCGGCATCACCGGCTGGGTGTCCTTCACCCAGGATCTGGCCCATCACGTCGACACCGTGGAAGCGATGAACGCCACCATGTCCTGCCGTGGTCCGGACGCCCACGGCGTCTGGACCGGCCGTCACGCGGCCCTTGCGCACAGCCGGCTCGCGATCATCGACCTGGAGGGCGGGCGACAGCCCATGTCCGCCGCGGTGCCCGGCGGCGAGGTCGTCATCACGTACAGCGGCGAGGTCTACAACTACCGGGAACTGCGTGAACTCCTCACCGGTCGCGGGCACACCTGGACGACGCGGAGCGACACCGAGGTGGTGCTGCGCGCCTACCTGGAGTGGGGCGACGCCTGCGTCGAGAAGCTCAACGGGATGTTCGCCTTCGCGATCTGGGACTCCCGGTCGGAGCGGCTGCTCCTGGTCCGTGACCGTGCCGGGGTCAAGCCGCTCTTCTACCGCCCGACCGCCGACGGCGTCCTGTTCGGCTCGGAGCTCAAAGCGGTGCTCGCCCACCCCGACAGCGACCGGACCGTCGACGCCGACGGTCTGCGCGAGATGTTCCTGTTCACCCGGACCCCGGGGCAGGCCATCTGGCGGGGCATGCGCGAGATGCGCCCCGGCACCATGGTGACCGTCGACCGGACCGGCGTGCGCGAGCGCGTGTACTGGAAGCTGGAGGCGCACGAACACACGGACGACCTGGCGACCACGACCTCGCACATCCGGGAGCTGCTGGAGGACATCGCCGCCCGGCAGATGGTCTCCGACGTGAGCCGGTGCGTTCTGCTGTCCGGAGGTCTCGACTCCAGCGCGCTCACCGCGCTGACCGCCGCGGGGCTGCGCCGCGACCACGGCGGCGAACGCGTCCGCACGTTCGCGGTGGAGTTCGCCGACGGCGCCGAGACGTTCCAGGCGACGGAGTTGCGCGAGACCCAGGACGCGCCGTACATCCGCGAGGTCGTCGCCCATGTGGGCACCGATCACCACGACGTCGTCCTCGACTCCCGCGCCATGACGGACCAGCAGGTGCGCCGGGCCACGGTCCGTGCCCGCGACCTGCCGGGTGTGCACGGTGACATGGATCTCTCGCTGTATCTGCTGTTCCGCGCCGTGCGGGAGCGCTCGACGGTCGCCCTGTCCGGCGAGGCCGCGGACGAACTCTTCGGCGGGTACCTGTGGTTCCACCATCCCGCCGCGCAACAGGCGGACACCTTCCCGTGGATGGCTCTCTTCGGTGACGCCGAACAGGAGGCGCTGAAGCTGCTGCGCCCCGAGGTCAGGGAGCGGCTGCGGCTGGTCGAGTACGCACGGGACCGCTATGCCGACGCTGTCGCGGAGGTGCCACGGCTGCCCGGTGAGGACGGCCTGGAGGCGCGGATGCGGCGCATCAGCTATCTCAACCTCACCCGGTGGATGCCGTCGCTGCTCGAACGCAAGGACCGGATGAGCATGGCCAGCGGGCTGGAGGTCCGGGTGCCCTTCTGCGATCACCGGCTGACCGAGTACGTGTTCAACACGCCGTGGAGCCTGAAGACCTTCGACGGCCGGGAGAAGAGCCTGCTCAGGGCCGCCGTCCGCGACG
This sequence comes from uncultured Streptomyces sp., assembly GCA_965653385.1. GTDB lineage: Bacteria > Actinomycetota > Actinomycetes > Streptomycetales > Streptomycetaceae > Streptomyces. The sequence goes on along the minus strand of CBFGZZ010000597.1, from coordinate 275 downwards.
TCCTGCCGGCGTCCGTGGCAGACCGCAGGAAGAGCCCCTACCCGTCCACTCAGGACCCGTTCTACCAGCAGTCACTTCAGCAGCAGGCCAAGCAGGTCGCCGCGGAACCGAACAGCACCCTCTTCTCGCTGGTCAGTGATGAGTGGCTGGCCCGCGCCGTCGCCACGGACCCTGCCCGGATGGACATCTCCGTGCGGCACGGCCTGGAGCGGGTGCTGGAACTGGCCGAGGATCCCTCGCTTCCCCTTCTTGAGCGAGTACGATTCCTGGCGATC
>CBFGZZ010000596.1:0-3511 GCA_965653385.1 uncultured Streptomyces sp. | reverse complement strand
GCCCGTCGGCGAACCGGCCGTCAACCCCGTGCCCCGGCAGCTGATGCGCGACCACGTCGCCCAGGTCGCGCGGCGGTACGGCGGCAGCGGCGACGTGGAGATCACCGTCTCCGTGGACCACGGCGAGGAGATCGCCCGCTCCACGTGGAACCCTCGGCTGGGCATCCTCGGCGGCCTCTCCATTCTCGGCACCACGGGCATCGTGGTGCCGTACTCCTGCTCGGCGTGGATCGACTCCATCCGGCGCGGCGTGGATGTGGCCCGGGCGGCCGGGCGCACCCACGTGGCCGGTTGCACCGGGTCGACCTCGGAGAAGACGGTCGTCGCCGCGTACGACCTCCCCGAGGACGCCCTGCTCGACATGGGCGACTTCGCGGGCGCGGTCCTGAAGTACGTCCGCCGCCACCCCGTCGACCGCCTCACGATCTGCGGGGGCTTCGCCAAACTCTCCAAACTGGCCGCCGGCCACCTTGACCTGCACTCCGCCCGCTCCCAGGTCGACAAGGGCTTCCTGGCCGACCTCGCCCGGCGCGGCGGCGCCGACGAGGCCCTCGCCGCCGAGGTGGCGAGCGCCAACACCGGGCTGGCCGCCCTCCAGTTGTGCGCGGCGGCCGGCGTACCGCTCGGCGACCTGGTGGCGGTCACCGCCCGCGACGAGGCCCTGTCCGTACTGCGGGGCGCACCCGTCGCGGTCGACGTGATCTGCATCGACCGGGCGGGGACCATCGTGGGGCGCAGCCCGCTGTCCGGACCTGCGACCGCCCGGCCGTGAACACGGCGCCAAGTCGACGGCGGTCCCGCAACGCCCCGAGGGGCGCGGGGAACCGCGCGACCGGCCACGACGAACCCGCCACCGACGCGTGAGCGGTGCCCGCTCGGCGGCCAGGCAAACCCGAGGAAGTCGCCGACGGTTCCGCAACGCCCCAAGGGGCGCGGGGAACCGCGCGACCGGCCACGACGAACCCGCAGACAAAGACGGCACTTCGCGGCGTTGCAAGCGGAGCGCCTAGCAGACGTGCCGCTCGCGCTCCGGCGAGTACAGGTGGCTGTCGCGGAACTGCTCCGCGCCGAGCGTGCGGCCGACCATGATGACGGCCGTGCGCAGTACACCCGCCTCCTTCACCCGCCCGGCGATCTCGTCGAGAGTGCCCCGGATGATCAGTTCGTCGGGGCGGGAGGCGTAGGCGACGACGGCGGCGGGGCAGTCGGCGCCGTAGTGCGGGAGGAGTTCCTCCACGACGCGGTCGACGTACCGGGCGGCGAGGTGGAGCACGATGAGCGCGCCGCTGCGGCCGAGGGTGGCGAGGTCCTCGCCGTCGGGCATGGCGGTGGCGCGGTGCGCGATACGGGTGAGGATGACCGTCTGGCCGACCGTCGGCACGGTCAGTTCCCGCTTCAGGGCGGCCGCGGCGGCGGCGAAGGCGGGCACCCCGGGTACGACCTCGTACGGCACTCCGGCCGCGTCCAGTCGCCGCATCTGCTCGGCGACCGCGCTGAACACGGACGGGTCGCCCGAGTGCAGCCGCGCCACGTCGTGCCCCGCTTCATGGGCCCGGACCAACTCGGCGGTGATCTCGTCGAGGTTGAGGTCGGCGGTGTCCACCAGCCGTGCGTCCGGCGGGCATTCGGCGAGCAGTTCGCGGGGCACCAGGCTGCCCGCGTAGAGGCAGACCTGGCAGGCGGCGAGCGTACGGGCGCCACGCACCGTGATCAGGTCGGCGGCGCCGGGGCCGGCACCGATGAAGTACACGGTCATCTGTCTGCTCCTGGAACGGGGTTGAGGGTTCGCTGCTCTTTCCGCACGGCCCACTGGGTCACCGGCATCGCCTGACGCCAGCCGGTGAAGCCGCCCACGGGGACGGCGTGTGCCACGGCGAGCCGCACCAGCTCGCCACCGTGTCGCCGGTGGGCGTCGGCGAGCAGCGCCTCCGACTCCAGCGTCACGGTGTTGGCGACGAGACGCCCGCCTGCGGGCAGTGCCTCCCAGCAGGCGTCGAGGAGGCCGGGCGCGGTGAGGCCGCCACCGATGAACACCGCGTCCGGCGTGGGCAGTTCGGCCAGGACGGCGGGTGCGGCGCCGGTGACGACGCGCAGGGCGGGCACGCCGAGCCGGTCGGCGTTGCGGGTGATGCGCTCGGCGCGCACGGGGTCGCGTTCGACGGTGACCGCCCGGCACGTGGGGTGGGTGCGCATCCACTCGATGGCGATCGACCCGGACCCACCGCCGACGTCCCACAGCAGCTCACCGGGCGCGGGCGCGAGCACGCCCAGCGTGGCGGCGCGGATGTGCCGCTTGGTGAGCTGTCCGTCGTGCTCGTAGGCGGCGTCGGGCAGTCCGGGCACGGCGCCGAGGCGTGGGGCGTCGGGGGCGCGGTGGCACTCGACGGCGACGATGTTGAGCGGGTCGCCGGGGGCTTCTTGCCAGTCGTCGGCGGAGGTCGATGCGGTCGTACGTTCCTTCGCGCCGCCAAGCTGTTCCAGCACCCGCATCCGGCTGGGTCCGAAACCGCGGTCTCGCAGCAGCGCGGCGACCTCGGCGGGGGTGGCGGCGTCGGCGCTGAGCACGAGCAGCCGTCGGCCCTCGTGCAGGGCGGCGGCAAGGCGGGCGGCGGGGCGGCCGACCAGCGTGACGACCTCGACGTCCTCCAGCGGCCAGCCGAGGCGGGCGCAGGCGTGGGAGACGGAGGAGGGGTGCGGCAGGACGCGCACGGCACCGGAGCCGAGGACCTCGGTGACGGCGCGCCCGATGCCGTAGAACATGGGGTCGCCGCTGGCCAGTACGGCGACGCGGCGGCCGGCGTGGGCGGCGAGGAGGCCGGGGACCGCGGGCCGCAGCGGCGAGGGCCAGGCGATGCGCTCCCCGGCGTACGCGGGCGGCAGCAGGTCCAGTTGGCGCGGGGCGCCGATGACGACCTCGGCGTCCAGCAACGCGGCGCGGGAGCCGTCCGGGACGCCTTCCCAACCGTCGGCTCCGATCCCGACGACGGTCACGGCGGCGGGCGGACGGGCGGGGCGTGCGGGGGTCACTGCGCGGTACCTCGGGGCTCGAAGGGCAACGGAGACGCACTCTACGGGGCGGTGGCCTGCGTGTCCTTCGTCGGGTACGCATTCACGGCACCTTATTGCACACTGCTTGCAATTACATATCCTGTGTGGCAAGTACGGAAAGGGCGGCGATGGGTTCTCCGATCGTGCTCGGCATCGAGTCCTCCTGCGACGAGACCGGCGCCGGGCTGGTCCAGGACGGGCGGCTGTTGGGGCATGCGGTGGCGTCGAGCATGGAGGAACACGCCCGTTACGGCGGGGTGGTGCCCGAGATCGCCTCCCGGGCCCATCTGCACACGCTGCGCCCGGTCATCCGGCAGGCGCTGGACGAGGCGGGCCTGGCGCTGTCCGACATCGGCGCCGTCGCCGTCACCACCGGACCGGGCCTGTCGGGCGCGCTCCAAGTGGGCCTGGCCGGGGCGAAGGGCGTCGCCTACGCCCTGGGCGTGCCGCTGTACGGCGTCCA
>CBFGZZ010000595.1:0-3594 GCA_965653385.1 uncultured Streptomyces sp. | reverse complement strand
GGACGGGCTGAACAACCCAGCCCCTCCGGCGTTTGAGGAGCGGGGTCTGGGGCCGAGCCCCAGAAGGGGCGCGGGGCTGTGTCAATTTGCGGCTCCGCCGCGTGGGCGCGACCAGCCACCGCGGGCCCGCACCCGAACGACGACCCGGGGTCGAAGGGGCGGAGCCCCTGGGGATGGGACGAGTAGGGGCGGCGGGGGCGAGGAACACGCGTGGGTCAACGGGCGGAACATCCCCGGCCGCCCGATCGCTATAGCCGGTATGAGCGACTACCGCATCGAGCACGACTCCATGGGCGAGGTCCGCGTCCCGGCGGACGCCAAGTGGCGGGCCCAGACGCAGCGTGCCGTCGAGAACTTCCCCATCTCCGGCCAGCGCATCGAACGCGCCCACATCGAGGCCCTCGCCCGCATCAAGAGCGCCGCAGCCAAGGTGAACGCGCGGCTCGGGGTGCTCGACAAGGACATCGCCGAGGCCATTCAGGAGGCGGCGGGCGAGGTCGCCGAGGGGCGGTGGGACGAGCACTTCCCCGTCGACGTGTTCCAGACCGGATCCGGCACCTCGTCCAACATGAACACCAACGAGGTCATCGCCACCCTCGCGACCGAGCGCCTCGGCCGGGACGTCCACCCCAACGACCATGTGAACGCCTCGCAGTCGTCCAACGACGTCTTCCCCTCCTCCATCCACATCGCCGCCACCGCCGCCGTCACCCGTGACCTGGTCCCGGCCCTGGAGCACCTCGCCGCCTCCCTGGAACGCAAGGCCGAGGAGTTCGCGGACGTCGTGAAGTCGGGGCGGACTCATCTCATGGACGCCACGCCCGTGACCCTGGGGCAGGAGTTCGGCGGGTACGCCGCCCAGGTGCGGTACGGCGTCGAGCGGCTCCACGCCTCTCTGCCCCGCCTCGCGGAACTCCCCCTCGGGGGGACGGCCGTGGGCACCGGCATCAACACGCCGCCCGGCTTCTCCGCCGCCGTCATCGAGGAGGTCGCCCGCGCCACCGGGCTGCCGCTCACCGAGGCGCGGGACCACTTCGAGGCGCAGGGCGCCCGGGACGGGATCGTGGAGACCAGTGGGCAGCTGCGGACCATCGCGGTCGGGCTGACGAAGATCGCCAACGACCTGCGGTGGATGTCCTCCGGGCCGCGTACCGGGCTCGCCGAGATCTCGCTCCCCGACCTTCAGCCGGGGTCCTCGATCATGCCGGGCAAGGTCAACCCGGTCATCCCCGAGGCCGTCCTCATGGTCGCCGCGCAGGTCGTCGGCAACGACGCCACCGTGGCCACCGCAGGCGCCGCGGGCAACTTCGAGCTGAACGTCATGCTGCCGGTCATCGCGAAGAACGTCCTGGAATCCATCCGGTTGCTCGCGGCCGGCTCCCGGCTGCTCGCCGACCGGACCGTCGACGGCATCGTCGCCCATCGCGAACGGGCGCTGGAGTACGCCGAGTCGTCGCCCTCCGTCGTGACGCCGCTCAACAAGTACATCGGGTACGAGGAGGCCGCCAAGGTCGCCAAGAAGGCACTGGCGGAGCGGAAGACCATCCGCCAAGTCGTGCTGGAGGGCGGGTATGTGGAGCGGGGGGACCTCACGACGGAGCAGTTGGACGAGGCTCTCGATGTCCTGCGGATGACGCGGCCGTGACGACTGCTCGCGCGATCGTCTCGGTGCGGTGAACCGTGGTGCTCGCCGCAGCGTCGTATGCCTGTGGCACCTAATATCTGTACATGGCAGACGGTGGAGCGGTGACGACGGAAGTGGAAGCGGGAGACTCGACGGGGTTCTGGGCGCCCGGGGCACAGATCCTGTGGCGGTACCGGGAGAACGCGGGCCGCCGCTTCCACATCGCGCGTCCCGTCACCGTCGTCCGGGACGACCACGAGATCCTCGCCGTATGGCTCGCCCCGGGCACGGAGTGTGTGAAACCCGTGCTCGCCGACGGGACGTCCGTGCACGAGGAACCGCTGGAGACGCGCTACACCAAGCCGCGTACCGTCCAGCGCGACCGCTGGTTCGGGACCGGCGTGCTGAAGCTGGCGCGGCCCGGTGAGCCGTGGTCGGTGTGGCTGTTCTGGGAGCCCGGGTGGCAGTTCAAGAACTGGTACGTGAACCTTGAGGAGCCCCTGGCCCGTTGGGCGGGCGGGGTGGACTCCGAGGACCACTTCCTCGACATCTCCGTGCACCCGGACCGCAGTTGGCACTGGCGGGACGAGGACGAGTTCGCGCAGGCCCGGCGGGACGGACTGGTGGACGACCGGCTCGCCGCGCGGGTGCGGGAGGCGGGGCAGGACGCGGTCGAGGTGATCCGCGCCTGGGGGCCGCCGTTCGCCGACGGCTGGCAGCACTGGCGACCGGATCCCGCCTGGGCTGTACCTTCTTTGCCTGAGGACTGGGATCGCACGCCCGCGCACATGTCCTCATGAGACCCTTGATGCGCCCCCGGGCAAGAAACGTAGGATCGTCCTCCGCAAGGGCGCGCATCCGCAGCAACTACCGGAGTGCGCGCCGGGCTTGACCGATCGTCACCGAGGGGCGGCAGGACGTGAGCGAGGGTTACCAGGGCGACGCCGGGGGCAGCAGACGCTCCACCGGCGGCACAGGAACTGCCTCTGGTCACGCGGGAATTCCGTTCCTGGGGCACGTATTCCGGGTATCGGAGTTTCGGCGGGACGAACTGCACGCGCGGCGCGCAGCCCCGGACGGATGGATTCGAAAGGCGTGACGGAGCAGCCGATCTCCTTCGAACGCCCCGAGACGGGCGTCGACCCCGCGGAGGCCCGCGGGGCGCTCGTGCGTACCTCGACACCGTCGACGACGCACTCCACGCCGCCGCGCACCCCTGGCGGCGACGCCTGCGGGGGGACACCCTTACCCGCGCAGGCGCGCACCGGAGAGACCCCTTCCACGCCGGGCACCACAGCACCGTCCGGCCCGAGCAAGGAGCCCTCAGACATCGCCGGCAACGGCCCCGAGCACTCGCAGCCCTCCGTCGCCGCCGAGCCCGACTCGCACCGGCCGCGGCCCGTCCCCGAGGCCATCCCGCCGCAGCCCGGCACCGAGCCGCCGCAGTCGTCCGCCGAGCGGCGCACCGGACAGGGCGTCGTGCCCGGCCGGCCCACGCCCATGCGACGGGACGGGGACCGGCTGCGCTTCGTGGGCGCCGCCACCCGGCGGATCGCCCGCGGCATCGACCTGGACGAGATCGTGATGGGGCTGTGCCGGGCGACCGTGCCGACCTTCTCCGACGCGATCCTCGTCTATCTGCGCGACCCGCTGCCGGTCGGCGACGAGCGGCCCACGGGTCCCGTCGTGCTGCGGCTGCGCCGCACGGACCGTATCCCGGAGGAGCGGGACACCGACAGCGGCGGCTTCCTGCCCGCACCGCAGCAGCCGGAACCGCCCGAGCTGGCCGAACTGTCCACGGTCACCGCCGAACTGTGCGAGGTACGGCCCGGCGGCGCGCTCGCCGAGGTGCTGCGCGGTGTACGCCCTGTCTTCGCCGACGCCCCGGCCGCCCGTGCCGCGCTGCCCGAACTCCTAGGCGAGGACGGCGAGTTGATCATCCCGGACGGCCAGCGCGCGATCCTCGCCCC
>CBFGZZ010000594.1:0-3623 GCA_965653385.1 uncultured Streptomyces sp. | reverse complement strand
TTGTGCGGTGAGCCAAACCTAACCTCCCCCGCCACACTGTAAGGTTAAATGTGCGGGGGGGCGCTGATCTATGGTGACCCGCCCCCCACTCACGTCCCTGTGACAGGCGATGCCGTCACTGGTCCCGGTACATCTCCGCGACGAGGAAGGCCAGGTCGAGCGACTGGCTGCGGTTGAGCCGCGGGTCGCAGGCCGTCTCGTAGCGCTGGTGCAGATCGTCGACGAAGATCTCGTCGCCGCCGCCCACGCACTCGGTGACGTCGTCGCCGGTGAGCTCCACGTGGATGCCGCCCGGGTGGGTGCCGAGGGCCTTGTGGACCTCGAAGAAGCCCTTGACCTCGTCGAGCACGTCGTCGAAGCGGCGGGTCTTGTGACCGGAGGCCGCCTCGAAGGTGTTGCCGTGCATCGGGTCGGTCACCCAGGCCACGGTCGCGCCCGAGGCGGTGACCTTCTCGACCAGCTCGGGGAGCTTGTCGCGGACCTTGTCGGCGCCCATGCGGACGATGAAGGTCAGCCGGCCCGGCTCACGGTCGGGGTCCAGGCGCTCGATGTACTGCAGCGCCTCCTCGGCCGTCGTCGTCGGGCCGAGCTTGATGCCGATCGGGTTGCGGATCTTCGAGGCGAACTCGATGTGCGCGTGGTCCAGCTGCCGGGTGCGCTCACCGATCCACACCATGTGCGCCGAGACGTCGTACAGCTGCCCGGTGCGGGAGTCGACCCTGGTCAGGGCGGACTCGTAGTCGAGCAGCAGCGCCTCGTGCGAGGAGTAGAACTCGACGGTCTTGAACTCCTCCGGGTCCGCACCGCAGGCGTGCATGAAGTTCAGCGCCTGGTCGATCTCGCGGGCGAGCTGCTCGTAGCGCTGGCCCGACGGGGACGACTTCACGAAGTCCTGGTTCCAGGCGTGCACCTGTCGCAGGTCGGCGTAGCCGCCGGTGGTGAAGGCGCGCACCAGGTTGAGCGTCGAGGCGGACGCGTTGTACATCCGCTTCAGGCGCTCGGGGTCCGGGACGCGGGCGGCCTCGTTGAAGTCGAAGCCGTTGACCGAGTCACCCCGGTAGGTCGGCAGGGTCACGCCGTCGCGGGTCTCGGTGCCCTTGGAGCGCGGCTTGGAGTACTGGCCGGCGATACGGCCGACCTTCACGACCGGCACCGATGCGGCGTACGTCAGCACGGCGCCCATCTGGAGCAGGGTCTTGAGCTTGTTGCGGATGTGGTCGGCGGACACCGCGTCGAAGGCCTCGGCGCAGTCGCCGCCCTGGAGGAGGAACGCCTCTCCCTTGGCGACGGCCGCCATCCGGGCGCGCAGCTGGTCGCACTCGCCCGCGAAGACGAGCGGCGGATACGACTCCAGCTCCGCAACGACTGCGCGCAGAGCCTCGGTGTCGGGGTACTCGGGCTGCTGCGCCGCGGGCAGGTCTCGCCAGGTGTTGCCAGCACTCGCGCTGGTCTTAGCGTTCACGGTCACGCCCTCAACATTACGGGGTCGTGTCGGGCGTCCCGCCCCATGCCCAGCAATTGAGACACGAGGTACACGCCTCGGACATCGGGTAGGGTGCCTCGCATGTTCGCGCACTCGATCCAGAACTGGTGGTGGACCGCTCATCCGGCGGCCCACTGATCGCGCGTACGACACACTTCGCGAAGGCCGCCCGAGGGGCGGCCTTCGGCGTTTCCCGGGGTCCGTTCCTCTCCGACTGAGCACCACCGAGTCTCACTGAGAAGGAGCACGGACCCATGAACCTGCTCGGCTTGCCGGACGATCCCCGCCCGTTCGCCCTGCTGCGCCGCCGCACCCCGGGCCAGGACCACGACACGGTCGAGGTCCTCATCGGGCCGGTCGCCACCTACGACCGCCTGGCCGACCTCCCTGACGAGGGCCTGGCCCTCGTTCCCTTCCGACAGATCCGCGAGCGCGGCTTCGACGTCCGCGACGACGGCACGCCGCTGGCGGTGCTGACCCCCGAGGAGACGTACGCCGTCCCGCTAGCCGACGCCCTGGAGCAGCTCCCGGCCCACGACGTGCGGGTCGAGGACGGCGGCTTCGACGTCGCCGACGAGGAGTACCGCGAGATCGTCGGGCGGGTGCTGCGGGACGAGATCGGGCGCGGCGAGGGCGCGAACTTCGTGATCCGGCGCACGTACGAGGGACGGATCCCGGGATTCGGACGGGCCGACGCGCTGGCGCTGTTCCGGCGGCTGCTGGAGGGCGAGCGGGGCGCGTACTGGACCTTCGTCGTGTACACCGGGGAGCGGACGCTGGTCGGGGCGAGCCCCGAGGTGCACGTACGGATGTCCGGCGGGACCGTCGTGATGAACCCGATCAGCGGAACGTACCGCTACCCGGCGGACGGCCCCACCCCCGAGCATCTGCTCGACTTCCTCGCCGACGGCAAGGAGATCGAGGAGCTGTCGATGGTCGTCGACGAGGAGCTCAAGATGATGTGCACCGTCGGCGACATGGGCGGCGTGGTCGTCGGGCCCCGGCTGAAGGAGATGGCGCATCTCGCGCACACCGAGTACGAGCTGCGCGGGAAGTCCTCGCTGGATGTGCGGGAGGTCCTGAAGGAGACCATGTTCGCGGCCACCGTGACCGGCTCGCCCGTGCAGAACGCCTGCCGGGTGATCGAGCGGCACGAGGTCGGCGGGCGCGGCTACTACGCCGGTGCGCTGGCCCTGATCGGCCGCGACTCCGGTGGCGCGCAGACCCTGGACTCCCCCATCCTCATCCGCACGGCCGACATCGACGCGGCGGGCGGACTGCGGGTGCCGGTCGGCGCGACGCTGGTACGCGGTTCGGACCCGGCGAGCGAGGTCGCGGAGACCCATGCGAAGGCGGCGGGGGTCCTGGCGGCACTCGGCGTACGACCGTCCCGGCCCCGTGCGGAGCACGCGCGCGTACGTCTCGCCGACGACCCACGCGTGCGTGCCGCGCTCGACGGGCGCCGGGCCTCGCTGGCCCCGTTCTGGCTGCGGATGCAGGAGCGGTCCGAGGAGCTGACCGGGCACGCCCTGGTCGTCGACGGCGAGGACACCTTCACGGCGATGCTCGCGCATGTGCTGCGGTCGAGCGGGCTGGAGGTGACCGTCCGGCGCTACGACGAGGACGGGCTGCGGGAGGCGGTACTCGCGCACGAGGGACCGGTCGTGCTGGGCCCCGGCCCCGGTGATCCCTCCGACCTCACCGACCCCAAGATGCGCTTCCTGCGCGACCTCACCGCCCAGGTCATCCGCGGCCACCGGCACGGTGTGCTCGGCGTCTGCCTCGGGCACGAGCTGATCGCGGCCGAGCTGGGGCTGGAGATCGTACGGAAGCAAGTGCCGTACCAGGGGGCGCAGACGACGATCGACCTGTTCGGGCGGCCGGAGACCGTCGGCTTCTACAACAGCTTCGTGGCCCGCTGCGACGACGACGTGGCCGAGGAGCTGGGCTCGCACGGCATCGAGATCAGCAGGGCGGACAGCGGGGAGGTGCACGCCGTACGGGGGTCCGGGTTCGCCGGGGTGCAGTTCCACCCGGAGTCGATCCTGACGCTGAACGGGACAGCCGTCGTACGGGAGTTGGTCGGTCAGTTGCGGAACACGACCGTCTAGTCGGCGGGGCAGTCGTCCGGGGGCCGCCG
>CBFGZZ010000593.1:0-3637 GCA_965653385.1 uncultured Streptomyces sp. | reverse complement strand
TGAAGCCGTTCCAGCTGCTGCCGCCGTCGGTGGAGTAGGCGCCGTCCTGCGCGCCGCCACGGCCGACGCGGACCATCATCGAGGGCTTCGACTGGGCGAAGTCGATGTCGGTGCTGTTGGACATCATCGGGTTCTTCAGCCGCCCGGAGGGCACCTTGGTCAGGGAGTCGTGCCGGAAGCCGCCCTGGTCGCCCATGGAGGTGATGACGGTGGCGCCGCCGGGCGGGGCGATCGCGTCCAACAGCGCGGTCTCCTCCAGCCCTCGGGCGCCCATGCTCCAGTGGCTGGTGCCGCCGCTGTCGGAGGCGTTGGCGTCCTTGCTGCGCAGGATGCCGTTGCCGGTGCCGTACAGCACGTGCCCGGAGTTGAAGGGATCGATGGCCAGGGCGGTCATCCAGTGCCCGGTGTGGGTGCCGACGTAAGGAGCGGCGGAGGCGTTCCGCTTCGACTTGTCGGCCAGTGTCTTCCAGGTCGCGCCGCCGTCGGTGGTCCGGTAGATCTCGTCCTCGGGCCACCAGCGGCCGAGGGTGGTGACCATCACCGTGGAGGGCTTGCGCGGGTCGACGGCCAGACCGGAGAACCCGTAGTTGCCCTGGGACGGGGAGATGTTCTTCCACGCCCCGCGGGCCGGCGCGTACTTCCACACCGAGCCCGCCGTCACGCCGTTGGGTCCGAGGTTGTTGGTGTACGTCAGGTACAGCGACCCGTCACCGGAGAGGACGCCGTGCTGTGGCAGCTGGCCGGTGGGCTGCCCGGAGACGACCTGCCAGGTGCTGCCGCCGTCGGTGGAGCGGTAGAGGGAGGTGGACCTGTCGGCGACGCCGACGTAGATCGTCTTGCTGCCGGCCGGGCCGTACGTCACGAAGGAGATGCCCGCGCCGCTGCTCGCGCCGTCCTTGACGGGGAACGAGGAGACCTGACGCCATGTCACGCCGTAGTCGGTGCTGCGCCACAGGCCGTTCTTGCGGGTGCCCAGGAGCAGGGTGCCGTTGTCCGCGGGGTTGATCGCCAGCCGCTCGCCCGCCCCGCGGCCGTCCTCGTTGCCGCCCAGCTTGAAGGGCAGATCGGTGCGCTTGAAGGTGCGGCCCCGGTCGGTGGAGCGCAGGATCGCGCCGTTGCCGGCCCACTCGTTGGTGTAGGTGCCCGCCCCGAGGTAGAGCCGCTTGGGGTCGACGGGGTCGGTGGCCACCGAGTCGATGCCCAGCAGGTTCCAGTCCTTCTCACCCAGCCAGTCGGTCAGCGGGATCCACTGCTCGGCCCCGGTGTCCCAGCGGTAGGCGCCGCCCATGTCGGTGCGCGCGTACAGCAGGCCCTTCTCCCGCGGGTTGAACACCAGCCCGGTGACGTAACCGCCGCCCACCACCTGGGCGTTCTTCCACACATACGGTCCGGCCGCGGCCGTGGTCCGCGTACCGCCGGTCCCGGACGCCTGGGTCTCGGCCGTCTTCACCAGTCTCCACTGCTGGTTGGTGCTGCCCCTGCCGGGGTACTGGATGACCGCCGCGCCCTGGGCCGTGAGGCCCCCGGAGACGTCCAGGACCTGGCCGCTCCCGCGGGAGGTGAGCGTGACGGCGTCGGAACCGCTCACCTCGTCGATCCGCCACTCCTGCGAGGTTGCGGAACTGTCGGTCTGCTGCTCGGCGGCGGCCCCCTGGGCGGTCGAGTTGCCCGCGATGCCGAGCACTTTGCCGCTGTTGCGGTTGACGAGCTCGTAGTAGCCGTCCCCGGCGGGCTTCAGCCGCCACTGCTGGTTGGCGGTGTTCTGGTCGGTCCACTGCTGGATACGGGTGCCGTCGGCGGTGGAGAAGCCGTCGACGTCCAGCACCTTGCCGCTGCGCACGGAAACCAGCCGGTAATAGGCGTCGCCGTCGACCGTCGCGGCCTGCGAGTCCTCCTGCGCGTACAGGAGATACGGCACGAGAACAGCGGGCACGCCGAGCAGCAGACCGGTGGCGGTCCAGCGGCGGCGGTGACGCCCGCGGCGCCCGCCGTTCGTGGGGTTGTTCATGGGGAGGTGTTCTCCTTGCGTACTACTCAACAACGGAAAGCAGGATCCCGGCCCCGGAACTGGCCGGATCCGCTTCCTTGTCGTCACAGGTTCCGCACAGGTTGCCGCGAGCCGGGACCTTTTTCGGATCACCTCGTGGCGCGGTAGGCGCTGATCAGCGTCTGGATCAGTAGCCGTAGATCATCTTGTAGGCGACCTCCGGGAGGAACTGTCCGGCCGTGGAGCCGGTGCCCACGCCGCAGTTGCCGTCGGACTCGCCCGGGACCTTGATCCACAAGAGCATCTCGGCACCTCCGCCCAGCTGGCTGGGGGTGCCGATACGGCGGCCCGAGGGATTGCACCACTGGCCGTTGGAGCCGTTGCCATTGCGGCTGGTGTCCACGACGAACGGCTTGGTGTAGCCGTACCGGGCACCGAGTTCCCGGTTGACGGCGTTGCCGTACGCGGTGTTCTCGGCCGTGGTCAGGTAGTTGGAGACGTTGAGCGAGAAACCGTGGGCCTGCCGCAGGCCCGCTTCGTGCAGGCGCCGGGCCATGGTCGCCGCGCTCGCCCAGGCCGGGTTGCCGGCGTCGAGATAGACCCAGGTGTTGGGGGCCTGACGGTTGAACTCGGCGAGCGCGTTGGTGAGCATGCCTTCGCGTTCGTCGATCTGGTCCTGGTTCATGCAGCCGTAGTCCCCGAGGGAGTCCGGTTCGAGGATGACGACGGCCGGGCGGCCCGCGATCCCACCCGCGAACTGGGCGATCCAGTTCGCGTAGGCGGACGGCGAGGAGGCTCCGCCCGCTGAGTGCCCGCCGCAGTAGTCGCGGTTGTAGATGTTGTAGGCGACAAGGATGGGCAGCTTGTCGCGGGCGTCCGCGGCGCCCACGTACGCGCCGGTGGCGGTGCCGATGGTGCCGCTCCAGGAGCCGAACCAGCGGGCCGTCGGTGTGTTGGTGATGGAGGCGTTGATCGCTTGTGCCCGGCCGTCGCCGGGGTTGGCGGCGACCCATCGTTTCGCGCTGGAGTCGGGGTCCACGTAGAACCCGTTGGTCATGGTCGTCGGGTCGGCCGCGTGGGCGGACGGCGCGGCGGCGAGCGTCAGCGGCAGCGAGGAGAGCGCTGCCACCAGGGCGAGGAGTTTGCGGCGCATGACGGGTACCTCGGCTTTCCGGCAGGGGTGTGTCCGAAGGTTGGCGGTGAGGATGGGGAGTGCTCCCACCGGGAGGGCGCCTCTACCATCCGTGGCGCTGGGAGTTTCAAGGCGGACCTGTGCGTCGACACGACACAGCGCTTCGGCACGGGCTTCAGTTACGGCGGCGCCATGTCGTACGCGCTCGCGTGCTCTCGGGCGACGGTCTTCCGCGCGGTCGCGGTCCTGGGCGGCGGACAGCTCAGCGGATGCGGCGGCGACACCCAGCCGCTCGCCTACCTCGGCGTGCACGCCTCAGGGACAGGTCGACATCGGATTCCAGGCAGCCCGCACCGGCAATTTGGCGCCCCCCGAGCTCCTATCCGGGAGAGCCGCCGGCTGTTCGGCCCACCCGTCCGGGGGCGGCGCGGCGCGCCCCCCGGGGGGCGCGGCACGCCCAGCAGCGGGGGGGGGGGGGGGGGGGGGCCGGGCGGGGGGCCGCGGGGCGGCGCGAGGGG
>CBFGZZ010000592.1:0-3647 GCA_965653385.1 uncultured Streptomyces sp. | reverse complement strand
TACCGGCGGTATGGGAAGAGTGCGGGCTGCATATATCTACGCCAGACCCTGTGGCTACTTTGTGAACATTTCGCCCACCGTCGTACCTTTGGCCACCAGTTGGCCCGCCGCCAGGTGACAGGGGAGACACCCAGCGGCGGGCCGCGGCCACTCTGTCGGGGGGCAGAGCAGCCGCTCTCATCCGCTACCGGCGCGGTCGGCGACGCGGTCGGGAGCGGCGCTCGGGTATTGGCGCGAGGACGACGGTGTCTTCAGGAGCCGTCTGGTGCGTCTTGCGCTTACACCACCCTCGGCAGACGTAGATGTCGGCGCCCGGCCCCGAGGCTCCTGGGTTGGTGATGACGTCGCATCGGCCTGCGGTGAGCGGCCTGTCACAGCGTGCGCAATTCACAGGGCCCCCTCTGGCGTCTCGTTGTTGGCCGTACCGGTAGCAGCCCCCTGGCCGCGGCTCGCGTCGTACGCCATCACGTAGACATCGCCGAGCCGCTTGCCCTCGTCGCAGAAGTCGCTGCCGTTGAGGAGCCGGTCGTTGCACTGCCGGCAACTGGAGAGGTGAGCGCCGTAGTCCTCGAAGGCCGCCTCGGCCCGGGCAGCAGGAGTCACGATGACGTGCTGCTGGTGGGGTGCTGCGCCACGGCCGCTCTCGGCCCACTCGTACTCGGTGCCGCTCACGCTCCCAGCTCCTCAGTCAACTGGTCGCGGCCCGCGGCGATCAGCCGTCCGACCGTGAGCGGCCGGCACAGTACGGCCATCGACTCCATCGGCACCGCCCAGTACGAGGCCGCGGTGACGGGGTCGAACTCGGTGCGGTCCAGGGGCGGTACGCCGAGGAGGGTGCCGCGGCCGAGGACGTCGACATCTGCCACCCGCCAGTCGTCGGCCTCCTTGTGCCAGGTGCGGGGTGTGGAGGCGGGGACGAGTGCGTAGTAGCGGTGCCCGCGGGGGTCGCAGATGACGGGGCCGTCGAGGGTGTCGGCGAGGTGCCGGTTCGCGTGCGTGTGGCTGCGGCGTGCGCCCGTCGCGGCGATGGCGAGTTCTGCGGGGATGCGGATGGCGGAGAACAGGGTGCCGAGGGGGAGCATGGCGACGCCTTGGTCGCGCCACTCCCGTCGGGCGCGGGCTCGCCGGGCTTCGGGGAGGGTGGAGAGCAGCCAGTGTTCGGCCGCGAGACGGCGGTCCGCGGCGGGGTGGACGAGCATGCCGGGCGCCGCGAGGGCGGACGGTAAGGCCTGCTGCGCTGCCGCGCCCCCATTGGCGCTCGACTGGACAGTGCCGTCTGACATGCGTGACCCCCTGGCCTGCGTGGTTTGTGCTGCTCAACCGACGCTAGAGACCAGGGGGTCACTTAAGGAATACAGTCTGTATCCCTTCAGGGCTACACGACGCCGAGGCGGATACCCAACTCGACGAGCTCACCACGCTTCTGCGTGCGGATCATCGTGCCAACCGTCTCCCGCACCCCCGCATGCATACGGGTCGCCTGCGGGGCCAGACGCTCCGCCTCCAGGAACGCGCGAACAGCGTGCTCACGCTGCCCGTTGTAGAAATGCGCGCGCCCGCGGTCGATGTGGAAGTGGGAGTGCCGCTCACGCGAATACCCCGCAGGGAGCCGCACCTTCTCCGCGCGGGCCACCGCCTCCTTCCCGCGGCCCATTTCCACCGGCAGGCTCACCGCCCACAGTGCGGTGTTCGTCGGCCCGAACTGCAACTGCCAGTCGTTGCGGTCCTCCCCGAGCTCCTCGGCCGCCTTCTCCGCCTGCTTCAGGTGATCGACGGCGGCCTTCGCGTCCGTGGCGCGCGCCAGGTTGAGCGATGCCTTCAGGTGGAACGCCCCCCGCAGTGACACGGCGTCCGGGCCCGGCGACGTCATGGCGGCGAGTTCGGTGAGCGCCTCGTCAATGATCGCTCCGGCCTCGTCGTGTTCGCCGATGGTGAGGAACTCTCCGGCGTCGTACCAGCTGGCTGCCAGTATGCGCAGCGGGTTCCCCGTCTCGCGGGATGCCCAGACGACGCGTTCGGTTGCCAGTGTGGCATCAGAGTTGTGGCCGAGCTTGTACAGGTACTGCATGGCGCACTCGTAGGCGGAGGCGAGCAGCCCGTACGCTTCCCGGCGCTGGTCGCCGGCGGTGAGTTCGGCGGCGACCTGGAGGTCTCGCAGGAGTGTGGGCAGCAGGTTGCCGGACTTGGTGAGGGCGGCGGCCTGCCGGTGCTGGTTGGCGTCGGTCACCCGGTCGTGGAGTTCGGTCAGGTTGACGCTGGCGGCTTCGGCTTCGGTCGGCCGGGCTGGGCGTCCGTGGCGCAGGAGTGCGCGGCGGACTGCGGCTACCGAGGCGACTGCGGCCTGGCCGTCGCGGTCGGCGTGGGGCGGCACGTAGGGGGCTCCGGTGATTTCGGTGGGGTGGCAGTCGAGCGCCTGGGAGAAGGCGAGGATGACGGCCGGCCGGTCCAGGGAGCGGCGTCCCTGTTCGAAGGCTTTGACTGCGGGGAGTGAGTAGCCGGCTTCGGTGGCGAGGCGGGCTTGTGTCCAGCGGTGGCGTGCGCGGAGGCGTGCGAGGCGTTGGCCGTTGCTCTCTGCGCCGGTTCCGGTGTCAGTGCTCTGGGGCATACTGGTCTCCGTTCCTTGCGTCCACTTGGAACGGTACGCCGGTCGGCCGATGGTGTGCGTGGGTAAGGCCCTTACGGATTGCGGTCCGTGGGGGTCTTTCCTGTGTGGGCTTGGGTTTGGTCGGGGCTCGGATGAGTGATACGGGGTCTAGATCTCTAGACTGAGGGCATGTCCCCAACCCCTCCGCCCGTGGGCGTTGTGCGGCCTGCTGCGGCCGTGAACGAGGCGATCCGTGCCGTCGTACGCGGTGCGCGGGATCGGGAGTGGACGCAGGCGGAGCGGGCTCTGTACGCGGAGCTGAATGACGAGTGGGTGACGGCTGTCGCGCTGGAGCGATACGAGCTCGTCGAGGCGGCGTAGACCGGTCAGCAGCCCTGGCATTCCTCCGGCGGATGGAAGTCGCCCCGGCACCCGCACGGACAGCCGTGCAGCAACTCACGGTCGCAGAGCTTCCGCGCCTTCGCGAGGAACAAGTTGTACGGCACCGGGCCGACGACGGTGGCGAGCTCGGCCTCGACGTTCCACGACATGCGCCACGAGCCGTAATCTCCCGCGCGCCGGACCGCGTCGACGAACACCTCGTCGGGGATGTCCTTGCACTGCATGCGGCGGCCGTCGACCATGCGGATGGTCACGGGCGGTTCCGGCTCCGGCGGCGGCTGCGGCGGCAGCCACAGCGCGCCCGAGCGCTGAAAGGCGGACATGGGGACCGGGTCCATGGCCTCAGGATGACAGACCAGCTTCCCGCCGCCACTGCCGTTTCTCCCTGGCCCGCCAGTGCTTGCGAGTCAGGGGCGCGTCCTCAAGCGTCTGGCCGCGCCACACACGACTGCCAAGCATCCGAGCCACAGCGACCTCCCTCACGCGTACTGGCGGCGCTGCGGATCCAACGCCAACAACCCAGACCCCTGCCCCTCACCTGGCTTCTCCGACGGCTGCGGCGCCCCATCACGACGGCACACCAACGCATCCGGATCCCACGACGGCGCCTGCAACGAGTAGCCGTCGGGGCAGGTCGGACCCGGCTCCCCACGTTCCCCGG
>CBFGZZ010000591.1:0-3657 GCA_965653385.1 uncultured Streptomyces sp. | reverse complement strand
CGATGACGATCACGCGACCGTCCTCGGGGTTCACCGCGAACTGGATGTTGCAGCCACCGGTGTCGACGCCGACCTCGCGGATGACGGCGATGCCGATGTCGCGCAGGACCTGGTACTCGCGGTCGGTGAGCGTCATCGCGGGCGCGACGGTGATCGAGTCACCGGTGTGCACGCCCATGGGGTCGAAGTTCTCGATGGAGCAGACGACCACGACGTTGTCGTGCTTGTCGCGCATCAGCTCCAGCTCGTACTCCTTCCAGCCGAGGATGGACTCCTCCAGGAGCACCTCGGTGGTCGGCGAGAGGGTGAGGCCCTGGCCGGCGATGCGGCGCAGCTCCTCCTCGTCGTGCGCGAAGCCGGAGCCGGCGCCGCCCATGGTGAAGGAGGGGCGGACGACGACGGGGTAGCCGCCGAGGGTCTCGACGCCCGCGAGGACGTCCTCCATGGAGTGGCAGATGACCGAGCGGGCGGACTCGCCGTGGCCGATCTTGCCGCGGACGGCCTCGACGACCTCCTTGAAGAGGTCGCGGTCCTCGCCCTTGTTGATGGCCTCGACGTTGGCGCCGATCAGCTCGACGCCGTACTTCTCCAGCGTGCCCGCCTCGTGCAGCGAGATGGCCGTGTTGAGGGCCGTCTGACCGCCGAGGGTCGGCAGGAGCGCGTCCGGGCGTTCCTTGGCGATGATCTTCTCGACGAACTCCGGGGTGATCGGCTCGACGTAGGTGGCGTCGGCGATCTCCGGGTCGGTCATGATCGTCGCCGGGTTGGAGTTCACGAGGATGACCCGCAGGCCCTCGGCGCGCAGGATGCGGCACGCCTGGGTGCCGGAGTAGTCGAACTCGGCGGCCTGGCCGATGACGATCGGGCCGGAGCCGATGACCAGGACGGACTGGATATCGGTGCGCTTAGGCACGCTGGCCCTCCATCAGGGATACGAAGCGGTCGAACAGGTAGGCGGCGTCGTGCGGGCCCGCTGCCGCTTCGGGGTGGTACTGGACGCTGAAGGCCGGCCGGTCGAGGAGCTGGAGCCCCTCCACCACGTTGTCGTTCAGGCAGACGTGGGAGACCTCGGCGCGGCCGAAGGGGGTGTCGGAGACCTTGTCGGTCGGTGCGTCGACGGCGAAGCCGTGGTTGTGCGCGGTGACCTCGACCTTGCCGGTCGTACGGTCCTGCACGGGCTGGTTGATGCCCCGGTGGCCGTACTTGAGCTTGTACGTGCCGAAGCCCAGCGCCCGCCCCAGGATCTGGTTGCCGAAGCAGATACCGAACAGCGGGGTGCCGCGCTCCAGGACCGCCTGCATGACGGAGACCGGGTGGTCGGCGGTGGCGGGGTCGCCGGGGCCGTTGGAGAAGAACACGCCGTCCGGGTTCACCGCGTAGACGTCCTCGACGCTCGCGGTCGCGGGCAGCACGTGCACCTCGATGCCGCGCTCGGCCATCCGGTGCGGGGTCATGCCCTTGATGCCGAGGTCGACGGCGGCGACGGTGAACTTCTTCGCGCCGATCGCCGGGACGACGTACGCCTCCTTGGTCGCGACCTCGGCGGAGAGGTCGGCTCCCTTCATCTCGGGGGCCTGGCGGACCTCGGCGAGCATGGTGCCCTCGTCGGGCAGCGCGTTGCCGGAGAAGATGCCGACGCGCATCGCGCCGCGCTCGCGCAGATGGCGGGTCAGCGCGCGGGTGTCGATGCCGGAGATCCCGACGACGCCCTGGTGGCGCAGCTCGTCGTCCAGCGAGCGCCGGGAGCGCCAGTTGGACGGTACGCGCGCGGGGTCGCGCACGACGTACCCGGCGACCCAGATCTGCTTGCTCTCCGGGTCCTCGTCGTTGACGCCGGTGTTGCCGACGTGCGGGGCGGTCATCACGACGACCTGGCGGTGGTACGACGGGTCGGTCAGGGTCTCCTGGTAGCCGGTCATCCCGGTGGAGAACACGGCCTCGCCGAAGGTCACCCCCACGGCCCCGTAGGCGCGGCCGCGGAAGATCCGGCCGTCCTCCAGGACGAGTACCGCGGGAACCTTGTGGGCTCCCCTTGTGGAGGTCGTCATCGTTCGGCGCCTTCCGTGCTGTTGGTGTTGATCATGGAGTTAATGACGTCGACCCACTCGTTGTGCTCCGCCGCGTGGTCCGAGCGGAACCCTGAGTCGATCAGCCGGTCGCCGTGCGCCCAGGTCACGACGAGCAGTCCGCCCTCGGTCAGGACCTTGCCGGCGATGCCTTTGTCGAGCCGGGCCTCGCGCAGTCGGTCGGCCGGGACGAAGAAGTCGGCCGCCCCGGGGCGTACGACGTCCAGTCCCGCGTCCGTCAGGGTGAGCTCGACCCGGCTGCGGGTGCCGAGGCCGTGCGCCACGATGCGGTCCAGCCACTGACCTGCCGTGGTCGAGCCGTGGTAGCGGCCGCTCATGCTCAGTCTGGCCGGGCCGGGGTCGTCCGGCGCGCTGGGCAGCTCGGGCAGGTCGCCCTGGAGCGTGCCGCGCCACTTCCAGCCCTCGCGCATCAGCCAGTAGACGAGCGCGACGAAGAGGGCGAGTCCGACGACCCAGCCGACGCGGGCGGCCCAGTCGGTCACTTCGGCCGACTTCTGTTCGGCCGCGAGTCCGGTGCCGGCTGCGAGCAGTGTTGCAGGTGTCACGTGAGCTTCCCGTCGACGAGCGTGGCCTTGCCCCGGAGCCACGTGTGGGTCACACGGCCCGGCAGCTCACGCCCCTCGTACGGAGTGTTGCGGCTGCGCGAGGCGAAGCCCTCGGGGTCCACGGACCCACGGTATTCCGTGTCGACGAGCGTGAGGTTGGCGGGCTCACCAGCCGAGACGGGCCGTCCGTGCCCCTTGGCCTGCCCGATCTCGGCGGGCTTGAAGGACATACGCTCGGCGACCCCGGCCCAGGTGAGGAGCCCGGTGTCCACCATGGTCTCCTGCACCACCGACAACGCGGTCTCCAGACCCACCATCCCCATGGCGGCCGCGGCCCACTCGCAGTCCTTGTCCTCGTGCGGGTGCGGGGCGTGGTCGGTGGCGACGATGTCGATCGTGCCGTCGGCGAGGGCCTCGCGCAGGGCCAGCACGTCACGCTCGGTGCGCAGCGGCGGGTTCACCTTGTAGACCGGGTTGTACGTACGCGCCAGCTCGTCGGTGAGGAGCAGGTGGTGCGGGGTGACCTCGGCGGTCACGTCGATGCCGCGGGACTTGGCCCAGCGCACGATCTCGACGGACCCTGCGGTCGAGAGGTGGCAGATGTGGACGCGGGAGCCGACGTGCTCGGCGAGCAGGACATCCCGGGCGATGATCGATTCTTCGGCCACCGCGGGCCAGCCCCCGAGCCCCAGCTCGGCGGAGACGACGCCCTCGTTCATCTGGGCGCCCTCGGTCAGCCGCGGCTCCTGCGCGTGCTGGGCGACGACACCGCCGAAGGCCTTCACGTACTCCAGAGCCCGGCGCATCATCACGGCGTCGTCGACGCATTTGCCGTCGTCGGAGAACACGGTGACCCCGGCGGCCGACTCGTGCATGGCACCCAGCTCGGCGAGCTTCTTGCCCTCCAGGCCGACGGTCACGGCACCGATGGGCTGCACATCGCAGTAGCCGTGCTCCTGGCCGAGCCGGTAGACCTGCTCGACGACGCCGGCGGTGTCGGCGACCGGGAAGGTGTTGGCCATGGC
>CBFGZZ010000590.1:0-3658 GCA_965653385.1 uncultured Streptomyces sp. | reverse complement strand
GGATGCCCGTACAAGAAGGTGTACTTCAACCACCGCACCGGCAAGGCGGAGAAGTGCACGATGTGCTATCCGCGGATCGAGGTCGGTCTGCCGACGGTCTGCTCGGAGACCTGTGTGGGCCGGCTCCGCTATCTCGGGGTTGTGCTCTACGACGCCGACAAGGTGACCGCGGCCGCGTCCGTGCGCCGCGAACGGGACCTGTACGAGGCCCAGTTGGGGGTGTTCCTCGACCCGGAGGACCGTGCCGTGCAGCGGGCCGCCGACGAGGCGGGGATCCCGTACGACTGGGTGGAGGCGGCCCGCCGGTCGCCCGTGCACGCGCTGATCAGCAAGTACCGGGTGGCGCTCCCGCTGCACCCGGAGTACCGGACGATGCCGATGGTCTGGTACATCCCGCCGCTGTCCCCGGTGGTGGACGCGCTCAGCGAGACCGGGCACGACGGCGAGGACGCCGGGAACCTGTTCGGCGCGATCGACAGCCTGCGCATTCCGCTGGAGTACCTCGCGGAGATGTTCACGGCCGGTGACATCGGCCCGGTGCGTGCCTCGCTGGAGAAGCTCGCCGCGATGCGCTCCCACATGCGGGCGATCAACCTCGGTGAGGAACCGGATCCCTCGGTGCCGGACGCCGTGGGCATGCGGGCGCGGGAGATCGAGGAGATGTACCGGCTGCTGGCCATCGCCAAGTACGAGGACCGGTACGTGATTCCGACGGCGGCCGTCGCGGACGCGCGGCGCCTGGAGGAGTCGGCGCTCCCGGAGGGGTGCAGCCTCGACTACGACGGCGGGCCCGGGATGGGCGGGGACGGGCCCTTCGGCCAGGACTCGGGCCGCAAGCTGCTGCCGCTCGTACCGGTGGAGAACTTCCACATCCTGCGCCGCCGGCAGACCGCCGACGACGCGGCCGAGACCACGCCCACAGCCGATCCCGCAGCCGACCGCGAGGAGGCCTGATGCCGTCCTTCGAGGTGCTCTACCAGGCGGCCGCGCTCTGCCTGACCTACCCCGACGACGACTTCCGCGCCCGGCTTCCACTGCTGCGCGAGGCGGCCCCGCAGTTGCGCGGGTTCACCGACCACGCGGCCGTGACACCGCCGGGCGAGCTGGCCGCGCACTACGTCCAGGTCTTCGACCTGAAGAACCGCCACAGCCTGTATCTGAGCTGGTGGCGCGACGGGGACACCCGGCGGCGCGGCATGTCGCTGGTCCGCTTCAAGGACCTCTACCGCGCCCACGGACTGGAGTTCACCGGCGAGGAACTGCCCGACTTCCTGCCCGCGGTACTGGAGTTCGTGTCCCGCACCGGCAACACCGAACTGCTCCTGGAGCACCGGGACTGCCTGGAGCAGCTCCGCACCCGCCTCACCGACTTCGGCACACCGTACGCGTCGGTCCTGGACGCCGTGTGCGCCACCCTGCCGACCGCACAGACGGGGACGCGCCCATGACCACACTGCTCTGGGGCGTCCTGCCCTATGTCACCTTCGTCCTGCTCGTCGCCGGCCTGTTCTGGCGCCACCGCTACGACCGCTTCGGCTGGACCACCCGCTCGTCCCAGGTGTACGAGTCGAGGCTCCTGAACATCGCCTCGCCCGCCTTCCACTACGGCATCCTCTTCGTGCTGGTCGGCCACGTCATCGGGCTGTTCATCCCCGAGTCCTGGACGGACGCCGTCGGCGTGAGCGAGCGCACCTACCACCTGTTCTCCCTGTACGGCGGTACGGCGGCCGGTCTCGTCACGGTCGGCGGGATCGCGCTGCTGGTCTACCGCCGCCGCACCAGGGCGCCGGTGTTCCGCGCGACGACCGCCAACGACAAGGTGATGTACCTGGTGCTGGTCGCGGCGATCGTGATGGGCATGGTCGCCAAACTGACCCACGCCTCCGGCGACGGCTACGACTACCGCCGGTCCATCGCCCCCTGGGCCCGCAGCCTGTTCACCCTCACCCCGGACACGGACCTGATGGCAGGCGTGCCGGTCCTCTACCAGATCCACGCGCTGATCGGCATGGCACTGATCGCGCTGGTGCCGTACACCCGGCTGGTGCACATGTTCAGCGCCCCGGTGCAGTACCTGTTCCGGCCGTACGTGGTGTACCGCAGCCGGGACCCCAGGCAGCTGGGGTCCCGGCCGGAGCGGCGGGGTTGGGAGAAGACTGATGTCTAGGCGGCACCGCCCTTCGCGTCCCGGTCCTCGTCGACGATCTCGGCGTCCACCACGTCGTCGTCCTGCGGTGAGGTCTGTTCCGTGCCGGTGCCCGAACCGGCGCCTGCCCCGGCGTCGGCGTCGGTCGGGGTCTGCTGGGTCTGGGCGTACATCGCCTGGCCCATCTTCTGGCTCACGGTGGCGAGTTTCTCGATGCCGGTGCGCAGGGCGTTCGTCTCGGCGTTGTCCGCCAGGAGCTGCTTCAGCTCGGCCGCCGCCGACTCGACCTCCGACCTGGTGTCCGCGGGGACCTTGTCCTCGTTGTCGCGGACGAACTTCTCCGTCTGGTAGACGAGTTGCTCGGCCTGGTTCCTCGTCTCGGCCGCCTCGCGGCGTCGCCGGTCCTCCTCGGCGTACTCCTCGGCCTCCCGCATCATCCGGTCGATGTCGTCCTTCGGGAGGGCCGAGCCGCCCGTCACGGTCATCTTCTGTTCGCGGCCGGTCGCCATGTCCTTCGCGGAGACGTGCATGATCCCGTTGGCGTCGATGTCGAAGGCGACCTCGATCTGCGGGACACCGCGCGGGGCGGGCGGCAGACCGGTGAGGTCGAAGACGCCGAGCTTCTTGTTGTACGCGGCGATCTCGCGTTCGCCCTGGTAGACCTGGATGCCGACGGAGGGCTGGTTGTCGGTGGCGGTAGTGAAGATCTCCGAACGCCGGGTCGGGATCGTCGTGTTGCGTTCGATGAGCTTGGTCATGATGCCGCCCTTGGTCTCGATGCCGAGGGACAGCGGGGTGACGTCGAGCAGGAGGACGTCCTTGACGTCGCCGCGGATGACACCCGCCTGGAGAGCCGCGCCGACGGCCACGACCTCGTCGGGGTTGACGCCCTTGTGCGGGTCCTTGCCGGTGAGTTCCTTCACCAGGTCGGTGACGGCGGGCATCCGGGTGGAGCCGCCGACGAGGATGACGTGGTCGACGGCGGAGAGCTTGATGCCGGCGTCCTTGACGGCCTGGTGGAAGGGGGTCTTGCAGCGGTCGAGGAGATCGGCGGTGAGCTCCTGGAACTGGGCGCGGGTCAGCTTCTCGTCGAGGTGGAGGGGGCCCTCGGCGGAGGCGGTGATGTACGGCAGGTTGATCGTGGTCTCGGAGGAGCTGGACAGCTCGATCTTGGCCTTCTCGGCGCCTTCGCGGAGCCGTTGCAGCGCCATCTTGTCGTTGCCGAGGTCGATGCCGTTCTGGCCCTTGAACTTCTTCACCAGGTGTTCGACGACCCGCTGGTCCCAGTCGTCGCCGCCGAGGTGCGTGTCGCCGTTGGTGGCCTTGACCTCGATGACGCCGTCGCCGATCTCCAGCAGCGAGACGTCGAACGTGCCGCCGCCCAAGTCGAAGACCAGGATCGTCTGGTCGTCGCCCTTGTCGAGGCCGTATGCCAATGCGGCCGCAGTGGGCTCGTTGATGATGAGCAGGACGTTGAGGCCCGAGATCTCGCCGGCTTCCTTGGTCGCCTGG
>CBFGZZ010000589.1:0-3670 GCA_965653385.1 uncultured Streptomyces sp. | reverse complement strand
GAGGGCGCCGCCCGCGATGAGATGCGGGCCGCCGACCTGCGGTGGGCGCGCGGCGGCCGCGAGGCCCGGGACCGCCGCGACCTGCTGTTGCCGGGGCTGCACGCCATCAACGACCGGATCGGCTGGATCAGCGAGGGCGCCCTCGACTACCTGTGCCGACGCCTGACCGTGCCACCGTCGGAGGCGTACGGCGTCGCCACCTTCTACGCCATGTTCTCCGTCAAGCCCCGCCCGTCGACCGTGCTCCACGTGTGCACGGACCTCGCGTGCGCGGCGGCCGGGGCGAGCGAGCTGTGCGCCGGGATCGAGGCGTCGCTCGGGCCCGGGAGTGGAGTGGGCGTCGAGCGCAGCCCCTGTCTCGGACTGTGCGAGCGGGCTCCGGCGACGCTCGCGATCAAGGCCGGGGATCCGGTGCGTACGGCGGTCTCGGCACCAGCGACGGCGCACGACGCGGTACTCGCCGCGAGCGCACCCGACTCGGCGCCGGAGGAGCCGCCGGCCGCGATGGCGGTACCGCAGGCGGGCAGTGACGACCTGGTCCTGCTGCGGCGCGTCGGAGTCGTCGACCCGTCGTCGCTGGACGACTACCGCGCCCACGGCGGCTACACCGCACTGCGCCGGGCATTCGAGCTGGGTCCCGCCGGAGTCATCCGCGAGGTCACCGACTCCGGTCTGGTCGGGCGTGGCGGCGCCGCCTTCCCCACCGGCCGCAAATGGCAGGCCACGGCGTCGCAGCCCGACCATCCGCACTACGTCGTCTGCAACGCCGACGAATCCGAGCCCGGCACCTTCAAGGACCGCGTGCTCATGGAGGGCGACCCGTACGCGCTGGTCGAGGCCATGACGATCGCGGCGTACGCGACCGGCGCGCACAAGGGCTACCTGTACCTGCGGGGCGAGTACCCGCGGGCGCTGGGGCGTCTGGAGCACGCTCTCGCGCAGGCACGCGCGCGTGGGCTGCTCGGGGAGGACATCCTCGGGCAGGGCTACGCCTTCGACATCGAGATCCGCCGAGGCGCCGGGGCGTACATCTGCGGTGAGGAGACGGCGCTCTTCAACTCCATCGAGGGCTACCGGGGCGAGCCGCGCTCCAAACCGCCGTTCCCGGTGGAGAAGGGGCTGTTCGGCAAGCCGACGGTGGAGAACAACGTGGAGACGCTGGTGAACGTGCTGCCCGTCCTGACGATGGGAGCCCCGGCGTACGCGGCGATCGGTACGGCGAGGTCCACCGGGCCGAAGCTGTTCTGCGTGTCCGGGAGCGTGGCGCGGCCCGGCATCTACGAGCTGCCCTTCGGCGCGACGCTCGGTGAGCTGCTGGAGCTGGCGGGCGTACGGGACGGGCTGCGGGCGGTGCTGCTGGGCGGCGCGGCGGGCGGCTTCGTGCGGCCCGACGAGCTGGACGTCCCGCTCACCTTCGAGGGCACCCGGGAGGCGGGCACGACGCTCGGCTCGGGGGTGGTCATGGCCTTCGACGACACCGTTCCGCTGCCCCGGCTACTGCTGCGGATCGCCGAGTTCTTCCGGGACGAGTCGTGCGGGCAGTGCGTGCCGTGCCGGGTCGGGACCGTACGTCAGGAGGAGGCGCTGCACCGGATCGTGGAACGCACGGGTGCGGCGGCCTCCGACGACATCGCCCTGCTCAGGGAGGTCGGCCGCGCCATGCGGGACGCCTCGATCTGCGGTCTGGGGCAGACCGCGTGGAACGCCGTGGAATCCGCCATCGACCGTCTGGGGGCGTACGAATGACCGTGGTACCGCTGGGGATCCCGCGCCGGCTGCTGGAGTTCACCCTCGACGGGGAGCCCGTGCGCACGACCGAGGGCTCGACGATCCTCGACGCCTGCCGGGCGGCCGGGAAGGACATCCCCACCCTGTGCCAAGGGGACACGCTGCGGCCCAAGAACGCCTGCCGCGTGTGTGTCGTCGAGGTCGAGGGCTCGCGGACGCTCGTCCCGGCCTGCTCGCGCAAGGCCGAGCCGGGGATGGAGGTGAAGACCGACACCGAGCGCGCCCGGCACAGTCGCAAGATCGTCCTTGAGCTGCTCGCCTCGTCGGTCGACCTGTCGACCACCCCGCGGGTCTCCGGGTGGATCAAGGAGTACGAGGCGAAACCGGACCGGTTCGGGCCGGACGCGGCGCGGCTGGGCGAGGAGCCGAAGATCGACAACGAGCTGTACGTGCGCGACTACGACAAGTGCATCCTCTGCTACAAGTGCGTGGACGCATGTGGTGACCAGTGGCAGAACAGCTTCGCGATCTCCGTCGCCGGGCGGGGCTTCGACGCCCGGATCGCCGTGGAGCACGACGCCCCGCTGACCGACTCCGCGTGCGTGTACTGCGGGAACTGCATCGAGGTGTGCCCGACCGGGGCGCTGTCCTTCAAGTCCGAGTTCGACATGCGGGCGGCGGGTACGTGGGACGAGTCGGCGCAGACCGAGACGACCACGGTGTGCGCGTACTGCGGTGTGGGCTGCAACCTCACCCTGCACGTGCAGGACAATGAGATCGTGAAGGTCACCTCGCCGCACGACAACCCGGTGACCCACGGCAACCTGTGCATCAAGGGCCGCTTCGGCTACCAGCACGTACAGAACCGGGACTGATCAGGACTGGTGGGGACGGGAACATGGGACGAGTCACGGAACGACGCAAGGTGATCCGGATCCGGGACGGGGTGGTCTCCACCCGCCCGGACACACTCGTCGCCGAGGAACCCCTGGAGATCCGCCTCAACGGCAAGCCGCTGGCGATCACCATGCGCACCCCCGGCGACGACTTCGCGCTCGCCGCCGGGTTCCTGGTGAGCGAGGGCGTCCTCGCCGAGCAGAGCGACCTCCAGAACATCGTGTACTGCGCGGGCGCCACCGTGGACGGCTCGAACACCTACAACGTGGTCGACGTGAAGACCGCGCCGGGAGTGGTGATCCCCGACATCACCCTCGAACGCAACGTCTACACGACATCGTCCTGCGGGCTGTGCGGCAAGGCGTCGCTGGACGCGGTACGGACTACGGCACGGTGGCCCATCGACGACACCCACGGCGGCGACACTCCCCCGGTCCGGATCGACGTCGAGCTGCTCGCGGGCCTCCCCGACCAGCTGCGCGCGGCCCAGCGGGTCTTCGACCGGACCGGGGGTCTGCACGCGGCGGCCCTGTTCACCGAGGACGGCGAGCTGCTCGACATACGGGAGGACGTGGGTCGGCACAACGCGGTCGACAAGCTGGTCGGTCGTGCGCTGCAGAACGGTGGTCTGCCGCTGTCCCGCACCGTCCTGCTGGTCTCGGGGCGGGCCAGCTTCGAGCTCGCCCAGAAGGCCGTGATGGCGGGCATCCCGGTGCTCGCGGCCGTCTCCGCGCCCTCGTCCCTCGCGGTGGACCTGGCCGCGGAGACGGGGCTGACGCTGGTGGGCTTCCTGCGGGGCAGCTCCATGAACGTGTACGCGGGTGAGGACCGCATCGCCCTGCGGGCCGCGGCCGCCCAGGGCTGAGGACGGTTCCCCCGCGGCACGCCGGCGGGGCCCTGAACGGCGGGGAGCGCCCCCTGCGCCTGTAGGGGCCCCGCTGTTTTGTTGTTGGCGCGTACCGGGTTGCAGTTGGGGGCCGGTTTGATGGCTCGGTCGCCTACGGGCGCCACATGCCGGGGTCGAGAGACCGATCGTGCTCGACCC
>CBFGZZ010000588.1:0-3673 GCA_965653385.1 uncultured Streptomyces sp. | reverse complement strand
TAGGCGAGGACGGCGAGTTGATCATCCCGGACGGCCAGCGCGCGATCCTCGCCCCGCTGCGCGGCCGCCGCCGGGTCATCGGCGCCGCCGTCTTCCTGCGCCGCCCGGACCGCCTGGCCTTCGAGCCCGACGACCTCCTCGTCGCCGCCCAGCTCGCCACGCACAGCGCGCTCGGCATCGACAAGGCGGTGCTGTACGGCCGTGAGGCGTACATCGCCGACGAACTCCAGCGCACCATGCTGCCGGAGACGCTGCCGCGCCCGACGGGCGTACGGCTCGCCTCCCGCTATCTTCCGGCCGCCGAGACGGCCCGGGTCGGCGGCGACTGGTACGACGCGATCCCGCTGCCGGGCAGCCGCGTGGCGCTGGTCGTCGGTGACGTCATGGGCCACTCCATGACGTCCGCCGCGATCATGGGCCAGCTGCGGACGACCGCCCAGACGCTCGCCGGACTCGACCTGCCCCCGCAGGAGGTCCTGCACCATCTCGACGAGCAGGCCCAGCGCCTGGGCACCGACCGCATGGCGACCTGCCTGTACGCCGTCTACGACCCGGTCTCGCACCGCATCACCATCGCCAACGCCGGCCATCCGCCGCCCGTCCTGCTGCACCTGGGCGGCCGCGCGGAGGTCCTGCGGGTTCCCGCGGGAGCGCCGATCGGCGTCGGTGGCGTCGACTTCGAGGCCGTGGAGCTGGACGCGCCGGCCGGAGCGACGCTGCTCCTCTACACGGACGGTCTGGTCGAGTCCCGGCTGCGTGACGTGTGGACCGGCATAGAGCAGCTGCGCGAGAAGCTCGCCGCGACCGCGCAGCTGACCGGGCCGGACCATCCGCCGCCGCTGGAAGCCCTGTGCGACGAGGTGCTCGACATGCTCGGGCCGGGCGACCGGGACGACGACATCGCGCTGCTCGCCGCCCGCTTCGACGGGATCGCGCCGAGCGACGTGGCGTACTGGTTCCTGGAGCCGGAGGACGCGGCGCCGAGCCGCGCCCGACGGCTGGCTCGGCGCGCGCTGGCCCGCTGGGGGCTGGAGGAAATGACGGATTCCGTCGAGCTGTTGGTCAGCGAGGTCGTGACCAACGCGGTGCGGTACGCCTCGCGGCCGGTGACGTTGCGGTTGCTGCGGACCGACGTGCTGCGGTGCGAGGTCGGGGACGATGTGCCGCAGTTGCCGCGGCTCAGGCAGGCTCGGGCCACGGATGAGGGTGGGCGGGGGTTGTACCTCGTGAACCGGCTGGCTCGGCGGTGGGGGGCGACCAGGTTGAGCACCGGCAAGGTCGTCTGGTTCGAGTTGAATCGCGGCTGAGCGCCGTAGGGGAACTGCGCGTCGCCGGGATGCGGGTGCATCGTGGTTGCCCGCGCCCCCGCGGCGGAGCCGCGGATTCAGCACAGTCCCGCGCCCCTGACGGGGCGCTTTCCTACTCCTCGTTTCCAGGTCTGCCCGGGTCCAGGGTGATCGGATCCGTCGGCTCGTCCGTCGGTACCGTCGGCGCCGGCTCGGTCGTCGGCTCCTCCGTCGGCGGTTCCGTCGTCGGTTCCTCCGTCGGCTCCTCCGTCGTCGGGGTCTCCGTCGGCTCCTGGGTCGTCGGTTCCTCCGTCGGCTCCTGGGTCGTCGGCTCCTGGCTCGGCGTCGGGGTCGGGGTCCAGGTCGGCTCGACGGCGGCGCCCTGGTCGGTGTTCAGGTCGAACCTGGCGTCCGGATCCGTCACGCCGAACATGTAGGCCGCCCAGATCTGCGCCGGGAAGCCACCACCGTTGACGCGGGGCTCGCCGCCCGCGCCGTACATCTTGACCTGCGGGTGCGGAGGCTTGTCGTCCTCGCCGAACAGGCCCACCGAGGTGACCAGGTCCGGCGTGTAGCCGGTGAACCAGGCCGACTTGTTGTCGTCGGACGTACCCGTCTTGCCGGCGACCTTCTGGCCGTCGCGCTTGGGGTTGTTCGCCACGGACGCGCTCGCCGTACCGTCGTCGACCACGCCCGTCAGCACCGAGGTCACCGAGTCGGCGGCCTCACGGCTGATGACCTGCTCGCCGATCGGGTTCGGGATCTCGACCTTACGGCTGTTGTGCTCGGCCTTCTTCAGGATGCTCGGGGTGACCTTCTCGCCGTGGTTGTCGAGGGTCGCGTACACACCGGCCATCTGAAGCGGGCTCGCGCCCATGGAGCCGAGCGTCTGCGCGGGTACGGCCTGCTCGTCGCTGATGTCCATGCCGAGCTTGCCGGCCACGTCCATGACGTTCTTCATGCCGATGTCGACGCCCATCTGCGCGAAGACGGAGTTGACGGACTTGTTCATCGCCGTCTGGACGGTGATGGGGCCGTAGTTCCGGTCGTCCTCGTTCTCCGGTGCGAAGCCGACCTTGTCGCCGTCGGCGTCCACCACCTGGCGCTTGCTGGTGCCGTCGTAGATCGTGTTCGCGGTGATCGGCTTGCCGGACCGGGTCTGCGCGCCCTCCTCCAGGGCGGCGGCAAGGATCACCGGCTTGAACGTCGACGCGGGCTGGTAGTCGGTGCGGGTCGCGTTGCTGGTGTAGTGCTCGAAGTAGTCCACGCCGCCGTACAGCGCGACGACCTTGCCCGTCTTGGGGTCCACGGAGACCGCGCCGGCCTGGACGTCCGCGTCGACCGGCCGCTTCTTCTTGTCCAGCTTGCTGGTGAGCTGTGCCTTGACGGCCTTCTCCAGCTGCGCCTGCTTCTTCTTGTCGATGTTCAGGGTGATGGTCCAGCCCTGGTCGACGACCGCCGCCTCGGCCTGGGAGCGGGTGAGGCCCTGCTCCTTCATCAGCTGGTCCTCCAGCTGACGGTTGGCGAGCTCGATCAGATAGCCCTTCTGGCCCTCCTTGCCCGCGGCGGGCTTCGGTTCCTTCGGCGTCGGGAACTTCATGCCCTGGCGCTCGGACTTGTCCAGCCAGCCCTCCTCAACCATGTTGTCCAGGACGTAGTTCCAGCGGGCCGTGACCAGCTTCCTGCCGGTGTCGGACGCGGCCTGCCAGTCGTACTGGCTCGGCGCCTGGAGCAGCGCGGCGAGATACGCGCCCTGTGCGACGCTGAGCTTCTCGGCGTCGACGCGGTAGTAGGCCTGGGCGGCGGCCTGGATGCCGTAGGCGTTACGGCCGTAGTAGCTGGTGTTGATGTAGCCGGCGAGGATCTCGTCCTTCGACATCTGCCGGTCGACCTTCAAGGAGATGACGATCTCCCTGAGCTTGCGGCTGACCGTCTGCTCCTGGCTGAGGTAGTAGTTCTTGACGTACTGCTGGGTGATCGTCGAACCACCCTGCGCGCCCTTGCCCATCAGCGTGTTGAACACACCGCGGGCCGTGCCCTTCAGGTCGATGCCGTTGTCGTTGTAGAACGACTTGTTCTCGGCGGCGACAAAGGTGTTCCGGACTTCCTTCGGCACCTTGGACAGGTCCACGATCTCGCGGTTGACCTCGCCGTCGCGGGCCAGGGGCGAGCCGTCGCTGTACTTGTAGATGTTGCTCTGGCGCTGGGCGGCTTGGGCGGCGGCGTTGTCCGTCGGGATGTCCACGTACAGGTACAGCGCGATGAAGGCACCGATGGCGAGCAGGCAGGTGCCGAGGAACGTGCCGAGGATCTTCTTCCAGGTGAAGAGCCGGCGTATTCGGCCCTTGCCGTCAGCCCCCTTGCCCTTGCCCCCGGACCTGGCCGCC
>CBFGZZ010000587.1:0-3680 GCA_965653385.1 uncultured Streptomyces sp. | reverse complement strand
CCTCCCGCCGTCCAGCCAGGCCACCGCGTCGGCGCGGGCCGCCGTGGCCGCCCGGTGGGCGACCAGGAGACGGGTGGCGGACGTGGCACCGCCGGCCAGCGCCGCGGTGATACGGGCCTCGGTCACCGTGTCGAGGCTGGACAGCGCGTCGTCGAGGATCAGCAGACGGCCGCCGTGGGCGAACGCCCGGGCGAGTCCGAGCCGTTGGGACTCGCCGCCGGAGCGCGGGGCGTCGGCCAGGGCGGTGGCGTAACCGTGCGGCAGGCGGCGTACGAAGTCGTCCGCGTCGGCCGTGCGGGCGGCCTCCCGGACGGCCGTGGGGGAGGGGGCCGCAAGTCCGAGCCCGATCGCCTCCTCGACGGTGCCGCCCAGCAGGGCGGGGCGTTCGAAGGCGTAGGCGATCGCGCGGCGCAGGTCGTCGTGGGCCAGCTCGCTCAGCGGGACGCCGTCGAGCAGGACCTCGCCGTCGTCCGGGTCGGCCAGCCGCCCGGCGAGCGCGGCGAGCAGCGACTTGCCCGCGCCGGAGCGGCCGACCACGGCGAGGGTGGTGCCGCCGGGGACGACCAGGTCGATCCCGGCCAGCACGGTGTGACTCCCGCGCCGGGCGGTCACGCCGCGCAGCTCCAGCCGGCCGGGGCCGGGCGGCAGCCGCCGGCGGCCGTGGGCGGGGGCGGGGGCGGAGGCGATCTCGCCGAGCCGTCCGGCCGCCGCGCGGGCCCGGGCCACGCCCGCGAGCTGGGCGACCAGCATGCCGACGCCGGTCGCCAGCACGGCGTAGCGGGACGCGGCGAGCACCTCGCCGACGGACAGCCGGTGCCGGGCGAGCAGGACTCCCGCCACGGCGAGCACACCCAGTTGCAGCAGCGGGGCCACGGCGACCGCCCGGGCCGCGGCCCGGCCCTGCACCTGCCACATACGGTGCCCCGCGCGGGAGAGCCGGGGCAGCGGCCGGAGGATCCTCGCCGTCTCCCGGTCGGCCGTACCGGCCGCGCGGATGGTGCGGTGGCCGTCGACGGCCTCGGCGAGCGCGGCCGCGATCGTGCCCTGTTCCTGCTGGTACCGCGTCACGCACCGGGAGGTGTCGCGGGCGAAGACCCGCAGCAGGGCGGCCAGTACCGGCGCCCCGGCGAGGAACACGACAGCGAGCCGTACGTCGATCAGGCCCAGGGCGACGATGCCCCCGACCGGTCCGGCGAGCGCGGCGAGCAGCGCGGCACGGGCGGCCGGGGCCGTGCCGGCTTGCGCTGCGTTGCCGACGAGCCGTGCGACCAGGTCGCCGGCCCGGAAACGGGCCGTGACCGCCGGGCCCACCGCCAGCACGTGCCGGGTCAGCCGCTCGCGCAGCCATGCCGTCGTCCGGGCGTCGACGGTGCCGACCAGAACGCTCTGGCAGCCGTCGAGCAGGACGAGCAGCAGAGTGAGCCCGGCACAGCACCACACCCAGCCCGTGGCCGGGGCCCGCGCCAGCAGGAGGTCCAGGGTTCGGCCGAGCGCGGCGGGCAGCAGCAGCCCCGCGCCGGTCGCGGCCGTGCTCACCAGGCACAGGGCCGCGGTACGGCCCGCGCTGTGCCGGGTGGCCGCGCGCAGCAGTGCTCGGGAGGTGTCGTTGTCAGCAGTCGGCGTCGTCATACGGCCGCGGCCCCGCTCCCTCCTCCGGGCAAGGGCCCCGGGCCCCCTCCCGTGCGGGGAGGGACTGCCCGGGGCCGCGAGTGCACTCGGTCCGTCAGAGACAGAGCGAGATGCTGGCCTGGCTGGCGCACAGCAGCAGGCTCGCGACGCTGCCGCCGCCGGTGTGCTCCTCGGTCTCCATCGTCTGCAGGTCGAGCAGTGCCATCTCGTTGTCCTCTCATTCCGTGGGGACGGGTTGTGTCACGACTCCGTCAGACTGCGGAGCCGCGTTCTCGGGGCCGCCGTGGCGGCGGGAGGAAGGGCAGGTGCGCCGGGGCCGCGCCGCCCGCGTCGGCGGCGAGGGCCGCTCCGAGCGCGAGCAGGCATCCGGCCGTCCCGGTGCCGAGGTCCATGGAGAGCCGCATCATCTGGTGCCCGGGGAAGGCCAGTTGGCCCTGGTAGGACATCGCGTACCAACCGAGCCCGGCGATCTGCCCGGCCAGCCGGTCGCCGCTCGCGTCCGGCGCCGTGGTGCGGCTGAGGTGAAGGATCATCCCGGCGCGTCCCTGGAAGAGGCCGGGCTGGGCGTAGAAGCGGGAGCCGGCCGCGGTGAGAATCCCGGAGCGGGCCTGCTCGAAGGCGCCGACGGCGTCACCCGCGTGCGCGAGGTAGTCGTCGAGGACCATCCCCACGCCCACGCTTCCGTCGCCCAGATACGGCATCGTCCGCCAGCCCTCGTCGACCTCCAGCGAGCCGCCCTTCTGCTCCACGCAGCACGCCAGGTCCCGGCGCAGCGCCTCGCCCGCGGCGTCCAGCAGCCGGCGGTCGCCGGTCCGTTCGTACTGCCGGAGCAGGAACAGCGCGGGACCGCTCGCCCCTCGCATCAGCCCGGCGCGCGGTCGGGGCCCGGACGGGGGCGGGGCCGTGAGACGGTCCACGAGGATGTCCGCGGCCTCCGCCGCCCGCTCGCGCAGCTCCGGCTCACCGGTGGCGTCCGCCAGACCGCCCAGGACGAGCCCCACTCCGGCCAGCCCGCCGCGCAGGTCGGAGGACAGACGCTGCCACCGCTCGGCGAGGATCGTGTCGACGAGGTCCAGGGCGCGCCGGCGGTGGCCGAGCAGGTCCAGGACGTGGGCCACGCCGGCGAGTCCGTCGTACAGGCCCAGCGCGCTGCCGATCGGCGGCGGGTCGGTGCGGTCGAGCAGCCAGCGCTCTCCCTCGTCGTAGCGCTCGGCGCCGGTCGCGGCCAGGGCATACAGCACGCCGGCCGCGCCGTGCGCCAGGCCCAGCCCGCCGCCGTCGGAGAACTGGGCGACGTCACCGGGAAAGAGCCGGTCCGCGCGTTCCGGGGTGGCCGAGGCGAGCAGCGCCTTCACCATCGAGTCGCGGCTGTAGGGCCAGTCGCCGGGCTCCACGAACGACGCCGAGCCCGAACGGGCCGCCGCTCCCCGGGGCTCCGCGGCCCCGTCCACCTGGGCCGCTGCGGTGCGCGGGGACCGGCAGATCTCGGCGACCGCCTCGTCCAGGAACTGCCTCGGTACATCAGGGAAGAGACCCGCGATCACGTCCGCCAGATGCGCCGCCTTGCCGCGGTCCACCACGAACAGGGAGGTGACGGGAAGGAACATCGCCAGCCGCAGACAGGCCAGCGCATAGCGGTCGACGTCCACGCCCCTGCGGTCGGCCGGCGCCAGGAAGCCTGGGTGGGCGACGACCTGACGGCCCCTCTCGCCGACCGGGGCCGCCGCCTCGAAGTCGAGCAGGAACACCGACTCGTCGTCGGGGGCGACCATGATGTTGAAGACGTGCAGGTCGTTGAAGACGATCCCGCGCGCGTGCACCGTCTCCACGGCACGCTCGACGGCCCGGTGGATGCGCAGCGCCCAAGCCGTGTAGTCGGCCACGGCGCACGGATCGGGGTCGGGGCCGATCAGCGGGTGCCGTTCGGCGAAGAAGGAGTTGAGGGGGCGCCCCTCGATGAAGTCCATGACCAGGAAGCTGTGGTCGCCGAGCCGGAACCAGTCGCGCACCTCGGGCACCACACCGGTCCCCGCCAGCCGCTCCAGCGCGGC
>CBFGZZ010000586.1:0-3680 GCA_965653385.1 uncultured Streptomyces sp. | reverse complement strand
CGCTGGCGATCGGCACGTCACCCGCCGCCGCGTCCACGAGCAGCTGCAACTCGACGTACACCAGCTCCAAGAGCTTCATCGAGTGGCGCGGCGAGGCGCGCATCCCCGCCTGGAGCAACGGTACCTATCTGAGCCTCAACTGCACGATGCAGCAGGGGTCCTCGGGCTCCGAGGTGAGAGCCCTGCAGACGACCCTCAACAAGTGCTACGGCCAGTCCCTGGACGTGGACGGGGAGTTCGGTGCTCTGACGCGGGACGCTCTCAAGCGGGCCCAGGACAGGGAGGACATCGGCGTGGACGGCATCTACGGTCCGCAGACGCGCAGCGCCCTCCTCTGGTACTACAAGCCCGTCACCGCCATGGGTTCAGACGAATGCAGCCGCCTCTGATGCGATAACGCTCCCCCGCCGACGACCCGTCGCCCACCGCCACACACCCCGTGACGGTGGGCGGCGCACCGAACCATGGAGGACGCATGTCGGACCCGAACATCCGGGCCGTCCAGGACTGGGTCAACGCGACCTACGCGAACGCGCCCGGCTATGTGCCGTGCACACCAAACGGCAGAACGGGCTGGGAGACGGTGGACTGCCTCACTCAGGCACTCCAACACGAACTGGGGATCTCCCCGACCGTGAAGAACTTCGGGCCGGGCACGCTCGCTGCGGTGCGCGAGCGCTACCGGTTCCCCGCCAAGGAGACCAACGCCAACATCGTCCGTATCTACAGCTCCGCCCTTTGGTGCAAGGGCTATTACGGCACGGTCGATCCCGCCGTGTGGGACGCGAGGGCCCAGGACTCCCTGTCCGACGCCCTGTTCGACCTGGGCATCATTTCGACCTTCGCGGACATCGACGCCGACCTGTGGGCTCGTTTCACCCGCTCGCTGCTGCGCATGGACCAGTTCCTCCTCGTGCCGGGCGGCAAGCTCATCACCAAGCAGATCCAGCAGTACCTGAACAGCAAATACGTCAAGGAGGAGCGCATTCCCGCGATGAACCTGGTGCCGTCCGACGGCATCTACTCGCGCGATGTGCAGCAAGGCCTGATGCTGGCCATCCAGTTCGAGCTCGGCCTGGACAAGAACACCATCAACGGACACTTCGGGGACGGCACGAAGGCGGCCCTCAAGTCCTATGGCACCGGCATCCGCCTGACGGAGCCGCTGGAGCTGCTGTTCCGCTTCGCGTGCTGGTTCAACTCCCCCACCTGGGACAGCGACGGCAACGCGGTCCATTTCAACGAAGACCACGTGTTCAGCAACCAGAACGCGGCGGTCCCCACGACCTGGGTAGACGCCTTCCAGGAGTTCTCACAGCTACCCACCGGGGGGCTCGCCGGCACATTCAACTACACGACCTGGGCCCAATTGCTCGTCTCCTGCGGCGACTCCACCCGCCCCGCGCAGGGCTGCGACACCGCCGCCTACACCAGCCCCGAGCGCGCCACGGCGCTGCGGGCCGCGGACTACCGGATCATCGGCCGGTACCTGGACGAGCATCTGGAGCCCGACGACCCGTACTACATCGGCAAGGCCCTCAAGCCCGGTGAGGCGCAGGCCATCATCGACAGCGGGATGCGCCTGTTCCCGCTGTTCCAGTACAACGGCACCGTGCTGGACAACTTCAACGAGGCCAAGGGGTACAACCAGGGGCTCAAGGCCGACGAGAAGGCCAGGGAGCACGGCCTCCCGCTCGGCACCTGCATCTACTTCGCCGTGGACTACGACGCCCAGGACGAACACATCACCTCGCACGTCGTGCCCTATTTCGACGGCGTCCGCAAAGCCCTCTCCCAGAGCGGCTCCCGCTATGTCTTCGGCGTGTACGGGACCCGCAATGTCTGCGAACGCGTCTCGCGCGAGGCCGGCGCCCGCTGGTCGTTCGTCGCGGGCATGTCCTGGGGGTACTCCGGGAACCTCGGCTTCCCGATGCCGCACAACTGGTCGCTCAACCAGATCCGCGAGTACCAGTTCCAGGAAGGCTACGGCCTCGACCACAACGTCTGGCGGATCAACAGCGACGAAGGGGTGTCCAGCCTCAACTGGACCGGCCCCAACGATGAGAGCCTGCAGAAGTACATCGACTACGTGAAGCGCGTCGAGGGCGCCATCTCCGCCATGGGATCCGGACCTCCCGGGCACGCAGTGATCGACAACACTCTCGCCTTCCTGCGCTGGGGCGAACCCAATTACCGCACAGCGATATGGCAGATCGTCCTCGGCGACCCCTGGCAGGAGGTCCTGGACGCCTGCGCGGCCGCGGGCCTCGAGCCGGGCGACATGCCCACCTACTACGACCCGCGGGCGAACCACCCCATCACCCTCGCGCACTTCGGCGCCGCCACCGAGGGCCACTACGCCTACCCCGGCGGCAGCGGCACCGACGTGACGATCGGAGAAGGCTGCGGATGGGCGGGGGACATCCTCAACGCCTACACGCAGTGGCGTGAGAACCACCGCTCGATGTCCGGCAAGGACTTCTGCATCCAGGTCGTCGGATCCGCCACGGTGGAATCCCGGTTCGGCAGTGACAACCTCATCGCCGACGTCGACGCCTACAACATCTCCCAGTATCTGCACGGCACGGACGGCGAGAACGGCAGCAACGACGACGACAGGCTGCTGTCCGACGCCCTGTTCACGTATCACTTCTGGGATGGACCGAACCGCTCGGCGAAACGGTTCACCCACTTCTTCGAGAACCGGTTCGGCAACAGCCCCAGCGCGTTCCGGACGACCGTGCGGAACATCCTGCTGGATTCCCGCTGGTCCGGGTCCGCGTTCGACTTGGGCAAGGGCAATTTCCTGCCCGCGGACAAAGAGCAGTGGCCGGACAAGATTCCCTCGGACGAGCTCACCTCGTTCATCGAGGGAATGCTCACCGTGTTCGTCAAGCGTATAGAAGGGGAATAGCATGCGCCGCACCCTCACCCGCCGGGGTGTCCTCGCCGCCGGCGCAGGCGCCGTCGCCGCTTGGATCGGACAGACCGCGTCGGCCGCCGCCGCGCCCCACGCGCCGTCCGCACAGCAGGCCGCGTGGACCAAGGAGAGATCCGCGAACGGCTGGACCATCGATCCCGGTGCCGTCAGCAGGCATCAGGTGGAGGGGTCGTCGGCTGCCGTGGAGCTGCGGGACGGGCCCGTGGCCGCTGTGCTGCTGCACGTAGCGCGCCGCTGGCACTACGAGATCGCGCCCCTCGACACCGGGGAGGGCGGCGGTGTCAGCGGGCACACCACACGGCGGGCAGTCGCCGCCGCGTATGAGTCGAACTATCTCTCAGGGACGGGCCTGTGCCTCCATCCCTCCGCGTACCCGCTCGGCGGGTCCGAAGGGCTGTGGCCGCACCACGAGTTGATCGTGCGGGACATTCTCCTGGACTGCGAAGGCACGGTCGTGTGGGGTGGGGACCTCTCCCCCGTGAAGCCGTCCCACTTCCACGTCGCCGTGGGGCCGAAGAGCCCGGAGCTTGCGCGGGTCGCCGAGCGGCTGTCGCCACCGCCCGGCGCCCTGCGGGCCGCTGTGGCGGGGGCGGCCGAAGATCCCGCCAAGCCCGCCCGGCGCGTCAAGGCACGCCGCCTTGAACGCGCCCAGAACAACTGACCCAAGCACGGGGGAGATCAGTCGGGCCATCACCCCTGATCTTGGACACTCGAGATAGTGGATCTTGAGGATCTGAGA
>CBFGZZ010000585.1:0-3684 GCA_965653385.1 uncultured Streptomyces sp. | reverse complement strand
CGCCGTCGGCGATCGCGGCGACCGCCAGCCGGGCCAGCTCGTCGTCGGTGAGCAGACAGGCCGCCCAGCTGGCCACGACCTCGTCCACCCAGGTGCGCCAGGCGAAGTCGTCCCTCTCGTCGTGCGCGGTCGCGTCCGCGCCGGTGATCCAGTCCAGCGCGGCCGAGCCGCCGGGCCCGGCCATCTGGACCAGTGCGGCGTCCGTCGGCGTCGGGTAGCGCAGCCAGGCCGCGACCGTGACGGCCTGCCGGGCCTGTACCTCGCCCAGCGCGGCGGCGAGCGCGCCGCCGCACGCAGGGTAGGAACGCGTCAGCCATTGGGTGGTGGCCGCGATGAGCGGGGAGAGATCTGCGAGCACTGCGGGGCCGTCCGAGGTACTGGCGGGCACGGAATCCCCCAAACGGTAGCCCGGCACCCCGTCCCGCCGACATGCCTTTGGCGTCGCGAACGGCGTGGCTTGGCCCACACCTCCCCAACGCCCGGCGGCGCGGGTTCAGCGCGCCAGGTGGTAGACGTGGAACGCCCGGCCGATCACCGGTTGGGCGACGTTGCGGACCTTCACTCCGCCGCTGGTCATGCCGTGCTCCGTGCCGAGGTGGGCGTGGCCGTGGACGGCGAGGTCGGCGCCCGCCGTGTCGATGGCCTCGGCCAGCAGGTAGCTGCCGAGGAACGGGTAGATCTCCAGAGGCTCGCCGGACAGGGTGTCCGGCACCGGTGAGAAGTGGGTGAGGGCGACGCGTACGTCGCAGTCCTGGTCCCGGAGTTCCTCCAGGGAGGCCCGCAGGGTGTCGGCACGGTGACGTGAGTAGCGGACGAACTCCCGCATGATCGGCTCGCCGAACTCGCCTGCGCACCGGCCCACGAATCCGCCGCCGAAGCCCTTGGTGCCGGCCACGCCGATGCGCGCGCCGTCGTTGTCCACGACGGTGGCCTGTCCTTCGAGGACCCGCGCGCCCGCGTCCTGGAGGATGGCGGTGACCTCCTCGGCGCGGTCGGCGTGGTGGTCGTGGTTGCCGAGGACCGCGACCACGGGGACCGCGAGGTCCTTGATCTCCCGTGCGACGACCTGGGCCTCCTCGGGGGTGCCGTGCCGGGTGAGGTCCCCGGCGAGCAGCAGGACGTCGGCGCTCTCGTGCAGGGTCTCGAAGGAGGGGCGGAGCACGCCCTGGCTCTCGGGGCCCATGTGGATGTCCCCGACGGCCGCGATCCGGATCATTCGACCTCCTCCGCATGGTCGGGCGCGGCGTTGTCCGCGACCACGATGTCGCAGTGGACGGGGTGGCCCAGCAGTTCCGCGCGGGCGCTGCGCAGGACGTCGTCGCGGCACTGTGCGGAGGGCACGGTGCCGGTCAGCAGGATCGCCTCGCCGCGGATCTCGATGCGCACGCCCAGCTCCCCGAGGGGCCCGGCGGCCAGGTGGTCGGTGAGGTGGGCCACGAGATAGTCCAGGTTCCGCGCGCCGCCCGTGCCCTGGGCGGGCCGGGTGCCGGGTCCGCTCATCGGTGCTCCTCCCCTGCGGAGATCACGTTCAGCCGCTCCAGGAGGAAGAAGAACGCGGCGGGCATCGGCTCGTCCCCGCAGGAGCGTCGTACGTCCTCCCAGTCGACCTTCTCGCGCAGGGCCCGGGCCGCGGCGAGCACCGGCCCGAAGTCGCAGTAGTGCTCGGAGAACGCCTGGATCAGCCCGCGCATGAGATCGGTGGGCGCCAGTACGGGCATCAGCACCGAGTCGACCGGGATCTCCTGCGCCCGGGCCAGGACGTCCGTGGTGACGGGGCGGTGGGCCATCTCGAAGAGGAGGTCGACCTCCTGGCCGAAGCAGGTCGTCTTGATCAGCCAGTCCTCCGGCGGCGTGCGGACCGTGAGGCCGGCTTCGGTCAGTGTGCCGGCCACCGCTTCGGCGTCGGAGCGGCGCACGCAGAAGTCGGCGTCGTGCTGGAGGTGACCGCTCCCGCCGTGGGCGTACACGGCCACGCTGCCGGCCAGCGCGAAGGTGTGCCCCTTGCGTTTCAGCAGCGCGCCGACCTGTTTGGCCGCCTCGAGGATCGCCTGACTGCGGTCCTGGGGCAGCTCCTGGCTGTTCAGCGGGCGCGCATCCCGCGAGGTCGGCTCGACCGGGCTGTCCCCGACCGGGCGCAGCTCGGGAAATCCGGGCTGCCGAGCGGGCGCCGTGTTCTCCCGGTTCCTCGTCATCACGCCTCCGTTCCCCACCCGGTCCGGCCGGGGCTCGGTGAAGGCTCCGAGTACCCGGCTTGCCCGGTTTCGACCGCGCGCCCTGATGGGGCGCGGGGAATCGCGCGACCCGCCACGACGGCGCCGCGGTCGAACGACGCCGCACGGCGGCCCGCCCAGTGGGGCGCCTACGCCGCCGTGTAGCCGAGCTGGCGCCTCATGTAGGGCGTCATCAGGTTCTTCGCCTTGGCGAGCGTGGTGGTACGGCCGCCGAGGACCGCGGTCTCGCCGCCAGGCACCGGCAGCATCGTCACCCCGTCGGCGGGGCCGAACGGGACGATGAGCGGGGTGCGGTGGATCGGCCGGTAGAAGCGGGGCTCCTTGCGGTGCTTCCCGGCGCTGTTCAGGTAGGCACGGATGTTGTGGGCGGCCAGGTCGGCCTGGGCGAGCGCGGCAGGGGTGATCTTGACCTCGGTGGCGTCGTTGACGTCGCCGACCGCGAACACGTCCAGCCATCCCTGGACCCGCAGGGCCTGGTCGACCCTCACATGGCCGGATGGGTTCAGCCAGTCGCCGTGCCCGGCCAGCCGCAGCCAGAGCGTGTTGGGCGTGGTGCCGGTCGCCCAGAAGGAGCGGTCGGCCTCGATGATGTTGCCGCGGGTGTCGCGGTAGGTGCCGAAGTCGTTGCCGGGGGACATGAAGGCGTCCAGCCACACGTCGATGCCGTGGGCCTCCAGCCAGCCGCGCGCCTTGCGGCCGGCCCGCACGCTGCCCGTGGCGTGCAGCAGTTCGGGCCCGGAGTGGGCGAGTGTGACCCGGGCGTCCGGCCGGGCGAGGCGGATCTCGGCGCTGAGCTCGACCCCGGAGGGGCCGCCGCCGACGATCAGGACGTGTTCGGCGGCGGCGATGTGCTGCTGGTGCGTGGCGAAGGCCTTCGCGGCTTCCTCGGCGGTGGTGCCGGCGAAGCGGGCCGGTTCGGGGTAGTCGGCTCCGGTGGCGATCACCAGGACGTCGTACGGGAGCCGCTCCCCCGTCGCGAGGACGACCTGGCGCTCGGTGGTGTCGACGCGGACGGCCTTGCCGACGGCCACGCGGCCGTTGCGCAGCAGGCGGTCGTACGGGATGAACGGGCTGTGCGACCACTCCCGGCGCACTCCGGCGCGCAGGGAGGCGATGCGGTGGAAGAAGACCTCTTTGCGGTCCACCAGCGTGACCCGTGCCGTGGTGTCCAGTCGCTTGGCGAGACGGACGCCGGCGTAGCCGCCGCCGATCACCACTACGTCGCCGTCGAGCACGCCGAGTCTCCTGTGCTGGTGGGGGAAGGAGGGGCGAGTGGCGCGGCGGGCGGGCCGCTTTCGGCCACTCGGCCACCTCTGGCCACTCCCCTTTCGACGAGCGTAGCGCTTGAAACATAAAGAATTGATGGGGCCCGGTGTGCGTTCTGTGAAGGGTGCGCGCCGTGAGGAGCCGAGGCGGGGCGAAAAGCGTCCGGGCCGGCCCGTGGGGGCCGGGC
>CBFGZZ010000584.1:0-3691 GCA_965653385.1 uncultured Streptomyces sp. | reverse complement strand
CCCGCAGCCGACGGACAACTCACCAGTCTCAGCACCCACGCGGCACGCCAGCTCACGACGACCACCAAGTCCGAACCGCAGATGCAGGCCATCTCTTCGCGATGGCTGCTCAAGATGCTGCCGTGGGTGGACGTCAAAGGCGGCACCTACCGGGTCAACCGGCGTCTCCAGCTGCGCGTGGGACGCGGCCGGGTGCAGTTCGAGCAGAACGGCGCCTACGACATCAAGGTCATCCCGCAGACGCTCACCGAACTCCCGGTGCTGCGCGGCTACTCCGACATCGACGTCCTGAAGGAGATCGCGACCCGTTTCCGGGTGCGCGAGGTGCGGGCCGGCCAGGTCCTGGTCGAGGCCGGGCAG
Source organism: uncultured Streptomyces sp. (assembly GCA_965653385.1). GTDB lineage: Bacteria > Actinomycetota > Actinomycetes > Streptomycetales > Streptomycetaceae > Streptomyces. Next base: position 3,331 of record CBFGZZ010000584.1, on the reverse strand, counting down.
CCGGTCACCGAGGCCTATCTCGTCGTGCACGGCCGGTTCACCCGCTTCGCCGAGGGCAAGTACGGCGAGGAGGAGATCCTCGGGGTCGTCACCGACGGCGACCAGATCGGCGACGAGGCCATCGGCCAGCCGGACCCGCTGTGGCTCAGCTCGGTGCGGGCCGAGACGGCGGGCGTGCTCCTGGCCCTCCCCTGGGCCGTGGTCACGGAGTTCACCGACCGGGTGCCGTCCCTGGCGGCGCACCTGGAGGCGTACGCCGAACGCCAGAACCTGCCCATGAACCGCAAGGGCGAGGCCGACGTCCCGGTCCAGGCCGGCCATGTCGGCGAGCCGACCATCAACGGGGGCTACGTCGACTACGAACTCGCACCGCGCGAGTACGAGTTGTCCCTCACCCAGACGGTCCTGCGGGTCCACACCAGGGTCGCGGACCTCTTCAACGACCCGATGAACCAGACCGAGCAGCAGCTCCGACTGATCGTCGAGGAGATCCGCGAACGCCAGGAGTGGGAGCTGGTCAACAACCGGGAGTTCGGGCTGCTGCACAACGCGGACTACGGGCAGCGCATCCCGACCTTCACGGGTCCGCCGACCCCGGACGACATGGACGAACTGCTGTCCATGCGCCGCAAGACCAAGCTGTTCATCGCCCATCCGAAAGCCATCGCGGCCTTCTTCCGGCAGTGCAACCGGCGCGGCCTGGTGCCCGGCACCGCGAACGTCGACGGGCACGAGATCCCCGCCTGGCGCGGTGTCCCGATCTTCCCGTGCAACAAGATCCCGATCAGCCCGCAGCACACCAGCAGCATCATCGCGCTGCGCACCGGCGAGGGCGACCAGGGCGCCATCGGGCTGTACCAGACGGGGATCCCGGAGGAGTACCAGCCGGGTCTGAACGTGCGGTTCATGGGCATCGACACCAACTCGATCATCCGCTACCTCGTCACCGCCTACTACTCGATGGCGATCCTCGTGCCCGACGCGGTCGGGATCCTGGAGAACGCCCAGATCGGCCGGACGGCCGAGTGACCGCGTGGAGCGCCCGATGAGCACGTCCTCCGCCGGCTTCACCATGCCGGGACCGCCGAACATCGCGAGCACGCTCCGCACCCAGCGGCGCGGCGGGGCGATTCCGGGCCTGCGGTACCGGCAGGTCGCGCCCGCCGACCCCGAGAAGGCCGCGGAGGTCGACCGCAGACTGGAGGACTGGGCCCGGCGCCTCGATCTGTTCCCCGAGGCGTGGCAGGGCGACTTCTCGGGGTTCCAGTTCGGGCGGGCCGTGGTGCTGCAGCATCCTCAGGCGCTGGATCTGGAGCGGCTGACTGTCGCCGGCGAGTTGCTGCTCGCCGAGAACGTCGTCGACTCCTGCTACTGCGAGGAGGACGAGGGCCGCGGCGGGTCGCGCCGGGGCCTCGGGGGTCCGCTGATCCTGGCCCAGTCGGCGCTCGACCCGTTCCACGGGATTCCCGAGCTGGAGGAGGAGTGGCGGGAGGGCGTGCGGGCCGACGGGCCGTTGCGTTCGTACCACTTCGCCCTCCAGGACTACGCCGCCTTCGCCACGCCGAGCCAGACCGACCGTTTCGTCCACGACATCGCCCGGCTGCATCTGGGCTATCTCGCGGAGGCTGCCTGGATGGAGACCCGGTACCTCCCGCAGGTCTGGGAGTACCTGGTGATGCGGCAGTTCAACAACTTCCGGCCCTGTCTGTCGATCGTGGACGCCGTGGACGGCTACGAGCTGCCCGAGCCGGTGTACGCCCGCCCCGAGATCCAGCGGGTCACGGCGCTCGCCTGCAACGCCACCACGATCGTCAACGACCTCTACTCCTTCACCAAGGAACTCGCGAGCGACCCCGACCATCTGAACCTGCCCCAGGTCATCGCCCGCAACGAGCGCTGCGGTCTCAAGGCGGCCTATCTGAAGGCCGTTCAGATCCACAACCGGATCATGGAGGCGTTCGAGGAGGAGTCGGCCGTGCTGTCGGCCACCTCACCGCTCGTCGAGCGCTATGTCCGCGGCCTGTCCGACTGGGTGGCCGGCAACCACGAGTGGCACGCCACCAACAGCCACCGCTATCACCTGCCCAACTACTGGTAAAGCGCGATCGAATGACAGAGCGTCACAAGCACCAGCACGAGGAGTCTCAGTTGACCATCGCCCCCGAAGCCGGCACCAAGGCGGTCCAGGTGCCGACCCAGTCGACGTACCAGACCCGTGTCGCGGACTACTGGAACGCCGAGGAGAACCCGGTCAACCTCGAACTCGGAAAGCTCGACGATCTCTACCACCATCACTACGGCATCGGCGCCGCCGACCGGTCCGTGCTCGACGAACCCGACCCCGAGCTGCGGCGGGAGCGCATCACCACCGAACTGCACCGGCTGGAGCACGCCCAGGCCGAGCTCCTCGCCGATCATCTCGGACCCCTGACCCCCACCGACCGCGTCTTCGACGCCGGCTGCGGGCGCGGCGGCGGCAGTGTCACGGCGCATCTGCGCTACGGCTGCCACGCCGACGGCGTGACCATCTCGGAGAAGCAGGCCGAGTTCGCCAACGCGCAGGCCCGCAAGCGGGGCATCGACGGCCGGGTGCGCTACCACCACCGCAACATGCTGGACACCGGGCTGCCGTCCGGGGCGTACGCGGCGTCCTGGAACAACGAGTCGACCATGTACGTCGAGCTCGACCTGCTGTTCGCCGAGCACGCCCGGCTGCTGCGCCGCGGCGGCCGCTATGTGACGATCACCGGCTGCTACAACGACACCTACGGGCGGGCCTCCCGCGAGGTGTCCCTCATCAACGCGCACTACATCTGCGACATCCATGCCCGCTCGGAGTACTTCCGCGCCATGGCCCGCAACCGGCTCGTCCCGGTCCATGTGGAGGACCTCACCGAAGCGACCATCCCTTACTGGGAGTTGCGCAGCGAGGCCGATCACCTGGTGACGGGCATCGAGGAGACGTTCCTGAACGCGTACCGCAACGGCAGCTTCCAGTATCTGCTGATCGCTGCGGACCGCGTCTGAACGACCCGTCTGCGCACGACCGTCGGACTCGCGTCGGCCATGGTGTTCCGTGGCCGACGCGGGTCTTCCGCCCGCGGCCCGGCTGTGCTTGCCTGGGGAACCGTTTTCGGTGCCCGGGGCGGGAGTTGCCGTATGCGGAAGCCGTGGATCGTGGGAGTGGGCCTGCTGATGGCCGCCGTGCTGCTCGGCGCGTGCGGGGACCCGGCGTCCGGGCCGCAGTCCGCGCCGCCCCCGGACCTGCCGCGGCCGTCGGTCACGACGCAGCAGCGGGCGTCCGCCTCGCCGAGCACGGGCACGGGCACGG
>CBFGZZ010000583.1:0-3692 GCA_965653385.1 uncultured Streptomyces sp. | reverse complement strand
CCTGACCTGCGATGACAGTCCATCGAACCAGCCAGTGGCCGACACGGTTGCCGTGGCCGCCCGTGGCGCCTTCGTGCCCAGGCTGGGCAGGCTTCGTGCTGCGCCATCCGGCCGTCGCCCTGCTGCTCGGCGTCGTGAGCCTGGCCGCCGTCGCCGCGCCCGCGGTCAGCCTCGAACTCGGCCTCGGGCGACACCCCCGAGGTCAGCGTCGTCCTCGAGACCGGTCCAACCGCGACCAGAACCGAGGCGGCGGGGGTCTTCCAGTGAGGTTGGCTCGTCGGCGTCGAACAGCCGCGCCCTGTCATGGAGGACAAGACTTCGTGAGGATGATCGGCTTCGGCCTCGCCACCGCCGTCCTCTTCGACGCCTTCGTCGTCCTCATGGCCAAGGTCCCCGCCCTTCGCCCTGCTCGGCAGGTCCGCTGGGTGGCTGCCGCGGTGCCTCGACCGCCTGCTGCCGCGCATAGACCTCGAGGGCGACAAGCTGACGCACTGGGGGCACTCTCCCTGCGGCACCCTTATCGCCTCGTCCACCGCGTCGCCCTCGGCGCGGGACCGTGATCCCGTGGACTAACCCCACGATTGGAAAGGCCGTTCCGGATCCCTCCGAAACGACCCTTCGGGCTGTGACGACCTGACGCTCCGCGCGCCGAGCACATCCGGGAGGCGCCTGGTCCGGCACTTCGGGCAGACCGGGCAGACTGTCGCGAATGAACGAGATCGTCCCGCCCGCAGGCGCCGGCGGTGACGGAGACCGCTGGCTCACGCCGGGCGTCAAGGGCATCGGCTCCGCCAGCCTCCTCGCCGACGTCGGCCACGAGATCCCCACCGCCCTGCTGCCGTCCCTACTGGCCTCCTTCGGCGCGCCTGCCGCGGCGCTGGGCGTGATCGAAGGGGTCTCCGACGCCCTGGCCGGCGCGGCCCGGTTCGGCGGCGGGGCCCTGGCGGACGATCCGTCCCGGCGTCGCAAGGTCGCCGTCGGCGGCTACACAGCCACCGCAGTGCTCGGCGCCGCGACCGCTGGGGCCACCGCGGTCTGGCAGGTCGGCCTGCTGCGGGCCGGGGCCTGGACCGCCCGAGGCCTGCGCGTCCCCGCCCGCAACGCCCTGCTCGCCGACATCGTCCCGCCGACGGCGTACGGACGCGCGTACGGCTTCGAGCGGATGATGGACAACCTGGGCGCGATCTTCGGCCCGCTGCTCGCCCTCGGCCTGGCCGCCTGGCTCGGAGTCGACTGGGCCATCGGCCTCTCCGTGGTCCCCGGCCTGCTGGCCGCGGCCGCGATCATCTATGCGATCCGCCGGACGCCCCGTCCCACCGGCCGGGTCACAGTGCCCGTCAGGATCCGGATCAGGCCGGTACTGCGGGGCGACCTCGGCAGGCTCACGGCCGCGGTGGCGGCCTTCGAGGTCGGCAACGTCGCGGCGACGCTGCTGATCCTGCGGGCATCCGACCTGCTCACAGCGGAGCACGGTTCGAGGACGGCGACGACGATCGCACTCGGCCTCTACATCGCGTACAACCTGGCCGCCACACTCGTCTCCGTCCCGGCGGGCCGGCTCGCCGACAGGCTCGGCCACCGCGGGCCGGTGGTCGTCCTCGCCGGCGGCGTAGCCGGCCTTGCCCTGTCCTACGGACTGTTCGTCGTCGACACCACCGACGTCGCGTTCCTGGCCGTCCCGTTCATCCTGGGCGGGATCGGCATCGGCGCGGTCGAAACGGCCGAGCACTCGGCCGTCGCGGTCCTCGCCCCCGCCGACATGCGCGGCTCCGCCTTCGGCATGCTCGCCGCCGTCCAGTCCTTCGGCAACCTCGCCGCCTCGGCCCTCGCCGGCGTCCTGTGGACCGTGTTCTCCGCCGCCGCGGCCTTCGCGTACCTCACCGCGTGGATGTTCGTCGCGCTGGCCGGACTGACCGTCACCTGCCGCGGACTCGGGCGGTGACGGTCAGGGTCACAGGCCGGCCAGCAGGCGCCCGGTGTAGCCGACCATCACGGTCCAGAACAGACCCGTATAACCCCGCTCACCGATTCTGGTGTTGAAACGCCTGCCAAGGAACGTCGCGACGAACATCAGCGGCACGCACACCAGGGCGACGAGGTAGTCCCCGCCCGTCAGCAGCGCGGCATCCGTCCAGACGGCGGTCTTCGTAACGTCCCCGACGAGCGAGACAACGGAGAGCGCGCCGACGAGGTGAAGGCGGTCCAGGTCCAGTCCGCGGACCGCGAGCCCCTTTAGAGGACCGGACGTACCGCTGAATCCGGACGTCGCACCCGAGGCGAAGGCCAGCAGCGGCGAGCCGGAGCGCCGCCAGCGGGTCAGATCGAACGTCTCCACCAGAAACGCGGCGGCGAAGCTCGCAATGACCGCGAGCGTCACGGCCCGCTCCGGGGCGGAGACGAGCAATTTGGCCCCCAGGAAGGCCCCCGCTGCGACCAGCACAATCACGACCGCGGCCTTGCGGAAGGGAAGCGTCGCCCGGTAGGCGAAGACCTTCACCAGGTTGTTGGCGGCGAGGAGGAGGGCCGCCAGCGCCACCCCGGACTTGGTGCCGAGAACCAGCGCCAGCGTGGGGACGAGGATCAGACTGCCTCCGAACCCGGCCGAGGCGGACAGGAGGAACGCGGCCGCCACCGCAAGGAACACGATCGGAATCAGAAGCGGATCCATCGCCGCTCGCCTTACGGGATCGTCGACAGGTCGATCCGGAACATCCCGCGACCATGGGTCACGCAGACGAGCACCTCGTCCATCCAGAACAGGTCGTCGACCGAGCAGTTGGTCGGACCCTCGTTCGTCGGCGACCAGCTCGCCCCGGCGTCCTCGCTGGCGAACAGCCCCACCTCGGTGCCGCAGTAGAGCAGGTCCGTCCGCCGCGGATGCACCGCGAGGGCCCGGATCGGCGCACGCGGCAGAGCTGTGGCGAGGTCGGTCCAGGCCGCACCAGCGTCCGTGGTCACCCACAGATTGCCACGCTCGTAGCCGCCGAAGGTGACGTAGGCGGTGTCCGGGTCCGTCGGGTGCACGGTGATGCCGGTGCAGTAGCGCCGTGGCTTCAGCGGACTCGGCCCCGTCGCACCGACGCGCGCCCAGGCCGGCGTCGTCGCGGTGCCGTTGGCGGTGCGGAAAACCATACCGTCCTCGTGGCCCACCCACACCACGTCCGAGTCGCCGCGCGCCACCGCGATCGCGCTGATCATCGCGCCGGCGACCGGCTTGATCGCCCGCCAGGTCGGTCCCTCGACGGGGGTGTTGGGCTGCTTGGCATTGTTGGTTCGCCACAGCGACACGCCGCCTGCCAGGATCCGGTTCTCGTCGTTCGGATCGAGCACGAACGGTGCGATGAAGAGCGCGTTCTCGTTCTTGGCGTCCGAGATGCGGAAGGGCACCTGCTTCCAGTCCCACTCGCCCGTCGCGAAGTTGAAGAACTGGCCGCTGATGTAGCGGTCGCCCTGCGTGTCGTCACTGGTGGCACCGTCGGTGTTGCGGTGGATGTTGAGGAAGACGTACTCGCCGTAGAACACGTCGGAGTCGGTGGGGTCGGAGGCGCACCAGCCGCCGTCACCACCGAAGAACTCCCGCCAGTCCTCGGTGCCGAGCGCGGGGTCGAAGACGAGCGAGCCGTTGTCCTGGGCGCCGCCGATGATCTTCCCGCTCCCGGTGTGGCCCGCCCCGGCGTAGAACTGCGTCACGC
>CBFGZZ010000582.1:0-3709 GCA_965653385.1 uncultured Streptomyces sp. | reverse complement strand
TGGTCACGGTCATGGTGGCCGTCATGGTCGCTGGCGATCGCGGCCCCGGGCAGGCCGATCAGCAGGCAGGCACAACCGAACGCAGCGCCGGTCATCACCCTGGTGAGCAATTTGCTCGACATAGGTCTCCTCCACTCCTTCCGTTTGGCCTTCCGGCTCCACGACGGTCGCCGCGGCCTTGCGGGTCCGGCGCGGCTTCGCCTCCGTGCCTTCGGCCGTGTCGACGGCTGCTTCGGCGGGGGCCGCTGCCTTGCGCGTACGACGCGTCTTCGGCTTGGCCTCGGTGGCCTCGGCCGTATCGACGGCTGCCTCGGCGGCGGCGGTCGCCTTGCGGGTGCGCCGCGTCTTGGGCTTGGCCTCGGCTGCCTCGGTGGTCTCCGGCTCCTGGGCCGTCTGGGCCGGGATGTCGGCGGCGGCCGGGGCCGCTGCTTCGGCGGGCGCCGCGGTCTTGCGGGTGCGGCGCGTCCTGGGCTTGGCCTCGGTGGCCTCGGCCGTGTCGACGGCTGCCTCGGCGGCGGCCGTTGCCTTACGGGTCCGGCGGCGCGGCTTGGTCTCCGCGGCCTCCGGGGTCTCCGGGGCGGCCTCGGTGGTGCCCTCGGCCGTGTCGACGGCGGTCTCCGCCGGGGCGGTCGCCTTGCGGGTGCGGCGGCGCGGCTTGGTGGCGGGAGCGGGAGCCTCTTCGGACTCCGCGACCTGGGAAGCCGTGGCCGCCTCGGACGGCTGGACGGCCTCTTCGACCTTCGCGGTCTCCGAAGGCTTGGCGGCCTCGGGCTCCGTCGCCGTCACCGTCGTCGTCTCGGCCGAAGTCGCCTTCGGCTCCGCCGACTTGCGGGTGCGGCGGCGGCGCGGCTTCGCCGTGGCCTCGTCGGTGACCTCCAGGGAGGGGCCCTCCGCCGTGGCGACGGCCGCCTCAGCGGCCTCCGCGGGCTCGGGCGCCGAGGACGTGGCCGGCACGGCAGCGGTCGGCTCCGCGGCCCCGCCGCGGGTGCGGCGACGGCGGCGCGGGGTGCGCGGCGCGGTCACGGCCTCCGACGCGGCGGCCTCGACGGTCTCGTCCGCCGTAGCGGGACCGGCGGCCGGCGCCGATGTCCCGTCCAGCGCGGCCCCGCCGCGCGTACGGCGGCGGCGACGCGGCGTGCGGGCCGGGCGCTCGCGGTCCGACGAGGAGGAACGGGACTCGTCCCGGCCGCCCCGGCCACCGCGACCGCGGCCACCGCGCCCACCGGTCTCGCCGAGGTCCTCCAGCTCCTCCGCCGCCAGCCCGGCGCGTGTGCGCTCCGAGCGGGGCAGGACGCCCTTGGTGCCCACGGGGATCTTCAGTTCCTCGAAGAGGTGCGGGGACGTGGAGTACGTCTCCGGCGGATCGTTGAAGTCCAGCTCCAACGCCTTGTTGATGAGCTGCCAGCGCGGGATGTCGTCCCAGTCGACGAGGGTGATCGCCGTACCCGTGTTGCCCGCGCGGCCCGTACGGCCGATGCGGTGCAGGTACGTCTTCTCCTCTTCCGGCGACTGGTAGTTGATGACGTGCGTCACGCCCTCGACGTCGATGCCGCGGGCGGCGACGTCGGTGCAGACGAGGACGTCCACCTTGCCGTTGCGGAAGGCGCGCAGCGCCTGCTCGCGGGCGCCCTGGCCGAGGTCGCCGTGGACCGCGCCGGAGGCGAAGCCGCGCTGCTGCAGCTGGTCGGCGAGGTCGGCCGCGGTGCGCTTCGTACGGCAGAAGACCATGGCCAGTCCCCGGCCGTCGGCCTGCAGTATGCGCGCGACCATCTCCGGCTTGTCCATGTTGTGCGCGCGGTAGACGTGCTGCGCGATGTTCGCGACCGTCACGCCCTCGTCGTCCGGCGCGGTGGCGCGGATGTGGGTGGGCTGCGACATGTAGCGGCGCGCGAGGCCGATGACCGCGCCCGGCATGGTCGCCGAGAACAGCATGGTCTGGCGCCGGGCCGGCAGCATGTTGATGATCTTCTCGACGTCGGGCAGGAAGCCCAGGTCGAGCATCTCGTCGGCCTCGTCGAGGACGAGCGCCTTGATGTGCTTGAGGTTGAGCTTCTTCTGGCCCGCGAGGTCCAGGAGACGGCCCGGGGTGCCGACGATCACGTCGACGCCCTTCTTGAGGGCCTCGACCTGCGGCTCGTAGGCCCGGCCGCCGTAGATGGCGAGGACGCGCACGTTGCGCACCTTGCCCGCGGTCAGCAGGTCGTTGGTGACCTGGGTGCACAGCTCGCGCGTGGGGACGACGACGAGGGCCTGCGGGGCGTCGGTGAGGTCCTCGGGCTTGGCGCGCCCGGCCTCCACGTCGGCGGGGACGGTGACGCGCTCCAGGAGCGGGAGACCGAAGCCCAGGGTCTTGCCGGTGCCGGTCTTGGCCTGGCCGATGACGTCCGTGCCGGAGAGGGCGACGGGGAGGGTCATCTCCTGGATGGGGAAGGGGGTGACGATGCCGACGGCCTCAAGGGCCTCGGCGGTCTCGGGAAGGATTCCGAGCTCTCGGAAAGTCGTAGTCAGGGTGCTGCCTCTTCTGTGTGCGCGGTGCGAGGCGAGCGCGGGGGTCTTGACGGACCGTGCCGGGGACGTCGGCTGCCTTACGGGCTGGCCGTAGGGCACGGGACCACTGCCGACGCTCTAGCGCTCGTACCGCTGAGGGTGTCCCTCCGGTCGTCGTACGCAACAGTGCCGTACGGCCGGGGAGGGCTGTCGGGTCGGAGCCGATCGGGCCACCGACCGGGCATCCTCATAACGTGCGGCCCGTCGAATACGTCAGAGTACTCAGCGGGCGCATTACCACCATACCCCGGAATCGCGCACATGCGATGGCCGAATTGGTCACGTAGTCGGCGTCACAGTGATTGACCAGGGACTTCCGTGACACGGTGAGCGGGCTATTGTGCGCTTCATGACGACGCCTGACAACACCTCCGACGTCCCTGACCCCTCCGACACCCCCGCCGAGCACACCGGGGTCGCCGCCCAGGACTGGGCGCGGGCCGCCGCTGATCCGCAGTACCGGGCCGCTGTCGTGGATCTGCTCGGCGCGCTGGCCTACGGGGAGCTCGCGGCGTTCGAGCGGCTGGCGGAGGACGCCAAGCTGGCGCCGACGCTGGCGGACAAGGCGGAGCTGGCGAAGATGGCGTCCGCCGAGTTCCATCACTACGAGAAGTTGCGGGACCGGCTCACCGAGATCGGGGCGGAGCCGACGCAGGCCATGGAGCCGTTCGTCGCGGCGCTCGACGGGTTCCATCGGCAGACGGCGCCCTCGGACTGGCTGGAGGGGCTGGTCAAGGCGTACGTCGGTGACTCGATCGCCAGTGACTTCTACCGGGAGGTCGCGGCTCGGCTCGATTCGGACACGCGTGGGTTGGTGCTCGCCGTGCTGGACGACACCGGGCATGCGTCGTTCGCGGTGGAGAAGGTACGGGCGGCGATCGACGCCGATCCCCGGGTGGGTGGGCGGCTCGCGCTGTGGGCCCGACGGTTGATGGGGGAGGCGTTGTCGCAGTCGCAGCGGGTGGTCGCCGACCGGGACGCGCTGTCGACGATGCTGGTGGGTGGGGTCGCGGACGGGTTCGATCTCGCGGAGGTCGGCAAGATGTTCTCGCGGATCACTGAGGCTCATACGAAGCGGATGGCTGCGCTGGGCTTGGCGGCGTAGGTTTCTCGCCCCCGCCGCCCCTACCCGTCCCATCCCCAGGGGCTCCGCCCCTTCGAC
>CBFGZZ010000581.1:0-3726 GCA_965653385.1 uncultured Streptomyces sp. | reverse complement strand
GGCCTCCGTCGCCGGGTAATACGCGCACCGGGCCCGGATCACTCAAGGCGCCCGCCAAAGTGCCGTGTACGGCGGTCATACGCGCGGCCCTCGCCCCTCCCCGCGTTAGCCTGGAGCGTCAGACTCCAGCCGGCTCAAGTGAGGGGCGCAGCATCCCGTGCGCATCGCCAGATTCTCCATCGACGGGAACGTCGCCTTCGGCGCGGTCGAGGGCGACAAGCCGGACGAGCTCGTGCTCGACATCATCAAGGGCATCCCGTTCGCGGACTTCGAGCTCTCCGGTACGAAGGTCCCGCTCAGCAAGGTGCGTCTGCTGCCCCCGGTGCTCCCCAACAAGGTCGTGGCCTTCGGCCGCAACTACGCCGAGCACGCGCGCGAACTCGGCAACGAGGTGCCCGACGCCCCGTTCGCCTTCTTCAAGCCGTCGACCTCCGTCATCGGCCCCGGCGACGAGATCCAGTACCCGTCCTTCACCGAGGACCTCCACCACGAGGCCGAACTGGCCGTCGTCATCGGCCGCATGTGCCGCGAGGTCCCGCGCGAGCGCGTCAAGGACGTGATCTTCGGCTTCACCTGCGCCAACGACATCACCGCCCGGGACGTCCAGAAGCGCGAGAAGCAGTGGGCCCGGGCCAAGGGCTTCGACAGCTCCTGCCCGCTGGGCCCCTGGGTGGAGACCGGCCTGGCCCTCGAAACGGCCGCCGACCTGACCATCCAGCTCACGGTCAACGGCGAACAACGCCAGCTCGGCCGCACCAGCGAGATGATCCACCCGATCGAGGATCTGATCGTCAACATCTCCGAGGCCATGACGCTGCTCCCCGGCGACGTGATCCTCACGGGCACCCCGGCAGGCGTCGGGCCGCTCACCGTCGGCGACGAGGTCGCCGTCACCATCGAAGGCATCGGCACTCTCACCAACAAGGTTGTCAAGCGTGGCTAGCGCACCCGTCCGCGTACGTTTCTGCCCCTCGCCCACCGGTAACCCCCATGTGGGCCTGGTCCGCACCGCCCTGTTCAACTGGGCGTTCGCCAAGCACCACCAGGGCACCCTGGTCTTCCGCATCGAGGACACCGACGCGGCCCGCGACTCCGAGGAGTCCTACACCCAGCTGCTCGACTCGATGCGCTGGCTGGGCTTCGACTGGGACGAGGGCCCCGAGGTCGGCGGCCCGCACGCGCCGTACCGTCAGTCGCAGCGCATGGACCTCTACAAGGACGTCGCGGCCAAGCTCCTCGACGCCGGCCACGCCTACCGCTGCTACTGCTCCCAGGAAGAGCTGGACACCCGCCGTGAGGCCGCCCGCGCGGCCGGCAAGCCGTCCGGCTACGACGGCCACTGCCGCGACCTGACCGACGCGCAGGTCGAGGAGTACAAGGCCCAGGGCCGCGAGCCGATCGTCCGCTTCCGGATGCCCGACGAGACGATCACCTTCACGGACCTGGTCCGCGGCGAGCTGACCTTCACCCCGGAGAACGTCCCGGACTACGGCATCGTCCGCGCCAACGGCGCCCCGCTCTACACCCTCGTCAACCCGGTCGACGACGCCCTCATGGAGATCACCCACGTCCTGCGCGGCGAGGACCTGCTCTCCTCGACGCCCCGTCAGATCGCCCTGTACAAGGCGCTGATGGAGCTGGGCATCGCCAAGGGCATCCCCGAGTTCGGCCACCTGCCGTACGTGATGGGCGAGGGCAACAAGAAGCTCTCCAAGCGCGACCCGCAGTCCTCGCTGAACCTCTACCGCGAGCGCGGCTTCCTCCCCGAGGGCCTGCTCAACTACCTCTCCCTCCTCGGCTGGTCGCTCTCGGCCGACCAGGACATCTTCACGATGGACGAGATGGTCGCGGCCTTCGACGTCGCCGACGTGCAGCCCAACCCGGCCCGCTTCGACCTGAAGAAGTGCGAGTCGATCAACGGCGACCACATCCGCCTGCTGGACGTGAAGGACTTCACGGAGCGCTGCGCGCCCTGGCTGAAGGCCCCCTTCGCCCCCTGGGCCCCGGAGGCCTTCGACGAGGCCAAGTGGCACGCGATCGCCCCGCACGCCCAGACCCGGCTGAAGGTGCTGTCGGAGATCACGGACAACGTCGACTTCCTCTTCCTGCCGGAGCCGGTCTTCGACGAGCCGTCCTGGACGAAGGCCATGAAGGAGGGCTCGGACGCTCTCCTGCGCACGGCCCGCGAGAAGCTGGACGCGGCCGACTGGACCTCCCCCGAGTCCCTCAAGGAGGCCGTCCTGGCCGCCGGCGAGGCCCACGGCCTCAAGCTCGGCAAGGCCCAGGCCCCGGTCCGCGTAGCCGTCACCGGCCGCACGGTGGGCCTGCCCCTGTTCGAGTCCCTTGAGGTGCTGGGCAAGGACACGACCCTGGCCCGGATCGACGCGGCGCTGGCGCGGGTGGCGGCGTAGTACCCCCCCGCACGTCAGGGGCGGCACCGGGATCCGGGGTGCCGCCCCTCACGCGTCCGTCTCAGACCGTGTCGGCCTCGTCGATCAGGTACGCGAACTCGTCGAAGATCTCCAGCACGACGATGACCATGACGGCGCCCGCGACCATGTACTCCAGCATCACACCGGGTGCCACGTACGCCTTGCGCAGGTGCTCGTCGGGACCGAGCTGCGCGGTGGCGTTCTTGCGGAACGGGTCACGCGCCAGTATCCGTACGGCCCTGTCCAGATGGACTCGACGCTCCTCGGGCAAGGCGTCGTACGCCGCACGGGCTTCGACGGTGAACTGGACGCGGTACTCGGTCATGCCCCCAGTGTGCCAGTCCACGTCTACTGACGACCGCGATCGCCGGACGGGGCCCCGCACCCCGGGTTACCGTCGGATCATGAGCATTCGGGCCGTGGTCTGGGACGTCGACGACACCCTCTTCGACTACACCACCGCCGACCGCGCGGGAATGCGGGAGCACTTGCTGGCCGAGGGCCTGCTCGGCGCGTACGGCGACGCCGAGCAGGCCCTCGTGCGGTGGCGGCAGGTCACGGACGCCCAGTGGGCACGGTTCTCGGCCGGGGAGACGACCTTCGAGGACCAGCGGCGTGATCGGGTACGGGTCTTCCTGGGCACGGAGCTGACCGACGCCGAGGTCGACGCATGGTTCGAGCGCTACATCGCGCACTACGAGACCGCCTGGGCCCTGTTCCCGGACGTCCTGCCCGTCCTGGACGCGCTCGCCGCCAGCCACCGGCACGCGGTGCTGTCGAACTCCAGCATCCACGTCCAGGACCGCAAACTCCGCGTCCTCGGTGTGCACGACCGCTTCGAGGCCATCCTGTGCGCCGCCGAGCTCGGCGTCTCCAAGCCGGAGGCCGGTGCCTTCCACGCCGCCTGCGCCGCCCTGGAGCTCGCCCCGCACCAGGTGGCGTACGTCGGCGATCACCCGGAGATCGACGGGCGGGGTGCCGCGGAGGCCGGGCTGCTGTCGGTCTGGATCGACCGTGCGGGCGTGTACACCAGCGCGGGCGCCCTCGGCGGACCGCACCGGATCGCCTCCCTCTCCGAACTCCCCGCGCTCCTCGGCGCGGATACCCGTTTTGGAGCCCCGTCCACCTTCGGGTAATGTTCTTCCTGCGCCGCCGAGGAGCGGGCCGAAAGGCCGGAACCCGGAGGAGCAAACTAGAACAAGATCCCCTCAGGGGCTTGCGTTCCAGTGGCCTATGGTGTAATTGGCAGCACGACTGATTCTGGTTCAGTTAGTCTTGGTTCGAGTCCAGGTAG
>CBFGZZ010000580.1:0-3730 GCA_965653385.1 uncultured Streptomyces sp. | reverse complement strand
CCCGTCCGGCGTTTGAGGACGAGGCCCGAAGGGCCGACAGCGGGGGTCTGGGGGCACAGCCCCCAGGGATGGGACGGGTAGGGGCGGCGGGGGCGAGAATCTCACCGCCGCCGCCGCAGCACCCGACTCACCACGATCGCCGAGGCCAACACCACCGCGGCCGCCGGCGCAGCCCACCGCAACGTCGAACTCGGCACAACCGTCTGCGGCGCGGGAACCGGCGCATACCGCCCCCGCGGCGGCGCATGGTCCACTTCCTCCGCACTCCGCCCGATCATCGTCCGCCGAGCATGAGCCGCCTCGGCAACCGGAGGCTCACCGTCAACGGCATCCACAGGCACCGCCGCATCCTCCGCATCCGGCGTCGTCTCGAAGTCACTGGTGACCCGAGTCTCGAACTCCCCCGGCGCCAAGCCCTGGTCAGCGGTCTCGTCGACAGCCTCCCCGGCAGTCCCGTCGGCAGGACTCCCGTCCTCGGCGTCAACGTCCCGCCCCTGATCCGCCACAACCCCCAACTGCTCCCCGAACCGGTTCAGCAGCCGCCCCACAGCCGCCGAGACCGCGTCGGCCGAGAACTCCGCGACCCTCCCGTCCGCGGAGGCCGACCCTTCGAACCGCACCGTGGCCCCCGAGCCCCCCTCGGCCTCCCGCACCCACACCGTGAGCGCGAGCTTCACCGACCCGGTACCGCGCGCCTCGGTCGCGTCGCCCTCGACGGCGTACGACCCGTCCTCCCGCGCGGACACCCGAGCGGTGCCCCGATAGGTGATGGTGTGACCACCGACCCGCACCTTCAGCCGCCCGGCGACGGGCTCGGCACCGGCGTCCTGCTGGAGCCCGGGGACGGCCCGGGCGACCCGTACGGGATCGGCCAGCACCTCCCTGAGCCGCTCGGCCGCAACCGGAACGAACACCTCATGCTCCATGAGGCCCGAGCCTACCCAGCATGGCGAGAAGCGCACCCGAACATCCGGGGATTCTCACCGGGCACCGTCCCCGCGGGCGTATGCTCCCGGCCCCGACCGCCGACCCCGCTGTCCCGCATCCCGCATCCCGCTACCCGGAGTACCGCGGGTGCACGAGCGTCGATGCCGCGAGCCCCCCGACCCGTGTCCCCTCCGCCGCCCGCGCACCCGCCGCCAACCCCGCCCGCGTCAGCGTCCCCAACCGCGGCGCCCCCTCCCCCGCACCGAGCCGCAGCGCCGGCCGCTCTCCCCGGCTCGCCAGGATGAACCCCCAGTCGTCCGGCGGCCGCGTCGGCCCCGCCGAGCGGTCGGGCCCCGCCGTGAAGACGCCCCCGCCGGTGCCGGTGCCTCTGACGCTGTACCGGGCGGTTCGCAGGCCCGCGGCGCACAGGGTCGTGTCGACGGTCCAGAAGACGCGGGGCCGGGAGGAGACCGGCCCCGCGTGCACGGCGAGGCGGCCGGTCGGGGTCAGGGCGCGGCGGGCGAGGCCGTAGAACTCCTGCGAGTACAGCGTGGTGCTGGCCGTGATGCCCGGGTCGGGCAGATCGGAGAGGACGACGTCGTACGTCGCCCGCGGTGCCGCGCGCAGCCACTGGAAGGCGTCGCCCGTCATGACGTGGACGCGGTAGTCGTCGTAGGCGTGGCCGTTGAGGGCGGACAGGGGAGGGTCCCGGCGGGCGAGGCGCACCACCTCGGGGTCGACCTCGACGACGTCGACGCGGTGCACCCCGGGGTGGCGCAAGACCTCGCGCAGCGCCAGTCCGTCGCCGCCGCCGAGGATCAGGACACGGGTGTGCTCGCCGCTCATCGCGGGGTGGACCAGCGCCTCGTGGTAGCGGCGTTCGTCGCGGCCGCTGACCCGTAGGCGGCCGTCGAGGAAGAGGTCGAGGGGGCGGCCGTGGGTGCCGCCGGTGATGACGACCTCCTGGAGGTCCGTCTGGAGCGCCACGCGTACGTCCCTGCCGTACACGGCCTGCCGGGCCGCGCGCTCGAAGTCGTCGACGAGGACGGCGGCCGAGGCGAGGACGCCGAGGACGGTGATGTTGGCGATCACCAGGAGCCAGCGGGCGCGGCGGGTGAGGTCGCGCCGGAACAGGCCGAGGACGAGCGCGCCCCCGGCGACCGCGTTGACGGCGCCGGTGATCAGGGCCGAGGTCAACTGGCCCAGCAGGGGCAGGAGCAGGAAGGGGAAGGCGAGGCCGCCGACGAGGGCGCCGACGTAGTCCGCGGCGAACAGGTCGGCCACCGCGCCGCCCGCGTCCTGGCGCCGGATGCGCTGGATCAGCTCCATCAGCAGCGGGATCTCGGCGCCGATCAGCAGGCCGATGGTGAGGGAGAAGGCGACCAGGAGACAGCGGGGGCCGTTGGCCCACAGGCCGCCCCAGTCGCCGGTCCAGGCGAAGACGGCGTACAGGGCGAGCGCGCTGCATCCGCCGACCAGCGCGAGTACGGCTTCGATGGCGCCGAATCCGGCCGCCGCGTAGGGGCGCAGCCGCTTGGCGACGAGGGAGCCGATGCCCATCGCGAAGACCATGACGGACAGCACGACGGAGGCCTGGGTGACCGAGTCGCCGATCAAGTACGCGGCCAGGGCGACGAGTTCGAGTTCGTAGACGAGTCCGCAGGCGGCGCAGACGAAGACGCCCGCGAGGACCAGGAACCGTCCCGTGCCCGGCCGGACCGGGAGCCGCGCGGGGCCGGCCCAGGGTGGCGGGGCACCGGGCGGGGCGGGCGCGTGCGGTTCGATCACGTTGCCGACGGTACGTTACGCCTGCGGCACGCTGGGTCACCCACACGTGTGGTGTTGCCGCGGGGGACGTTTGCGTCAGGACCGCAGAGATCCCGCCCGGCGCCGTGGCCCGGCCGCGACCGCGCGTACTCCCACCCTGGTCCGCGTGGCCACCAACTGCCCGTCCTGCGGGTAGGCGTGCCAGGTCCGCCAGTGCACCTGTCCCTCGTGGTGCTGGGCGAGCATCGCGGTGAAGGCGTGCGGGCTGCCGGGGAAGACTCCGGCGAGGCCGTGCGGGTGGTCGGCGACGAGGGCCAGCAACTCCTGTGCGCGTCCCGCGAACTGACCGGGCGACAGCATCTCCACGCGGGCCGCGAACTCGTACTCCCAGTCGCCCACCCGCTTGGCCACCCCGAGCGGCAGCGGCGTGCTGCTGCCGGGCATACACGCCACCGTCTCCGAACAGATGCCGCGCTCCTCCTCCAGGAGCACCTGGTGGGACGCGCCGAGCAGTCTCAACTGGAGCTTCGTGCCGGTCAGTTCGAGGTCGAGCGTGGCCAGCGAGGGCAGCGGTTCCCGCCCCAGGGCCCAGGCGAGGTCGGCCGCGCGCGTGTCGGTATAGGCGGTGTTCAGGGTCGTGAGCATGGGTCGGCTCCGCAAGCACGCAAAGAAAGGAGGAAGGTGTCGGGCTCCGGCGGCGGACCCGGCCGACACCGGGAGGGACGGCCCGGTCAGCCCGGTCGGCCGGTCAGAAGGGGTGTCCGCGGGACTCCGAGGGGCTGCGTTGGTGAATTTCACTGAATCATGAACTGTGGCGCCGCCACAGCGTTTTTACCCAAGTTCGTAGGCTTTCCATCCCTCAGAGGGCTTATCAGCTCAACTGTTCAACTCCGGCGTGCGCCGGGGCGCACAAAGCGGGGCCGGTCCCAGGTACCGGCCCCGTTCCGTCCGGATGCGGTTCCCCCTGCTCGGGGAGCTCAGCTGCCCCGTGTCAGCTGCCTCCGCCACCGCATCCGCCCCCGCCCCCGCCCCCGCC
>CBFGZZ010000579.1:0-3733 GCA_965653385.1 uncultured Streptomyces sp. | reverse complement strand
AACGGCCTGGAGATCATCCTCGGCGACCCGGACGTCAAGTCCGTCTTCGTCAACGTCTTCGGTGGCATCACCGCCTGTGACGAGGTCGCCAACGGCATCGTCCAGGCCCTGAAGCTGCTGGAGGACCGCGGCGAGAACGTCACCAAGCCGCTGGTCGTCCGCCTCGACGGCAACAACGCCGAGCTCGGCCGACAGATCCTCACCGACGCCAACCACCCGCTGGTGCAGCGCGTCGACACCATGGACGGCGCGGCCGACAAGGCCGCCGAGCTGGCCCACGCCGCAAAGTAAGCACTCAGGACGAGGACACAACACACCATGGCTATCTGGCTCAACAAGGACAGCAAGGTCATCGTCCAGGGCATGACCGGCGCCACGGGCATGAAGCACACCAAGCTCATGCTGGGCGACGGCACCAACGTCGTGGGCGGCGTGAACCCGCGCAAGGCGGGACAGAAGGTCGACTTCGAGGGCACCGAGGTACCCGTCTTCGGCACGGTCAAGGAGGCCATCGAGGCCACCGGCGCCAACGTCTCCGTCATCTTCGTGCCGGAGAAGTTCACCAAGGACGCGGTCGTCGAGGCCATCGACGCCGAGATCCCGCTGGCCGTCGTGATCACCGAGGGCATCGCCGTGCACGACTCGGCGTCGTTCTGGGCGTACGCCGGCAAGAAGGGCAACAAGACCCGGATCATCGGCCCGAACTGCCCCGGCATCATCACCCCGGGTCAGTCGAACGTCGGCATCATCCCGGGCGACATCACCAAGCCGGGCCGTATCGGTCTGGTCTCGAAGTCGGGCACGCTGACGTACCAGATGATGTACGAGCTGCGTGACATCGGCTTCTCGACCGCCGTCGGCATCGGTGGCGACCCGATCATCGGTACGACGCACATCGACGCGCTCGCCGCGTTCGAGGCCGACGCCGACACCGACCTGATCGTGATGATCGGTGAGATCGGTG
The DNA here is from genome assembly GCA_965653385.1 of uncultured Streptomyces sp. GTDB lineage: Bacteria > Actinomycetota > Actinomycetes > Streptomycetales > Streptomycetaceae > Streptomyces. Next base: position 2,769 of record CBFGZZ010000579.1, on the reverse strand, counting down.
GCGACGCCGAGGAGCGGGCCGCGGACTTCATCGCGAAGAACGTGACCAAGCCGGTCGTCGGCTACGTCGCGGGCTTCACCGCGCCCGAGGGCAAGACCATGGGCCACGCCGGCGCCATCGTCTCCGGTTCGTCCGGCACCGCCCAGGCGAAGAAGGAGGCCCTGGAGGCCGCGGGCGTCAAGGTCGGCAAGACCCCGACCGAGACCGCCAAGCTCGCCCGCGAGATCCTGGGCGGCTGAGCCGTAGTAACGGCCGTCACCTGAACGCCGATGGGCCCGTTCCCCGCGATGGGGGCGGGCCCACCGGCGTTCACGCCAGCCGCGCCGGCGGGCGTCGCCCCTGCGGCACGACTGCCCGCAGGCCATGCGGGCGCCGGTGACCGCAACCCCCAGGGGCGCGGGGAACTGGTCACCCCATTTGCGGAGCCAGCCGTTCCGGACCGTGCTGAGCCTCCGACCGCAGCTTGGCCCTCAGCTTCAGCTCCTTCGACGACAGAGGCCCCGGGGCCACCCTGGGCGGCACCCCCCGCACCGTCGCCCCCGGCGGCACAGGGGGCTCGTACTGGGTCGGAGCCGTCCGCAGCGTGAGCGCCGTCGTGCCGATGAGGGCCACCGTGAACGCGATGGCTGCCCGCGTCCAGAAGCGGGCCCGGCGTTCGCTGCCGTCGCGCACAGTCGCCGGCTTCGGCGCGCGCAGCCGCTCCGTGGAGGCCAGTTCGGCCAGGCGGTCGTGGAGCTCGGCGGGGTCGGACAGACCCGGAAGGCGGGTTGCGACCGCGGCGCGGGCGTGCAGGAGACGGTTCGCGGTCGCCGGTGTGGTCGCCTCCGTCTCCGCCGCCGTCTCCGGCAGGTCGAGGCCCACCCCGTCGTACAGGAGCAGCGTGCGGCGCTGGGGCGGCGGCAGTTCGAGGAGTACGTCCAGCAGGACACGGTCGGACGCGTCGGAGGGCGGGGGTTCGGGGTGCCGGTAGCGGGGCCGGAACCGGTGCCAGGGGGAGAGTGCGAAGTCGTACGCCGTCGCCCGCACCCAGCCCGCCGGATCCCGGTCGCGTGCCACCTCGGGCCACCGCTGCCAGGCCACCTGGAAGGCCCGCTCGACCGATTCGCGGGCGAGTTCACGGCGCCCGGTGAGCAGGTAGGTCTGGCGTACGAGGGCGGGTGCGCAGAAGGCGTAGAGCGCGTCGAAGGCCTGGGCGGGGGAGAGGGGGCGTTCGGGCCGGGGTTCCGGTGCCGGTTCCGGTTCCGGTGCCGGAACCGGTGGTGAGGCCTGGCTCGGAGCCGAGGGACGGTCCTCGGACCGCTGACGCCCCGTCACCTCCTGGCCCCCGACAGTCCCCCGCGCCCACGCCTCTTCCTCCGCCCCCTGCGCCCCCTGCTGATCCCGCGTCTTCTTCTCCAGCCACCTCAGCAGTTGTGCGTACGCCTCCCTGCGCCGACCGCGCGGAGTCGTACGGCCGCTCTCCCACGCGCGTACCGTTTCGCGGCTGACGCCCACCCGTTCCGCGACCTGATCCTGCGTCAACGAACAGGCCTCGCGCAGGCGTCGGCGTTCCTTGGGCGGGGGGAGCGGGGTGGGAGGACTCTGCGTCACCGTACGCCCCTTCGTGCGAAAAGGTACATAAACATATATTGAGCGACACATCGGAGGTTCGCCTGTTACGACGGGAAAGCGCGTGTCGTTGGGAGCATGGCGCTCGTGATCGAGATGACCGCCCGCCGAACGCCCCTGTCGTCCCTGCTCACCCGCATCCGCTACCGAATGCCCGGCCTCGGCGCCAGCCTGCTGAACGGCGCCGTGGCCGCCGGGTTGGGGCTCGGCGTGCTCGCCGTACTGGTGATCGCGCTGTGGATCAGCTCGCCGTACCCGGACAGCGGGCCGGGCGGCGCGCTCCACGTCGCCGCCGTGCTGTGGCTCCTGGCGCACGGGGCCGAACTGGTCCGAGCCGACACCCTCTCCGGCGTACCCGCCCCGGTCGGAGTCACCCCGTTGCTGCTGCTGATGCTCCCGGTCTGGCTGGTGCACCGGGCGGCCCGCGACGCGGCGGCGGACGGCGGCGACGGGGCGCCGGTGGTGTCGGGGCGTACGGCGTGGACGGGCGTCGTGCTCGGGTACCTCGGCGTCGGGGCGGCGGCCGCGGTCTACGCCACCGGGGGCGAACTGCGGCCGGCGTGGTTCTGGACCGCGCTGTGTGTGCCCCTGGTCACGATGGTGGCGGCGGGCGTGGGGGTGTGGACGGCGTGCGAACGACGGCCCGAGGCGGCCGACGGTGTGCTGGGGGCGATGCCGACGCAGGTGCGGCGGCTGGTGCCGGTCGCGGAGGCGCCCGCCCGGCTCGGCGCGGCGGCCCGGGCGGCCGGTGCCGGGGCGGCGGCGCTCATCGGCGGCGGGGCGGTGCTGGTGGGCGCCTCGCTGGTCTGGCACGGCGGGGCGGCGCGGACGTCGTTCCTGGAGTTGACGGGCGGCTGGTCGGGACGGTTCGCGGTACTGCTGCTGTGCGCCGCGCTCGTGCCGAACGCGGCGGTCTGGGCGGCGTCGTACGCCCTCGGCCCCGGGTTCGTGCTCGGCGCGGGGCATGTCGTGGGCCCGCTGTCCTCGTCGCCCGCGCCACTGCTGCCGCCGCTTCCGCTGCTGGAGGCGGTGCCGGGGCCCGGAGTGGGCGGGCCGTTGCAGTGGGCGGTCGGGGCGGTTCCGGTGGTGGCGGGTGTGGTGGTGGGGTCGTTCGCGGCGAGGTGGGGCGGTGGGTACGAGGAGCGGCGGACGTCCACGACG
>CBFGZZ010000578.1:0-3734 GCA_965653385.1 uncultured Streptomyces sp. | reverse complement strand
GCGCGGGTGTGGACCGCGCCGTGATCGCCGTCGAGAAAGCCCTGGAGCAGTACGGCGCTCCGGTGTACGTCCGGCACGAGATCGTCCACAACAAGTACGTCGTACAGACCCTGGAGAAGAAGGGCGCCGTCTTCGTCGAGCGGACGGAGGAGGTCCCGCCGGGGAACATCGTGATGTTCTCCGCGCACGGTGTCGCCCCCGTCGTCCACGAGGAGGCCGCGCGCGGCAGGCTCGCCACCATCGACGCGACCTGCCCGCTGGTCACCAAGGTCCACAAGGAAGCCGTCCGCTTCGCGAACGAGGACTACGACATCCTCCTCATCGGGCACGAGGGCCATGAGGAGGTCATCGGCACGTCCGGCGAGGCACCGGACCACATCCAGCTCGTCGACGGCCCGGGCGACGTCGCCAAGGTCGAGGTCCGCGACGAGTCGAAGGTCGTCTGGCTCTCCCAGACCACCCTCTCCGTCGACGAGACCATGGAGACCGTCGACGCCCTGAAGGAGAAGTTCCCGCAGCTCATCTCCCCGCCCAGCGACGACATCTGCTACGCCACGCAGAACCGTCAGCTCGCCGTGAAGCAGATGGGTGCCGAGGCCGAGCTGGTCCTCGTGGTCGGCTCCCGCAACTCCTCCAACTCCAAGCGGCTCGTCGAGGTCGCCAAGCTCGCCGGCTCCCGCGAGGCCTACCTCGTGGACTTCGCGAACGAGATCGACGAGGCCTGGCTGGAGGGCGTCACCACGGTCGGCGTCACCTCCGGCGCCTCCGTCCCGGAGGTGCTGGTGGAGGAGGTCCTGGAGTGGCTCGCCCAGCGCGGCTACGGCGACGTGGAGCTGGTGAAGGCGGCCGAGGAGTCGATCACCTTCTCGCTGCCCAAGGAACTCCGCCGTGACCTGCGCGACGAGGCGGCCGCGCTGATCGCCGAGCGCACCGGGGCCACGGGCTCCGCCGACTCCGGGGAGTGACTGTCGGTCCCGCGTCGTAACGTAGGGCCATGCAGATCTTCGGCTTGGACATCGGTGGATCCGGGATCAAGGGTGCCCCGGTGGACCTCGACAGAGGCGATCTCGCTCAGGAGCGCTTCAAGGTGCTCACTCCGCACCCGGCCACGCCCGACGGGGTGGCCGACGGTGTGAAGCAGGTCGTCGAGCACTACGGCTGGACCGGGCCGGTCGGGCTCACCTTCCCCGGCGTGGTCACCGACGGATCCACGATCCGTACGGCGGCGAACGTCGACAAGAGCTGGATCGACACGGATGCGCGCGCGTTGTTCAGTGACCGCCTCGGCGGCCTCCCGGTGACCGTGGTCAACGACGCGGACGCGGCCGGCGTCGCCGAGATGCACTTCGGCGCGGGCCGCGACCGCCGGGGCACCGTGATCCTCCTCACCTTCGGCACGGGCATCGGCAGCGCGGTCTTCATCGACGGCCGCCTGGTCCCCAACACCGAGCTGGGCCACCTCGAACTCCACGGCCACGACGCGGAGAAGCGAGCCTCCAGCAAGGCCAAGGAGGACGAGGACCTTTCCTGGGAGCACTGGGCACACCGGGTCCGGAAGTACCTCGCCCATGTCGAGATGCTGTTCTCCCCGGAGCTGTTCATCATCGGCGGCGGGGTGAGCCGCAAGTCCCACAAGTTCCTGCCCTACATCGAGGGCATCAAGGCGGAGATCGTCCCGGCGCAGTTGCAGAACAACGCGGGGATCGTGGGCGCGGCGATGCATGCCGCGGAGAAGGACGGCTGATCGATGACGGGCCGTCGGTGGACGTGGCACCGACGGCCGACGGTCGCGGCCACGGTCGCGGCGACGGCCACGATCGCGGTCACGTTGCGCGTCGTCGGACCGCCGCCCTGCGTGCCACCAGGCGGACCCTTCGTACGAGCACGATGAGACCGGCGATCAGCGTTCCCCCGTACAGCCATCCGGCCTGTGTGGCCAGGGCGGTGAACAGCCCCATCAGGTGACCGCCGATCCCTCCGCCCTCGTCGGCCACCGGAACGAGCCCCACGGCGAACGCGATCGGCAGGACCACCGGCGCGGTCATCAGGTCGCCCCGGCGCACCCAGACCGCGGTCAGCACGCACACCGGCACGAACAGCACGCTGTACACCGTGAGTGACGACCCGAGCAGCAGCGCGTCCAGGTGACCGAGCAGGAACATCACGGCACCGCAGAACAGGCCGCAGCCCAGGCCCGTGAGCCGGGGGTTGGGAAACCGGCGTACCGCCTGCTGCACGGGCGGCGGCCCGAACCGCCGTACGGCCGCCGCCGGGGCCGCTGCGCTCGGGCGGCGCTGGGCGACGGGCCGGGTGGTGCGGACGGGCTGGGCGGACGCGGACGGACGGGAAGGCCGGCCTTCCGGGCCGGGGCCGGACGACCGGGAGGCCCAGACGGACCGCCCGCCGCCCGGATCCCTCCCCCCGCTCACGCCCCTCGCACGGCTCGCACCGCTCGCACCGCTCACCTCCGGGGCCCACCCGCCCCCGTCGCGCCTCGCACGCCCCTCGCCCCGCTCCACACCGTCCCCGTCGCCGTTCCCGTACGGCGCGAACCCGCGCTCACCCCGCCCCGCACCACCCCCACCCCGCACCGCCTGCGGCGGCAACGGCGGCGGAGTACCGCGTCGCGATCCGAACCCGGCAGGTCGCGCCCTGTCTTGCTCCACCGGTCCAACCTAGGTCGGTTTATGTGGCGAATTCGCCATCGGACACACCTTGGGGCGGACCTTGGCCAGGTGTTCGATACGGCGCCCTGGGCCCGGCCCGGTACGCCGTAGACTGGTGGATCGGCCCGTACATCTGCGTCGTCGGCATCGTGTGCAGCATCTGCAGCGAAGATCGAGGAAGGACCGGGCCCCAGCCCAGCCCCCTGAAGTCCTCTCACGTACGGGAAGTCGCAACGTGTCGCTCACGATCGGAATCGTCGGTCTGCCGAATGTCGGCAAATCGACCCTGTTCAACGCCCTGACCAAGAACGACGTGCTGGCGGCCAACTACCCGTTCGCCACGATCGAGCCGAACGTGGGCGTGGTCGGCGTCCCGGACCCGCGGCTGGCGAAACTGGCCGAGATCTTCTCCTCCCAGAAGATCCTCCCGGCGACCGTCGACTTCGTCGACATCGCCGGCATCGTGCGCGGCGCCTCCGAGGGCGAGGGCCTGGGCAACAAGTTCCTCGCCAACATCCGTGAGTCCGACGCGATCTGCCAGGTCATCCGCGCCTTCAAGGACGAGAACGTCGTCCACGTCGACGGCAAGGTCTCGCCCAAGGACGACATCGAGACGATCAACACCGAGCTGATCCTCGCCGACCTCCAGACCATCGAGAAGGTCCTGCCCCGGCTCCAGAAGGAGTCGCGGATCAAGAAGGACATCGCCCCGAAGGTGAAGGCCGTCGAGGAGGCCAAGGAGATCCTGGAGAAGGGCGACACGCTGTTCTCCGCGGGCATCGTCCAGGGCTCCGGCAACGAGGAGCTCCTGCACGACCTGCACCTGCTGACCACCAAGCCCTTCCTCTACGTCTTCAACGTCGACGAGGACGAGCTGGTCGACGACGACTTCAAGGCCGAGCAGCGCGCCCTGGTCGCTCCCGCCGAGGCGATCTTCCTCAACGCCAAGCTGGAGGCGGACCTCGCCGAGCTCGACGAGGAGGACGCGCTGGAGCTGCTGGAGTCGGTCGGCGCCGAGGAGCCCGGCCTCGCCACCCTCGCCCGCGTCGGCTTCAACACCCTCGGCCT
>CBFGZZ010000577.1:0-3735 GCA_965653385.1 uncultured Streptomyces sp. | reverse complement strand
TCTGGGCGGTCTTCCAGGACGAGTACCTGCCGAACCCGGAGAACCCCTGGGGCCGCGTGCAGGTCAAGAACAACCAGTCGACGACCGACACCGACGGTGTGGACACGCTGAAGGTGGAGGCCACGGTGGATGGTCAGGACACGGTCCTGACCGGGTCCGGGAACGGTCCGATCTCGGCCTTCTTCGACGCGCTGCAGTCGATCGGGATCGACGTGCGGCTGCTGGACTACCAGGAGCACACGATGAGCGAGGGCGCGTCCGCGCAGGCCGCTTCGTACATCGAGTGTGCGATCGACGGCAAGGTGCTGTGGGGGATCGGGATTGACGCCAACACGACTCGGGCGTCGCTGAAGGCGGTCGTCTCCGCCGTCAACCGGGCTGCTCGTTGACGGTTCGTTCTCGCCGTAGGTCCACTGGAGAGTGGGTGCGTGCGGGCTCGTCGTGGCTTGTCGCGCAGCTCCCGGCGCCCCTTTAGGGCGTTGTCGTGCCCCGGATTCAGACGCCCCGTCCGCCGTTTCCTGGCGGGCGGGGCCCGTCGTTTTCCGGCCATTGACCTGTGCAGGTCACGGAAAGGTCTCGTTCGGGGTACTGACTGCGCGTCCCTGATGTGGCTAACATCACGCAAGCGCGGCGACGTTGCCGTGGGCTTACGGAGGTGCGACGTGCTGCCAGGACGGGGACGAGACGGCCGTGCTGCCAGGGCTGCGCGCATCCTGGGCACCCGCACCGCATGGTCGGCCGTCGGGGACGGGGAGTTCTTCTGCCCCGGCTGCGGAGGCGACCGCAACTACCAGCGGCTGAGCGGGCATCGCCGCTTCACCTTCCTCGGCGTGCCGGTGCTGCCGCGCGGCGAGACCGGGCCCGTCGTGGAGTGCGCGGCCTGTCGCCGGCACTTCGGCACCGACGCGCTCGACCATCCGACCACCACCCGCTTCTCCGCGATGCTCCGCGACGCCGTCCACACCGTCGCCCTCGCGGTGCTGGCGGCGGGCGGCACCTGTGCCCGGCCGGCCCTGGAGACGGCGGCGGTCACCGTGCGCGCGGCCGGCTTCGACGACTGCACGGAGGAACAGCTCAACGCCCTGGTGGAGGCCCTCGCGGCGGACACCGGACGCGTCTTCTCCGAGCCCTGCGGTGCCGGGCTGGCCATAGAGCTCCACGAAGCGCTGGACCCGCTGGCCCCGCACCTCGCACCGCCCGGCCGGGAGTCGATCCTGCTCCAGGGGGCACGTATCGCCCTGGCCGACGGCCCCTACACCCCCGCCGAGCGCGACGTCCTGGCGACGGTCGGCGCCGCCCTCACCATCGGCGCGGAGGACGTGCCCCGCCTGCTGGCAGCGGCGGCCCGGACGCCGTCCTAGGCCTGTCCGGCGGACCATCGGGCCCTGGCGGCCGTAGCCCCGGACAGCAGCGGTACGCCGCGGACGCGGCCGCGACGAGTACGGATACTCAGGCGCCGCGTCCCGCCGTACTCCCCAGGGAGTAATCGCGCCGTCGTGCCGCCCCCGGCAGTAGGCCCCAACTCGCCCTCCCGTCCGACGAATCCGCACCTCGGCGCCGGAAGTCTGGAAACCGACCCAGACATCCGACCCGGAGGGAGGCCCGTCGCATGGGGGCCGCAAGGACAAGCACACGGCGGAGGCGGGCCGTGCCCTGGCTCGTGCTGGGGCTCTGGATCGCCGTGCTCGCACTCGCGTCGCCGTTCGCCTCGAAGCTCGCGGACGTACAGCGGGACCGGGCCGTCGACTATCTGCCGGCGAGCGCCGACTCGACGCAGGTGGCCAGGATCGAGGACCGGCTGCCGGGTGGTGAGGCGACCGAGATGGTCGTCGTCTATCACCGGGACGGTGGGCTGACCGCGCAGGACCGGGCGACCGCCGCCGGGCAGATCGAGCGGATCGCCGGCGCTCATCGGCTCACCGGTGAGCCGCAGGGCATCCCGTCCCGGGACGGGACCACCCTCATGTACCCGGTCGCCAGCACCGAGCCGGGGCAGGACGAGAAGGCCCGGGACGCGCTCGTGGGCGAGGTACGGGACATCGCGCGGGGCGGCGACGGGCTGAGCGTCGACGTCGGCGGGCCGGGCGCGCTCGCCACCGACGCGAGCGAGGTCTACAACTCGCTCGACGGACCGCTGCTCTACACCACCGCCGCCGTGGTCGCGCTGCTGCTGATCCTCATCTACCGCAGCCCGTTCCTGTGGCTGGTCCCGCTCGCCGTGGCCGGCATGGCCGACTATCTGTCGATGGGCGTCGCCTACGGCCTCAACCAGGGGTTCGGGACGTCCGTGTCCGGCCAGAGCTCCGGCATCATGACGATCCTCGTGTTCGGCGCGGGCACCGACTACGCCCTGCTGCTCGTCTCGCGGTACCGGGAGGAGCTACGGCGGATCGAGCGGCCGTACGACGCCATGGCCGCCGCGCTCAAGGGCTGCGGGCCCGCCGTGCTCGCCTCCTCCGGCACCGTCGCCGCCGGACTGCTGTGCCTGCTCGCCGCCGACCTCAACTCCAGCCGGGGCATGGGCCCGCTCGGCACCGTCGGTGTGCTGTGCGCGCTCGCCGCGATGCTGACGCTGCTGCCCGCCATCCTGGTGCTGCTGGGCCGGCGCGTGTTCTGGCCGCTCGTGCCGCGCTACGGCAGCACACCCAAGGCCCGCCGGTCCCTGTTCACGGCGATGGGCAGCTCCGCCGGACGCCGCCCGCTGACCGTCCTCGCGGCCGGCGCCGTGCTGCTCGGCGCGCTCGCGCTCGGCGCCCTCAACCTGCCCGGCAGCCTCAAGCAGGAGGACTCCTTCACCAGCAAGCCCGACGCCGTCGCCGCCATGGAGACCCTCACCGCCGCCTACCCCGAACGCGGCACCCAGCCCATCAGCGTCATCACGCCGCGGGAGCGGGCCGACGAGACCCTCGCCTCGATCCGCGGCACCCGCGGTGTCGAAAGCGCTCGGGAAGGCCGTACCGGAGACGGCTGGACCGAGATCTCCGTCCTCGCCGCCGCGCCGCCCCAGTCCGCCGCGGAGACCGCCACCATCGAGGCCCTGCGCGACAAGCTCGACGGCTCCTACGTCGGCGGGGCGAGCGCCGAGCAGATCGATCTGAAGGACACCAACGCCCGGGACCGGCTGGTCGTCGTGCCGATCGTGCTGCTGTCCGTGCTGCTGATCCTCGTCGCCCTGCTGCGTTCGGTCGTCGCGCCGCTGATCCTGGTGGCGGCCGTGGTCGCGGTGTGGGGCGCGGCGCTCGGCATCGGCGGGCTTCTCTTCGAGCCGCTCTTCGGCTTCGAGGGCACCGATCCGGGACTGGGCCTGCTGTCCTTCGTGTTCCTGGTGGCGCTCGGCGTCGACTACGGCATCTTCCTGATGCACCGGATGCGCGAGGAGTGCCTGCACGGCGCCGAACCGGCGTCGGCCGCGCTCACCGCGCTGCGCACGACGGGCGGCGTCATCGCCTCCGCCGGGCTGGTCCTCGCCGCCACCTTCGCCGTGCTCACCAGCATGCCGCTGGTGGCCCTCGTCGAGCTGGGCCTCGTCATCGCGGTGGGCGTGCTGCTCGACACGTTCCTGGTGCGCACCTACCTGGTGACCAGCGCGAGCGTCGCCCTGGGCCGCAAGGTGTGGTGGCCGGGACGGCTCTCCCGCGAACCCGACGGGCCCCGGCCGCCGGTCCCGCCGAAGGAACCGGAGCCCATGGCCGTACCCGTGCCTTGACCGAACGGCGCCCCACCCCTGACGGAGGG
>CBFGZZ010000576.1:0-3740 GCA_965653385.1 uncultured Streptomyces sp. | reverse complement strand
CGAGGGTTCCGGTGCCGCCGGTGATCAGGACGGTCCCGTTCGGATCCAGCGCCCTGGGCACGGTGAGCGCCACTTTGCCGATGTGCCGCGCCTGGCTGAGGTGACGGAACGCCTCCGGGGCGTGCCGCATGTCCCAGCTCGTGGTCGGCAGCGGCTCCAGCACGCCGCGTTCGAAGAGCTCCGCGAGTTCGCCCAGCATCCGCCGGACGCAGTCCGGCCCCTCCTGGTCCAGGTTGTACGCCTGGTACCGCACCCCGGGATGGGCCTCACCCACGGCGGCGGCGTCACGGATGTCGGTCTTGCCCATCTCCAGGAAGTGGCCGCCAGGCGCGACCAGCCGCAGCGAGGCGTCGACGAACTCGTGGGCGAGGGAGTTCAGCACGACGTCGACCCCGACGCCCCCTGTGACGGAGAGGAACTGCTTCTCGAAGTCCAGCGTCCTTGAGTTGGCGATGTGATCGTCGTCGAATCCCCGGGCCCGCAGCACATGCTGCTTGGCGGGGCTGGCGGTCGTGAACACCTCGGCGCCCAGATGACCGGCCAGTTGGAGCGCCGCCAACCCCACGCCGCCGGTGGCGGCATGCACCAGCACCCGCTGACCGGGGCGCAGCCCCACCAGCTCCTTCAGCCCGTAGTACGCCGTCAGGAACGCGACCGGAGCGGAGGCCGCCTGAGCGTCGCTCCATCCGGCCGGTACCGGCACGACCAACCGGTGGTCCGTGACCGCGACCGGGCCCAGCGACCCCTTGAACAGGCCCATGACCCGGTCTCCGACGGAGACACCGGTCACGCCCGGGCCCACCTCGGTGACCACCCCGGCCGCCTCGCTGCCGATGGTCTCCTGCCCGGGGACCATGGCGAGCGCGACGAGGACGTCCCGGAAGTTCACCCCGGCCGCCCGGACGGAGATCCTCACTTCGCCGTCCGCCAGCGGCTGCCGGGCCACCGGATTGTCGATCACGGCCAGCGTCTCCAGCGTGGCCCGGCCGCTGGCCTCCAGCCGCCAGTCGTGCCGGTCCGGGATCCGCAGTGGCGGCGCGGCGTACGCGTGCGCCAGCCGGGGCACATGGCAGATCCCGGCCCGCAGTGCCAGTTCGGGCTCGCGCGCACCGCGCACGACGGATACCAGATCGGCCGAGACGGCGGTGTCGTCGTCCAGGTCGACGAGGGTGATCCGGTCCGGGTTCTCGGACTGCGCGACCCGGACGAAGCCGCGTACCGAGGCCGCGGCGATGTCTAGGACGCCCTCGCCGGCGTGGGTGGCGACCGCCCGCCGCGTGACGACGAGCAGATGCGTCGAGGAAAAGCGCTCATCGGCGAGCCACGGCCCTACCACGTCCAGGATCTCGCGGGTCAGCTCATGAGTACGCGCCACCGGATCGGCGCTCTTCGCGGACCCGTCGCCTCCGGAGCAGACGACCACCAGCGTCTCCGGCACCGGCGCGCCCGCGTCCACGGCCTTCACCAGCGCCGCGAGATCGGCGTACGCGGACGGCGACCCGTCCCCGATGACAGCGGTCGGCAGGTCGGCTGGCTCGGGCACCGGAGCGGGCAGGGCGTTCCAGCCCACATGGAACAGCGAGTGGTGCAGGTCGGCCGACCCGGCCGTCAGCTCGTCCTCGTCCACGGCCCGCAGCGTCAGCGACTCGACGGTGGCGACAGGTCCGCCGGACGGGTCGGAGACCGTCAGCGTCACGGAGTCCTGACCCGTCGGTGTCAGCCGCACCCGCAGCCGCCCGGCGCCGACAGCGTGCAGGGTCACTCCCGTCCACGCGAAGGGCAGCCGTATCGCGCCGGAGAGCGGCCCACCGTCGGGGCCCGCGTCCAGCAGAGCGATGGTGTGCAGAGCGGCGTCCAGCAGCGCGGGGTGCACACCGAAGCCGTCGGTGTCGGTCCCCTCGGGAAGGGACACCTCGGCGCACAGCGAGTCACCGTCGCGCCAGGCGGCCCGCAGCCCCCGGAACGTGGAGCCGTACCCGAGCCCGAACTCCGCGAGCCGTTCGTACACGTCCTCGGTGTCCACCGCGACGGCGCCCTCAGGGGGCCAGACGTCCGACGACGGGGCGGCCGTCACCGGCGTGTCCCCGGTGGTCAGCAGACCCGTGCCGTGACACGTCCACGGGCTGCCCGGCTCCCCGTCCTCGGGACGCGAATGCACCGCACAGGAACGACGGCCCCGCTCGTCCGCCGCGCCCACGGAGATCTGGATCCGGACCGCACCCTTCGCCGGGAGGATCAGGGGCGCCTGCAGCGTGAGGTCGTCGATCCGGTCGCAGCCGGCCTGTGCGCCGGCGTGCAGCAGCAGATCCAAAAAACCGGTGCCCGGCAGCAGAACGGTGTCCCGCACCGCGTGTTCGGCCAGCCACGGATGGCTCTGTGTCGACAGCAGCCCCGTGAACACGAGACCGTCCGCGTCGGGCAGTTCGACCGTCGCACTGAGCAGCGGATGCTCCGCGCCGGCCAGGCCCGCCGCGGCCACGTCCGCCACCGCCGGAGCCTGGAGCCAGTACGGCCGCCGCTGGAAGGCGTACGTCGGCAACGTCACCGGCCGGGCCTCCGTACCGGCGAAGACGCCCGGCCAGTCCACGGACGCCCCGTGGGTGTGCGCGTGTGCCACCGCGGTCAGCAGCCGCCGGACGCCACCCTGGTCACGGCGCAGGGTGTGCAGGACCGCCGCGTCCCGGCCGGCGTCGGCGATCGTCTCCTGCAGCGACGCCCCCAGCAGCGGGTGCGCGCTCAGCTCCACGAACAGGGTGTGGCCGTCGGCGAGCAGGGACCGCGACGCCGCCTCGAACCGAACCGGCTCGCGCATGTTGCGGTACCAGTACGCCGCGCCCAGCTCCGCCGTGTCGAGTGGGCCGCCCGTCACCGTCGAGTAGAACGGCACCGCCGACGAGCGCGGCGACACGGGCGCCAGCACCTCAAGGAGGTGGTCGTGGAACACGTCCACCTGGGCCGAGTGCCCGGCGGTGTCCACGCCGGGGATACGCCGGGCGTCGATGCCGTCGGCCCGCAACTCGTCGACCAGCTCGGCCAGGGCGTCCGGGCACCCGGCGACGGAGGTGGCGCCCGGGCTGTTCACGGCCGCGACGGAGAGCCGGTCGCCCCAGCGCTCCAGACGCAGCCGCAGTTCGTCCGCGTTGAGCGCGACCGCGACCATGCCGCCCTGCCCGGACAGCTTCAACCAGGCCTGACTGCGCAGCGCCACCACCCGGGCGGCGTCGTCCAGGGACAGACCCCCGGCGACGTGCGCGGCGGCGATCTCGCCCTGCGAGTGCCCCACCACGGCCGCCGGCTCCACTCCCAGCTCACGCCACGCGGCGGCCAGCGACACCATCATCGTGAACAGCACCGGCTGCACGACATCGACGCGGTCGAGCGACGGCGCCCCCGCTTCCTGACGGAGCACCGACAGTACGGACCAGTCCAGGTACGGCGCGAAAGCGGCCTCGCAGGCCTCGGCGCTCTCGCGGAACGCCCGCGCGTCGTCGAGCAGCCCGTCGGCCATCCCGAGCCACTGCGCGCCCTGACCGGGGAACACGAAGACGGGCTTCACCGCGTGTCCGGCCGTACCCGTCACGACGGGTGCCCCGGAGGTGGTGTCGCCCTCGGCGAGGGCGCGCAGCGCGTCGAGGAGTTCGGCGACGTCCGTGCCGACCACGGCGGCGCGGTGGGTGTGGTGGGTGCGGGTGGTGGCCAGGGCGTGGGCGATGTCGTGGGGGGCGAGTTCGGGGTGGGTC
>CBFGZZ010000575.1:0-3743 GCA_965653385.1 uncultured Streptomyces sp. | reverse complement strand
TACTTCGAGTGCCTGCACGAGCTGAAGCTGATCGTGGACCTCATGTACGAGGGCGGCCTGGAGAAGATGCGCTGGTCGATCTCCGAGACCGCCGAGTGGGGCGACTACGTCACCGGCCCGCGGATCATCACGGACGCCACCAAGGCCGAGATGAAGAAGGTCCTCGCCGAGATCCAGGACGGCACCTTCGCGCAGCAGTGGATGGACGAGTACCACGGCGGTCTGAAGAAGTACAACGAGTACAAGAAGCAGGACTCCGAGCACCTGCTGGAGACCACCGGCAAGCAGCTGCGCAAGCTGATGAGCTGGGTCGACGAAGAGGCGTGAGCCACGCCTTCCGTGGCGGTACCCTCGGCTGGGGGTACCGCCACGGGGCTTTGCCCCGGACCCGACCCGGAGACCCCCTACAAAATGGCGTTTCTCGTCCGGGTGATCCTTCCGCAGAGGCGCAAGACGCCCTCCGCCACGGCACTACACTGCCGTACTACATACGCGTCAGGCCCACAACGTCGTGCGTCTTCCACGCGGCAAGCCCCCTCCACCGCCTGCGGCCGTCGGGACGGCCGTCCGCATTGGACTTGTGAGGACTCACGTGAGCTCGAAACCCGTCGTACTCATCGCTGAAGAGCTGTCGCCCGCGACCGTGGACGCGCTTGGCCCCGACTTCGAGATTCGCCACTGCAACGGAGCGGACCGAGCCGAACTGCTCCCGGCCATCGCCGAAGTGGACGCGATTCTGATCCGCTCCGCCACCAAGGTCGACGCCGAGGCCATCGCCGCCGCGAACAAGCTGAAGGTCGTCGCCCGAGCCGGCGTCGGCCTGGACAACGTCGACGTCTCCGCCGCCACCAAGGCCGGCGTGATGGTCGTCAACGCCCCCACCTCGAACATCGTGACCGCCGCCGAGCTGGCCTGCGGTCTCCTCGTCGCCACCGCCCGCCACATCCCGCAGGCCAACGCCGCGCTGAAGAACGGCGAGTGGAAGCGCAGCAAGTACACGGGCGTGGAGCTCGCCGAGAAGACCCTCGGTGTCGTGGGTCTGGGCCGCATCGGCGCGCTGGTCGCCCAGCGCATGTCCGGCTTCGGCATGAAGGTCGTCGCCTACGACCCCTACATCCAGCCCGCGCGCGCCGCCCAGATGGGCGTCAAGGTGCTCTCGCTGGACGAGCTGCTCGAGGTCTCCGACTTCATCACCGTCCACCTGCCCAAGACCCCCGAGACCGTGGGCCTCATCGGCGACGAGGCGCTGCGCAAGGTCAAGCCGAGCGTGCGCATCGTCAACGCCGCGCGCGGCGGGATCGTCGACGAGGAGGCGCTGTACTCCGCCCTCAAGGAGGGCCGGGTCGCCGGCGCCGGTCTCGACGTGTACGCGAAGGAGCCCTGCACGGACTCCCCGCTGTTCGAGTTCGACCAGGTCGTCGCCACCCCGCACCTCGGTGCCTCCACCGACGAGGCGCAGGAGAAGGCCGGTATCGCCGTCGCCCGCTCGGTGCGCCTCGCCCTCGCCGGTGAGCTCGTGCCGGACGCGGTGAACGTCCAGGGCGGCGTCATCGCCGAGGACGTCAAGCCGGGCCTGCCGCTCGCCGAGCGCCTGGGCCGGATCTTCACGGCGCTCGCCGGTGAGGTCGCGGTCCGCCTCGACGTCGAGGTCTACGGCGAGATCACCCAGCACGACGTGAAGGTGCTGGAGCTCAGCGCCCTCAAGGGTGTCTTCGAGGACGTCGTCGACGAGACGGTGTCGTACGTCAACGCGCCGCTGTTCGCCCAGGAGCGGGGTGTCGAGGTCCGGCTGACCACCAGCTCGGAGGCCACCGACCACCGCAACGTCGTCACCGTGCGCGGCACGCTCTCGGGCGGCGAGGAGGTGTCCGTCTCCGGCACGCTGGCCGGCCCCAAGCACCTCCAGAAGATCGTCGCGGTCGGCGACTACGACGTGGACCTCGCGCTCGCCGACCACATGGTCGTCCTGAAGTACGAGGACCGTCCCGGTGTCGTCGGCACCGTCGGCCGGGTCTTCGGCGAGGCGGGCATCAACATCGCCGGCATGCAGGTCTCGCGTGCCGTCGCCGGTGGTGAGGCGCTGGCCGTCCTGACCGTCGACGACACGGTGCCCGCCGGGGTGCTGACCGAGGTCGCCGAGGAGATCGGGGCCACGTCGGCTCGTGCGGTGAACCTGGCCTAGGTCCACCACCGCGGCTGGGGGCTGCCGCCCCCGGACCCCGCATCGGCCCTGAACGGGCCTCGTCCTCAAACGCCGGACGGGCTGAGGTGACTCGGCCCGTCCGGCGTTTCGCATGCTTGCTGCTCCCGGACCTCGACCCGCCGCAGCGTCACCGCCGCCAGCACCGCGGCCCCCGCGAGCAGCACCGCTCCCGCGATTGCCGCCCCCTGCATCCCGCTGGTGAACGCCTCCCGCGCGGCGGTGGCCAGGCCCGGGACCCGGTCGGCGACCGCCAGCGCTCCGCCGAGCGTCTCGTGCGCCACGTCCGGCGCCGACGCCGGGATCTCGTGGCGGTAGACCGCCGTACCGATCGAGCCGAGGACGGCCATGCCGAGGGCGCCGCCGAACTCGGCGCCGGTCTCCAGCAGGGAGGACGCGGAGCCCGCCCGTTCCACCGGGGCGGAGCCCATCGCGAGGTCCATGATCTGGGACATCACCGTGACGCCTCCGACGGCGATCACCGCGCACGCGGTCAGCACCAGCCAGAGCGAGTCCGTGCCGGCGAGGGACAGCAGCGCGAAACCGGCCGCGGAGACCGCGAAGCCCGCGGTGACGACATAGGCGCGGTTGACGCCCCGCTGCACCAGCTGGGTCGCGAGCGGTCCCGCCGCGCCGATCGGCACCGACGGCAGCAGCGCCCACAAAGCCGCCTCCAGGGCGCCCATGCCGAGCACCGACTGAAGGTACTGCGTGGTGAAGTAGGACGAGCCCAGCACGCCGAACATGCACACGAGGTTGAGGGCCACGGAGGGCGCGAAGCCGCGTCCGCGGAACAGGGCCGGGGAGATCATCGGGGCCGCGGCCGTGCGCTGGCGGTGGACGAAGAGGGCCGCGAACAGCAGGCCGACGGTGATCGAGACGACGTAGCGGACGTTCCAGCCCTCGGACGGGATCTCCTTCAGGCCGTAGACCACGGGCAGTACGGCCGCCATGGACAGCGGAATGCTCAGCCAGTCGAAGCGGCTGGGCGCGGGGTTTCGCGACTCGGGCAGCAGGAAGGGGCCGAGCAGCAGCAGGAGCGCCATCGCGGGCAGGTTGACCAGGAAGACCGAGCCCCACCAGAAGTGCTCGACCAGGACTCCGCTCATCACCGAACCGAGGGCCACGCCGGCCGTCATCACACCCGACCACATGCCGATCGCCTTCGCGCGCTGCGCGGGGTCGGTGAACATCGTGCGCAGGATGGCCATCGTCGACGGCATCAGGGTCGCGCCGCCGATGCCGAGGACCGCGCGGGCCGCGATCAGGACCTCGGCGCTGTGCGCGTAGGCCGCCAGCAGCGAGGCGGCGCCGAAGGCGATGGCGCCGATCAGCAGGAGGCGGCGGTGGCCGATGCGGTCGCCGAGCGAGCCCATCGTCATCAGCAGGCCGGCCAGGACGAAGCCGTAGATGTCGAAGATCCACAGCTGCTGGGTGCCGCTCGGCGCCAGGTCCGCGCTGATCGCCGGGATCGCGAAGTACAGGACCGAGACGTCCATCGAGACCAGCAGAAGCGGAAGCATCAGGACGCCGAGGGCGGTCC
>CBFGZZ010000574.1:0-3745 GCA_965653385.1 uncultured Streptomyces sp. | reverse complement strand
TCGCGGGCGAGGACGGCGGCGGCGAAGACGTCGTCGGCGCCCTGGCACATGGAGATGATGTACGACTCGATGACCTCGGGCCCGAAGACCTCCAGGGCCCGCTTGACGGTCTGGAACACGCCGAGGGTCTTCTCGCCGGCGGCGTCCACGGGCGCCGGGGTGGGGGCGAGGGGGCGACGCGAGCGGAGCTCCTTGGCGAGGAGCTTGGAGCGGTAGTCGCGGGGCATGTCCGCGTAGCGCCAGGACTCCTCGCCGAGCCGGTCGAAGAGCTGGCCGAGGGCGTGGTGGTGGGCGTCGGCGTGCTCGCGGACGTCCATGGTGGCCAGCTGGAGGCCGAACGCGGACAGGGTGCGGATGATCCGGTCCATGCGGCCTTCGGCGAACAGCCCGCCGCGGTGTTCCCTGAGCGACGTCTGGATCAGCGTGAGGTCCTGGAGCAGCTCGCCGGTGCCGAGGTAGTCGCGTCCGGCCTCGTGCGGGATGCCCTTGGCGAGGCGGAGCTTGGTGTTCTCCAGCTTCTGCCGGATGCAGGTGGCCTTGAGCCGGTAGGGCTCCTCGGCGTTGAGGCGCTTGTAGCGGGGGCTGATCTCGGGGAGGGCGTCGAGGTCGGCCTGGAGGGAGTCGAGGAGTTCCTGGGTGGCGCCGGTGTAGCGGATGGAGTTCGACAGGAAGCCGCGCAGCTCGTCGATCATCTCCAGGGCGTCGTTGATGCCGTGCTCGTGCTGGAGGATGAGGACGTCCCAGGTCACCTGGGGGGTGACGTTGGGGTTGCCGTCGCGGTCGCCACCGATCCAGGTGCCGAAGGTGAGGGGGCGGGTGGCGTCGGGCAGCTTGTGGCCGACGCGTTCCAGTTCCGCGGTGAGGTCCTCGAGGACGTCGCCGACGGCGCCGGCGTGCAGTTCGTCGAGGTAGTAGATGGCGTTGCGGGCCTCGTCGGCGGGCTCGGGGCGTACGACGCGGAGCTCGTCCGTCTGCCATACGAGGTCGATGTTCTCGGCCAGTCGGGTGTCATGCCGGCGGCGGTCGCCGTCGAGGACCGGGGTCTCCAGGAGGGCGGCGACACGCCGGAGCTTGTTGAGGACCGAGCGGCGGGCGGCCTCGGTGGGGTGCGCGGTGAAGACGGGGCGCACGTTGAGGTGCTGGATCGTCTGGCGCAGATGCTCGGGGTCGGCGTCCTTGAGGCGGTCGGCCGTACGGGCGAGGAGGCCGCCCTCGGCGGCACGGCGGGCACGCAGCTCGCGGCCCCGGTGGACCTGTTCGGTGACGTTGGCCAGGTGGAAGTAGGTGGAGAAGGCGCGGACCAGCTTGGCCGCGGTGTCCAGCTCCGTGCCGCGCAGCAGCTCGGCGGCGGCCTCGCCGTCCTCTCGGGTGAGGCGGCGGACCTTCTCGACGAGCTCCAGCAGCTCGGGGCCCTCCTGACGGACGAGGGTCTCGCCGAGGAGGTCACCCAGTCGGCGGATGTCGGCACGCAGTTCGGTGCTGGTGGTCTCCTGAGACACGGTCTGGTCGTCGGCACTGCTCACAGGTGCGGCTCCTTGCAGTGTTGAAGCTCGTCCGGGCGGGGAACCCGGCGCCTGGGCCGCGCGGCTGGGCCGCATACGGCTTCTGACATCCGGGAAGAAATCAGAGCGGACCGCGCTGTCCGACCGACTCCAAGGATAGGTGTCCATGCGGACGCGCAGTCTCTCGGGCTCTTGCCGTCGGGCGACGCACTGCCATACTTACGACGCCGTAGGTTACGGAACCGTAGGGAACGTTTTAACGGAACCTGGGAACAGTTCCCACAGCCCCGGCATCTGCCACAACCCTCGAAACCCCACAGGGGACGCCCATGACCACGAGCTCCGATGTGATCGAAGACGCCCCGAAGGCGAACGACGACACCCGACTTCCCTCAGCCACGCTCGGCGGCGAGAAGAAGGGGTCGGTCGAGCAGTTCGCGCTCCTCCTCTTCATCGTCGTCCCGTTCCTGGCGCTCGCCGCCGCGGTGCCGATGGTGTGGGGCTGGGGCGTGAGCTGGCTGGACCTCGGTCTGCTGGCCTTCTTCTACTTCTTCGCCTGCCATGGCGTCACGATCGGCTACCACCGCTACTTCACCCACGGTTCCTTCAAGGCGAAGCGTCCGCTGCGGATCGCGCTCGCCGTCGCGGGCTCGATGGCGGTGGAGGGCCCGCTGGTCCGCTGGGTCGCCGACCACCGCAAGCACCACAAGTTCTCCGACGCGGAGGGTGACCCGCATTCGCCGTGGCGTTACGGGGAGACCGTCCCGGCACTGATGAAGGGCCTGTGGTGGGCGCACATCGGCTGGATGTTCGACGAGGAGCGCACCCCGCAGGACAAGTACGCGCCTGACCTGATCAAGGACCGGGCGATCCGCGCGATCTCGCGTCAGTTCATCTGGTGGACGGTGCTGTCGCTGGCCCTGCCGGCGCTGATCGGCGGTCTGGTGACGATGTCCTGGTGGGGCGCGTTCACGGGCTTCTTCTGGGGCTCGCTCGTGCGGGTGGCCCTGCTGCACCACGTGACCTGGTCGATCAACTCGATCTGCCACGCGGTGGGCAAGCGGCCGTTCAAGTCGCGTGACCGTTCGGGCAATGTGTGGTGGCTGGCCGTGCTCTCGTGCGGTGAGTCCTGGCACAACCTGCACCATGCCGACCCGACGTCCGCGCGCCACGGTGTGGAGCGGGGCCAGATCGACTCCTCGGCCCGGTTCATCCGCTGGTTCGAGATGCTCGGCTGGGCGTACGACGTGCGCTGGCCGTCACGCTCGCGTATCGATTCGCGCCGGAACACCGGGGAAGGCGGCTCCCGGCGCCGGAAGGAGCCTGCCGAGGCGGCATGATTGACGCCGTGGCGACCGACTCGAGCAGTACCCCCAGCAACGACAAGCCTCGGCGGACGCGCCGTACCCGGATGACCGGTGCGGAGCGGCGCCAGCAGTTGCTGGAGATCGGTCGCACGCTGTTCGCCGCGAAGGGTTTCGAGGGCACGTCGGTGGAGGAGATCGCGGCGAAGGCCGGGGTCTCCAAGCCGGTGGTGTACGAGCACTTCGGCGGCAAGGAGGGGCTGTACGCGGTGGTCGTGGACCGTGAGATGCGGCGCCTGCTGGACATGGTGACCGGTTCGCTGACGGCCGGGCACCCGCGCGAACTGTGCGAACAGGCGGCGTTCGCGCTGCTGGACTACATCGAGGAGTACACGGACGGTTTCCGCATCCTGGTCCGTGACTCGCCCATCCCCCAGTCGACGGGTTCCTTCGCCTCGCTGATCTCGGACATCGCGACCCAGGTGGAGGACATCCTGGGCCGCGAGTTCAAGAGCCGCGGCTTCGACCCCAAGCTGGCCCCGCTGTACGCCCAGGCCCTGGTCGGGATGGTCGCCCTGACCGGCCAGTGGTGGCTCGACGTCCGCCGCCCGAAGAAGGCGGAGGTGGCCGCGCACCTGGTGAATCTGGCGTGGCACGGGCTGGACGGGCTGGAGGCGAAGCCGCGGCTGATAGGGCACCGCAAGAGCTGACGCGCCGGGCGCCGCCCGCTGGGGGCGCCCTCAGTGCTTGAAGGTGTCCTTCCCCTTCTCCTTCGCCTGCCGGGCGTCGCCCTTCATCTGGTCGGTCTTGCCCTCGGCGGTCATCCGCTCGTTGCCGGTCATCCGGCCCATGGCTTCCTTGGCCTTGCCCTTGACCTGTTCCTTCTTGGCACGGGTCTTCTCTTCCTTCGCCACGTTCCTCACTCCTCGCGAGGCTCGA
>CBFGZZ010000573.1:0-3779 GCA_965653385.1 uncultured Streptomyces sp. | reverse complement strand
CATCTTCATGTCTACCTCCTACTGAGGGTAGTAGGTGCAATGGCCTGTGTCTTTGCCGGTGGGGTCACCTCGGTGGTGGGTCGGTGAGAAGGCCCCTCTTGGCAGTATCGACCTTGCCGATGCGAAGGTCACGCGCACCCATCGCGTGGGCGTGACCCGGGCGTGTCACCGCCGTGTTCGGGGGACCGGGCTACTTGATGTGGACGAGGCCGTCCGTGGTGATGCCGGGTCGGCCACTGGTGCCCACCGCGACGCCGGAGCGAGTCACTGAAACTCGGCATCGAATTCCCCGCGGACTTCCATGAGTTCGTGGACGCCTACGGTTCGATCCCACGACGGGAGAGGTGGTTTTCCACGCACCCTTCCGTCGACTTGTCATGCGCACGTACCGTGTCCTCGGTCCGCAGTCAGGAAAGTCAACGGACGGGGGAGAGGGAATGCCACCCACACGCTTATCGAATCGCGCAAGATCACTGCTCGTCGGCGCGGTCCTGCTCGCACTGCCGGCCGTCACGGTCGCACCGTCGCAGGCCGCCGACGACGGTGAGCGCGCCGGGACGTCGAAGAGACCGGCCCAGGAGCGGTCCGAACTGCCGTACCCGAACATCGACGTCCGCGGTGACAAGCGCGTCGCGCCCACCGCCGGGCAGCTGCGCGCCGCGCAGGAACTCGACGGTACGGCGGTCCGCTGGAGCCGGTTCGGAACGCCGAAGCGGCTCACCCCGCAGGGCCGCAACGCCCTCACCGGCACCGACACCGACGACCCGCGTACCGTCGCGCTGGACCACATACGCGATCACGTGGACCTCTACGGCCTCTCCGCCGCCGAGTTGGACGCGCTCACCGTCGTCAAGTCGTACCGCACCGAGCACAACGGCGTACGGCATGTCTTCATCGGGCAGACCGACCGGGGCGTACCCGTCCACGACGCCCGCCTCTCGGTCGCCGTCGACAAGGCGGGCCGTATCCTCACCGTCACCGGCAGCCTGGTCCCGGACGCCCGCGCCACCGGGAAGGTCGCCCTCGACAAGGGCGACGCGCTGGACCGGGCCGCGGCCTCCGTCGGCACCGGCACCCCGCCCGACGGCGCCACCGCCACCCGGGTCACCTTCCCGCTCGCCGACGGCACCGCCCGCCCGGCCTGGCGGACCACCCTCACCGCCGACAACCACCACCTGTACGACACCGTCGTCGACGCCGGGAACGGCACCGTCCTGCTGCGTACCGACCGCACCAGCAACGAGGGCCCCGAGGGCCGGGTCTTCACCGCCCAGAACCCCACCCTCGGCAGCGCGACGACCGTGCCCTTCAGCGGTCTGGGCCGTTCCTGGGTCGGCGGCCGGGTCACCACCGGCAACAACGCCGAGGTCTCCCAGGACGTCGACGGCAACGAGTCGCTCGGGTACCAGCCCCAGACCCCGGCCGCCGGCGACCCGGCGTACCAGCACTTCGACCACACCTTCACGGACGCCTTCCGCACCAGCGGCGGCACCGACCTCACCACCGACCGGGACGCGGTCGTCACCCAGGCCTTCTACTACACCAACCGCATGCACGACCACCTCTACGGCCTCGGCTTCGACGAGGCGTCGGGCAACTTCCAGGAGGACAACCTGGGCAACGGCGGTGCCGGAGGCGACCGGGTGGACGTGTACGTCGACTTCGACGCGGGCGGTGACTCCGCCTGCAACGCCAACTTCAGCACCCCCGACGACGGCCAGAACGGAACCATGCGGCTCTTCGTCGGACGCGCCTCCTGCGGCAACCACAACATGCACCGGGCCATGAACGGCGACACCATCGCCCACGAGTACAGCCACGGCCTGTCCAACCGCCTTGTCGGCGGCGGCGACATGGGCGACGGCGAGCAGACCGGCGCGCTCGGCGAGGGCTGGAGCGACGCGGTGGCCACCTCGATGTGGAACGACCCCGTGTACGGCGAGTACAACAACGGCTCGGCCACCGGCGTACGCAGCGTCGCGTACAACGACAGCGACCTCACCTACGCCGACCTCTGCTCCGGTGGCTGCCAGGTGCACTCCGACGGGGAGATCTGGGCAACGGCCATGTGGGACATGCGCACCGCGCTCGTCGGCGCGTACGGCTACGCCACCGGAAAGCAGCGGCACGAGCAGCTGATGGTCGACGGCATGAAGCTGACGCCGTCCTCGCCGGACTTCCTGGACGCCCGCGACGGCATCCTCGCCGCCGACCGGGCCGACAACGGCGGGGCCAACCAGTGCCTGCTGTGGGGGGTGTTCGCCGGCCGGGGCATGGGCGCGAGCGCCACCTCACCGAGCCAGGACCAGGCCAACCCGGCGACCGACTACCCCGCGAGCTGCCGGCCCACCGCCGACGCGGGCGGACCGTACTCCACCAAGGAGGGCGCCGACGTACGGCTCGACGCGAGCGGTTCCACCGTCCCCGGTGGCGGCGGCAGCTACAGCTGGGACTTCGACGGCGACGGCGCCTACGACGACGCGACCGGCGTCAGCCCGCTCTTCGACCGGGTCGGCCAGGACGGCACGTACACCGTCGGGCTGCGCGTCGGCAACGCCGCCGGCGCCGACACCGACACGGCGACCGTGACCGTCACCAACGTCGCGCCCACCGTGGCCTTCACCGTGCAGGGCCCGCGTGAGGAGGGCGGCAAACTCACCGTCTCCGGCACGATCACCGACCCGGGCTGGCTCGACCCGCTCACCGCCACCATCGACCCCGGCGACGGCAAGCCCGTCGCCCTGCCCGGCCGGTTGGAGAACAACCGCCCCGACGCCACCCTCACCTTCAGCCGCGAGCTGGTCTTCGGTGACAACGGCACCTTCACCGTGAAGATCTGCGGCAGCGACGACGACACCACCACCTGCCGCGACGCCGAGATCACCGTCGCCAACGTCGACCCGACCGCCGCCATCGACAAGAGCGGTGCCGTGCCGCTCGCGGGCGGGAAGACACTCGTCGTCCACGCCGGCGAGGAGAAGCGGTACACCGCCCGGGTCACCGACCCCGGCAGCGACGACGAGACCATGAGCTGGGCGTGGGGCGACGGCACAGCGGCCGCCACGACCACCTCGCTCGTCAACCCGCCCGACCCCGACCCCGCCCGCAGCCCCAGCGTCCAGCCCCGCGACCTGACGGACGCCCAGACCCATACGTACGCCAAGCCCTGCCTGTACGACCTGAGCTTCACGGCACGTGACGACGACGGCGGTACGGGGACCGACGCGATGCCCGTCATCGTCCAGGGCAACGCCCCGCTGTCGCTGCTCGCCGACGTCTGGTACGTCAAGTACCTGACCGGCGACCTCACCGGGCTCGGCAAGAAGACCCTGGACTGCTATCTGAAGATCGTCCAGCACGCCAGCGCGGTCTTCTCCGAGAAGGTCGACGTGTCCACGCAGGACAAGGCCGCGGACGTCCTCTTCCTCAACCTGCTCCTGGACCCGAAGCGCTCCCTCGACCGCCAACTCCTCGCCGCCTGGCTGAACTTCGCGGGCGGAGCCTTCGAGCCGAACGAACTCGTCGACACCGACAGCGACCTGAAGCCGGACACCCCCTTCCTGGACGCCGTCCAGAACGCCGAGAAGGTCCGCCTCGATCCCAACGCCACCACGCAACAGCTCAAGGCCCAGGCGGCCATCCTCACCTGCATCAACATCCCACTCGTATGACACGGACGACGCTCCTGCAGCGCGCCGCCGCCACCCTGGTCCTCGGGGTGGCGGCGGCCGCCGCCTGCACGACAACACCCCGCCACGGACACCGACTTCGCCCGCCCC
>CBFGZZ010000572.1:0-3789 GCA_965653385.1 uncultured Streptomyces sp. | reverse complement strand
GGCCGCGGACCTGCACACCCCGACCGTCAACCAGCTCGCCGCCGCCCGCTGTCTGACCGGCCTCGACGCCCATGTGGCCCGGGTCAGGGACGTCTACCGCGAGCGCCGCGACGCCATGCTGGCGGGCCTGGCCGGCGCCCTCCCCGAGGGCTCCACCTGGGACCGGCCCGAGGGCGGCATGTTCCTCTGGGTCCGGCTGCCGGAGTCGTACGACACGACGGCCCTGCTGCCCGAGGTGGTGCGGCACGATGTCGCCTATGTGCCCGGGGCGCCCTTCTACGCCGGTGAGCCCGACCGGTCGACGATGCGGCTGTGCTTCGTGACGCAGACGCCGGAGGAGATCAAGGAGGGGCTCAGGAGGCTGGGGGAGGGGCTGCGTCAGCCCAGGACCTGAGCCTGATCCACCGGACCGGCCCTGGAGTGCGAGGGTCCGCCGCGCCGTCGGTCAGTCCCACCAGAAGTGCCAGGCCGGCTGGTTGAGGAGCTGGTTCTCGGCGTAGGCGCGCGGGGTGCTGTCGGTGCCTTGCCAGATGTTGTCCGGGCAGAAGGCGAAGTGCTCGGCGGCCAGGGCCTCCGCGTCGGCGAGGGTGGTGGGCGGGGCGGCGACGGACACCAGCAGGGTGTCGAAGCCCAGGGCCACCGTGCGTATGCCGAACCGGTCCTCCCAGGAGCGGAGCACCGCGGACAGACGGCCGGTGTCGTTCTCGTGGTTGGCCGGGCCCATCCAGCCGATCGCCGCGGGGATGTCGGCGCTGCGGCGGGCCGGTACGAGGGCGATGCGGGGGTCCTTGAGGGGGCCACGGCCGTCGAGGAGGGAGTCCACGATGTCGGAGGCGACGGATTCGGGGTCCTGGGCGGTGTCGGCGACCTCGGCGGCCTCGGGGGTCGCCAGGCCGGGCCAGGCCTCGCCCTCCTCCGCGTACTCCTCCCAGAACTCCTCCAGCACTTCCTCGGCGTCGTGATCCCCGGCGTACGACATCTCGCGGGGCATCAACTCCCACAGCTGCGGGCCGCCGTGACCGGCGCCGACGTCCAGGAGGACCGGGAGCAGGCCGACGGCCGGTGCCGTGTGCCGCAGCGCGGTCCAGTCACCCGGAGTCGACCGGTCGTCCGACAGCCACAGCAGCGGCTCGTGCCACGGTCCGTCGTCAGTCGCGTCCACCAGGCCGCCGGGCGGCAGGTGCAGTCCCAGGGACGCGAGCCTGGGCAGAGGGTTCGGAAGTGTCGCCATGTCAGCGACTGTAGGGGCAGCCACTGACAACGTCTCTCACCTCCCCACTCGGCTGTCGAAGCACTCCGTGTCGCCGCCCGCGGCCGGGTGGAAGCAGGCCCGGACGACGGTTCCGGGGCGGGCCGCGGTCATGGGGGTGTAGACGTAGTTGTCGGCGTCGACGCCGTTCTCGATCTCCGCGCTGCGGACGCCACCGTCATCGGAGCCGCCGCCCTTGTCACCGGCCGACATCTCAAGCCGGTCGCCTATGTGTGTCGCCCACATTCGGGCCCAACTCGTCCCGCACTCCTGGCTGTAGCGCAGTTCCATCCAGGCGCCGGAGGCGGTCCGGTGCGTGGCGAGGGTCTGCGGGCCGCCCGCGCACTTCATCTGCATGGCGCTCTTGCCCTCGCAGACCTCTCCACGGCAGCGCGGCCCCGCCGCGGTCGGGGGCGGCGACAGCGACGCGCGCGGTTCGCCGTCCCGGTGCGGCAGCAGCAGGGCCACCGCGGCGACGCCCCCGACGGCCACGGCGCACACCGACGCGAGCACCGCCACGAGGGTCGCGCTGCGCCGAACGGAGCCGTCGTCGACGGTGCCCCCGTCCGGGGGCGCCGGCACCCCTTCCGCAGGCGCGGATGCCTCCTCCGTCGCCCGTCCACTGCCCGCCGACTCCGCGATCTCCCACAGCGCCAGACAGCGCGCCTCCGGCTCACCGGCGAGGCGGCACAGCTCCTGGACGGCGTCGCGCGGAGGGACCGTCCGGGCGTTGAGGTAGCGGTCCCAGGACGACTTGCTGAACGCGGTCTTCGCCGCGAGGCCGGCCAGGCTCAGGTCGGTCCGCCCCTTCAACTCCCGCAACGCGGCGGCCAGACGGGCCCGTTCCGGGGACGGCGTCGTCATCGTCGTAGAGCCTTCCAGGTATGTGGCCCGACGATGCCGTCCACGACGAGTCCGGCCCGCTGCTGCATCCGCTTGACCGCGCGCTCCGTCATCGGACCGAAGATCCCGTCGATGCCGCCCGGCGAGATACCGGCCCGGCGCAGCAGACACTGCGCCTCGGCCACCTCCGGCCCCGCATGGCCGTTCGCCAGGATCGCGCGCTCGGTGCGGCTGAGGCCCGCGCCCCAGCGGCCGTCGATCCGCTCGACGCGGCAGGCGTACGGGGGTTCCGGTCGCGCGGCCGACGCGGGCGGCGGCGTGGATGCGGAGGTGGCGGTCGCGGCGAGGGTAGCCGCGGGCCGTTCCGCCGCGTCGTCACCCAGTCGTACGACGAGGAGAACCGCCGTGGCGACCGCCAGGACCAGTGCCACGGCCCCCGCCACGAGCGCTATCCGCAGCGAACGGCCGGGCGAGCGTGGCTCGGTGGTCTCGGCGGCTGGGGAGCCGATGGACTCGGTGGCCCCGGGGGGCGGCTCCGTGCGTCTGCTGCCCCACGCCTCCGCGGCGACCTCGTGCAACGCCATCAGGCGTGTCGGATCCTCGCCCACCGCCCGCGCCAGCGCCACGACGGCCTCGGCGGGCGGGAACGAGCGGCCGCCCAGATAGCGTTCCCACGACTTCTCGCTGTACCCGGTCCGCGCCGCGAGCTGGCGCAGGCTCAGCCCGCTGTGGTCCTTCAGCCGGCGTAAGCGCACCACCAACTGCCGCACACGCGGATCCAGTTCCACGGGCAGCGCTGCCCAACGCGACATGTTCCCCCCACACGCGTTCACGGTCCGGGCGCACGGCCCGTCGGTCAGCGGGCCGGCCCCGGTCGCATTCTGCATCAGCATCCACGGCCCACAGCGGAAGCGGTTCCCGCACGGGTATGGAATCGGCCAACACCCGTCCCCGCCGTCTCGCCGTGACGTCTCTGAGGACGGTGTCTTTGCAGGTCAGGGGCCGAGACATCCCGTGATGGCGTCACTTGGGCGGCAACGGTGGTGGCCCGCGCCGCCCGCCCCGCACTCTCGTCCTGTCAGCCGGCGGCACGTCAGGTGCCGTCCCACGACCCAAGGGAGAAGCATGCGTTCGAACGCGTTGACGAGGACAGTCGTCAGCCTCACCGCCGTCCTCGGGCTCGCCGCCGGCACGGTGGCGGCCGCGGGTACCGGCTTCGCGGCGTCCCAGCCGGCCGCCAAGCCCGCGGTGAGCGCCCAGGACGTCTCCGTCCTCGCCGTGAACAACCTCGGCCTGAACACAGCCCGGGCCAAGAACTGGCAGTGCTGGCTGCGCGACCGTGGTTACAACCCCGGCACGATCGACGGGCAGCTGGGCACCAACAGCTGGAAGGCGGCGCAGCGTCTGCTCAACGCGAGGGGACACAACGCCGGTGACGTCGACGGAGCTGTCGGCCCGAACACGATCAGGGCGCTGCAGAAGTACCTGAACACCTTCGGCGACATCTTCGGCTACCACCTCGACGTGGACGGGATCGCCGGACCGGAGACCAGGTCCGCGTTCTGGAAGTTCAACGGCACCGGCTGCTGAGCCGGCCTGCCGACCGCACACACGCCGCGGCCCGGCCACCCCCCCGGGAGAGGCCGGGCCGCCGCCCCCGACAGTAGCCCCCAGCCCCCCCGGCCGCCCCAGGCCCC
>CBFGZZ010000571.1:0-3792 GCA_965653385.1 uncultured Streptomyces sp. | reverse complement strand
CGATGTCGTTCTGGGTCGTGCCCTGGAGCTTGGTGATGTCCGCGCCCTGCTCCTCGGCGACGACCTGGTAGAGCGCCAGCAGCCACATGGCGGTGGCGTTGATCGTCATCGAGGTGTTCATCTGCTCCAGGGGGATGTCCTGGAACAGCCGGCGCATGTCACCGAGGTGCGCGATCGGCACGCCGACCCGGCCGACCTCGCCGCGGGCGAGGATGTGGTCGGAGTCGTAGCCGGTCTGGGTCGGCAGGTCGAACGCGACCGACAGACCTGTCTGCCCCTTGGCGAGGTTGCGCCGGTACAGCTCGTTGGACGCCTCGGCCGTGGAGTGACCGGCGTACGTGCGCATGAGCCACGGCCGGTCCTTCTCCCGCGTGCCTTCGGCGGGCTGACGCTCAGTCATCTATGACCTCGGGTGTCTCAGATGTCGCGGATCAGATGTTGCGGAAGCGGTTGATGGCGTCGATGTGCTTGGCGCGCATCTCCTCGTCGCGCACGCCGAGGCCCTCCTCGGGGGCGAGGCACAGGACGCCGACCTTGCCCTGGTGGAGGTTGCGGTGCACGTCGTAGGCGGCCTGGCCGGTTTCCTCCAGCGGGTAGACCCTCGACAGCGTCGGGTGGATCTTGCCCTTCGCGATGAGCCGGTTGGCCTCCCAGGCCTCGCGGTAGTTGGCGAAGTGCGAGCCGATGATCCGCTTCAGGGACATCCACAGGTAGCGGTTGTCGTACTCGTGCATGTAGCCCGAGGTCGAGGCGCAGGTGGTGATGGTGCCGCCCTTGCGGGTGACGAAGACGCTCGCGCCGAAGGTCTCGCGGCCCGGGTGCTCGAAGACGATGTCGATGTCCTCGCCGCCGGTGAACTCGCGGATGCGCTTGCCGAAGCGCTTCCACTCCTTCGGGTCCTGGGTCCGCTCGTCCTTCCAGAACTTGTAGCCCTCGGCGCTGCGGTCGATGATCGCCTCGGCGCCCATCGAACGGCAGATGTCCGCCTTCTGCTCGCTGGAGACCACGCAGATCGGGTTGGCGCCACCGGCCAGCGCGAACTGGGTGGCGTACGAGCCGAGGCCACCGCTCGCGCCCCAGATCAGGACGTTGTCGCCCTGCTTCATACCGGCGCCGTTGCGGGAGACCAGCTGCCGGTACGCGGTCGAGTTGACCAGACCCGGAGCGGCGGCCTCCTCCCAGCTGAGGTGACCCGGCTTCGGCATCAGCTGGTTGGACTTGACGAGCGCGATCTCGGCGAGGCCGCCGAAGTTGGTCTCGAAGCCCCAGATGCGCTGTTCGGGGTCGAGCATCGTGTCGTTGTGGCCGTCGCTGGACTCCAGCTCGACGGACAGACAGTGCGCGACGACCTCGTCACCGGGCTTCCAGGAGTTGACGCCCGGGCCGGTGCGCAGGACGACGCCCGCGAGGTCGGAGCCGATGATGTGGTACGGCAGGTCGTGGCGCTTGGTCAGCTCGCTGAGCCGGCCGTAGCGCTCCAGGAACCCGAAGGTCGACCGGGGCTCGAAGATCGACGTCCAGACGGAGTTGTAGTTGACCGAGGAGGCCATGACGGCCACCAGGGCCTCGCCCGGTCCGAGTTCCGGCACCGGAACGTCGTCCAGGTGGATCGACTTGCGCGGGTCCTTGTCACGGGTCTGCAGGCCCGCGAACATCTCCGTCTCGTCCTTGTGCACGGTGATCGCGCGGTACGACTCGGGGAGCGGCAGAGCGGCGAAGTCGGCCGGCGTCGATTCCGGCGACTGGATCGCGTCCAGAATGTCCTTCACGGTCACGGTGTTGCCTCCGGCGGTGAGCACCCTGAGGGAGGGGTGCTGAGGGTTACGTCGGTGCTGCTGAGGGTTTTGTGTGGTGCCGTCGGTTCGGCGGATGGTGCTGTTCGGCAGCGCTTTGTGGCGCGGGAGGTTGCCTGTGACGCAGGCGCCGGGCGCGCAGACCCCGGGAGGGGTTTGCGGGGACAGCCGACGTACGAAAGGTCTCTGCACGCCGGCCGCCCGGACTCCTTCAACGTATGGCACGGCGTGTCACCTGGCAAGGCACCGAGTGCCAGAACTTGCTCTCAGATGAAATCTTTACGTAACAAATGAGCGATGATCGATCAAAGCTACCCGTGAGTAGGTATCAATCGGGTGGAATGGGGCGGTGCCGGAGCGCGGGGCAGAGGGCGAGCGCGGGGCAGAGGGCGTCGGCCAGACACGCCGGATGCAGCGCCGTCGCCGGGCCGCGGCTCCCGCACTCCGCGGCCGGTGAGCTCCTCGATCTTCGTCAGTCGGTACAGGAGCGTGTTCCGGTGATGGCGAGCCGAGCGGCGGTCCGTACGAGTTGTAAGCCGCACGGACGACGCCACCAGCTGGGGCACCCGCGGCTCGGCGAACGCGAAGACATGCCGACCGGGCTCAGCGACTGCTCACGGCACGCAGTGCCAGACCGGCGACCCCGTGCGAGTCGTGCGTCCTGGCGACGCCCCGGCCGGCCGCGAGTTCCGCGTCACGTCCTCGTCCCAGCGCCAGGCTCAGGCGCCCAGTCCCAGCAGGGCCACCTGCAAGGGAAGCGCGGGCTCCTCGGGGAGGGCGGGGGGCTCCTCGCCGCGGCCGGTGTGCGTGGGCGGGACGGCGCGCAGGCCCTTTATGCCGTCGGCGGCCCATTTGGCGTCGGTCGCGGGGAGGGACAGGGTCATGCGCCGCCCGTCGGCCAGTGTGGCTTCGAGCTTGGTCGGGTCGTCCGCCTGCATGGCAACTCACTTCCGTCGCGCAACCATGAAGATCGTGCTTCGACATGGAGGACGGATGAGCCGACGCGATGGTTCCCGCTGAGGGAGCCATCGCGAGGACCCCCGCGCTGTGGTCAGGCCCGCTCCTTCAGCGCCTGCTCGATCGTCCGCATCACCTCGTCGAGCGGCGCGTCGGTCCGGGCCACCGTCACCAGCACCTCGCCCTGCGAGGCCACGGAGGCCGGCGCCGTGCGCGGGGCGGTGTCCCGGCCCGCCCCGATGCCCGTCCCGAACGTCCTCCGTACGATCGCGAAGGCGTGGTCGAGCTGCGCCTCCACGTCGCCCTGGCCGCCGGCCCGCAGCCAGCGCCGCAGGACGTGGTTGTGGGCGGTGACCACGGCGGACGCGGCGACCTCCGCCAGCAGCGGGTCGTCGTTGGCGTCGTCGTCGTGCGCGTGCTCGTCGAAGTGGCCGAGGAGATAGCGGGTGAAGAGGCGCTCGTAGCGGGCCACCGACGCGATCTCCGCCTCACGCAGGGTGGGCACCTCGCGCGTCAGCTTGTAGCGGGCGACCGAGATCTCCGGCCGGGCCGCGTACATCCGCATGACTTCCTTGATGCCACGGCACACCGTGTCGAGCGGGTGCTCATGGGCCGGGGCGGCGTTGAGCACCGCCTCGGCGCGGATCAGGGTGTCGTCGTGGTCCGGGAAGATCGCCTCTTCCTTGGAACGGAAGTGGCGGAAGAACGTGCGGCGGGCGACCCCGGCCGCTGCCGCGATCTCGTCGACGGTGGTCGCCTCGTACCCCTTGGTCGCGAACAGCTCCATCGCCGCTGCCGCCAGTTCGCGGCGCATCTTGAGCCGTTGGGCGGCCGCGCGACCGCCGGCGGCACTTTCCGGCGCGTCGGGCGTGGCTGGTGTACGTGAGGACTTGGCGGGCTGGGACATGACCCGAACGTACTGCATGTGCGCAGCTTGATGCGCATGCACGGGGTTTCCCCCGCCCTTCGCGGGCGGGGGAGAACCGGGTCGGGCGGGTGGCGGCGAGCTGCTTCGGTCGGCCGGGGGAGCGCTGCGCGGGGC
>CBFGZZ010000570.1:0-3829 GCA_965653385.1 uncultured Streptomyces sp. | reverse complement strand
CCCTCGCCGCGGAACATGAAGTACGTACGGAACTGCTCCCACGGCGCCGCGAGGTCACCCTCGTCGTCGACGACGTACTTCAGCTCCATCTGGTCCAGGAGCTGCTTCACGAGGTCCTGATCCGGGACGACGGGGCCGGCCGGCTGTTGCGGCTGCGGCTGCTGGCCCCCGAAGTTCGGAATCGAGGACGGGTCGATGGTCACCGTGATTTTCCCTTCGTACGGATTCAGTCATCCTCCCCCATGCGGGGTGGGGGGTGGCAACCCCCGTCGGCCCTGTCAGCCCTGGGCTGACACGATCCGGTCACCTGCGGATGACGGTGCCATGACCGGCGCGCGGCAGGATCGCGACATGCGGATGAGAAGAGAACTGCGGTGGCTGCTGTGGGGCCTGTGGCTGGTGTGCCTGGGGGTCGCCATCTGGTTCGTCGTGGTCGTGATCACGCTGTGGGCGGACGCGACGCCGCTCGACCAGCTCCAGAACTGACACCGGCCCGCCCGCTCAACGCCGGGTACCCCGGATCACAGCGTCTTCCCGCTCGCCGGCCCCACGATCAGACCGTCCCCGAACGCGTCCACCCGGACCGTGTCGCCGTCCTTGACCTCGCCGGAGAGGATCTCCTTGGCCAGCCGGTCGCCGATGGCGGTCTGGACGAGGCGGCGCAGGGGGCGGGCGCCGTAGGCCGGGTCGTTGCCCTCGTCCGCGAGCCAGGCCAGGGCCTCGTCGGTGACCTCCAGGGTGAGACGCCGCTCCGCGAGGCGCCCCGCGAGCCGGTCGATCTGGAGCCGGGCGATCCGGCTGAGCTCGTCCTTGCTGAGGGCCGAGAAGACGACCAGGTCGTCGAGCCGGTTGAGGAACTCCGGCTTGAAGGAGGTGCGGACCACCTCCAGCACCTGTTCCTTCTTCTCCGCCTCGCTCGTGACCGGGTCGACCAGGAACTGGCTGCCCAGGTTGGACGTCAGCACCAGGATGGCGTTGCGGAAGTCGACGGTACGGCCCTGACCGTCCGTCAGCCGCCCGTCGTCCAGCACCTGGAGCAGGATGTCGAAGACCTCGGGGTGCGCCTTCTCCACCTCGTCGAGGAGCACCACGCTGTACGGCCGCCTGCGCACGGCTTCCGTCAGCTGGCCGCCCTCCTCGTAGCCGACATATCCGGGGGGCGCGCCGACCAGCCGGGCCACGGTGTGCTTCTCGCCGTACTCGGACATGTCGATGCGGACCATCGCCCGCTCGTCGTCGAAGAGGAAGTCGGCGAGGGCCTTGGCGAGTTCGGTCTTGCCGACGCCGGTCGGGCCGAGGAAGAGGAAGGAGCCGGTCGGGCGGTCCGGGTCGGCGATGCCGGCGCGGGTGCGGCGTACGGCGTCGGACACGGCCTGCACCGCCTCCGTCTGGCCGATCAGCCGCCTGCCCAGCTCGTCCTCCATGCGCAGCAGCTTCTGCGTCTCGCCCTCCAGCAGGCGTCCCGCGGGGATGCCGGTCCAGGCGGCGACGGTGTCGGCGATGTCGTCGGAGCCGACCTCCTCCTTGACCATGGTGTCCTTGGCGGCCTCCTCCTCGGCCTGCGAGGCGGCCTCCAGGTCGCGCTCCAGGGTGGGGATCTCGCCGTAGAGCAGCTTGCTGGCGGTGTCGAAGTCGCCGTCGCGCTGGGCGCGTTCGGCCTGGCCGCGCACCTCGTCGAGCCGTTCCTTCAGCTCACCGACGCGGTTGAGGGACTCCTTCTCCTTCTCCCAGCGGGCGGTCAGGCCCCGCAGCTCCTCCTCCTTGTCGGCGAGGTCGCGGCGCAGCTTCTCCAGGCGCTCGCGGGAGGCCGGGTCGGTCTCCTTGCCGATGGCCAGCTCCTCCATCTTCA
Source organism: uncultured Streptomyces sp. (assembly GCA_965653385.1). GTDB lineage: Bacteria > Actinomycetota > Actinomycetes > Streptomycetales > Streptomycetaceae > Streptomyces. The sequence goes on along the minus strand of CBFGZZ010000570.1, from coordinate 1,980 downwards.
GCCGGTCGACCGACCGCTGGAGTTCGTCGATCTCGACGGGGGAGGAGTCGATCTCCATCCGAAGGCGGGAGGCGGCCTCGTCGACGAGGTCGATGGCCTTGTCGGGCAGGAACCGGGAGGTGATGTACCGGTCGGAGAGGGTGGCGGCGGCCACCAGCGCGCTGTCGGCGATCTGCACCTTGTGGTGGGCCTCGTAACGCCCCTTGAGCCCGCGGAGGATGGCGATGGTGTCCTCCACCGTGGGCTCGGCGACGAGGACCTGCTGGAAGCGCCGCTCCAGGGCGGGATCCTTCTCGATCCGCTCGCGGTACTCGTCGAGGGTGGTGGCGCCGACCATGCGCAGCTCGCCGCGCGCGAGCATCGGCTTGAGCATGTTCCCGGCGTCCATGGCGGAATCACCGCCGGCCCCGGCCCCGACCACGGTGTGCAGCTCGTCGATGAAGGTGATGATCTGCCCGTCGGAGTCCTTGATCTCCGCGAGCACGGTCTTCAGCCGCTCCTCGAACTCACCCCGGTACTTGGCGCCGGCGACCATGGCGCCCAGGTCGAGCGCGACGAGCCGCTTGTCCTTGAGGGACTCGGGCACGTCCCCCTTGACGATCCGCTGGGCGAGCCCTTCGACGACGGCGGTCTTGCCCACGCCGGGCTCGCCGATGAGGACGGGATTGTTCTTGGTACGGCGGCTGAGCACCTGCACGACCCGCCGGATCTCCTGGTCCCGCCCGATGACAGGGTCGAGTCGCCCTTCCCGGGCGGCGGCGGTGAGGTCCGTCCCGAACTTCTCCAGCGCCTTGTACTGCCCCTCGGGGTCGGCGGTGGTCACCCGGCGTGCGCCGCGCGCCTTCTGGAAGGCCTCCAGCAGCTTCTTCGGGGTGGCTCCCTGCTGGGCAAGCACCTCTCCGGCGCGTCCGCCCTTGGCGGCGGTGCCGATGAGCAGGTGCTCGGTGGAGAGGTATTCGTCCCCGAGCTCCTTGGCCCGCGCCTGGGCGTCCGCGATCACCGCGAGCAGCTCGCGGTTGGGCTGCGGGGGCGCGACGGTGGACCCGGTCACGCTGGGCAGCGCGGCGAGTGCCTTCTCGGCACCGGCCCGGATGGAGGCCTGGTCGGCGTCGACGGCGGCCAGCAGATCGATGACGTTCTCGTTGTCCTGCCCCTGGAGCAGAGCGAGGAGCAGATGGGCGGGGGTGAGGTCCGCGTGGCCCTCGGTCAGGGCCCGGTTGCTGGCCGCGTTGATCGCGTCCCGGCTCCTGTTGGTCAGCTCGGCGTCCACGTGTCCGTTCTCCTCCTGGCGTCAGCCTCTCCCAGTACTGACTGAGTCAGCGTACACAAAGTTGAGCCTATTCCGCTCAAGTTCTGTTACAGGGTAGTCCTGGGAGACGTACGGCGGCTAGGTTCCGGGTCATGGCCGCACACCCGCAGGACCCGGGCGCACCGGACGCGCCGTACCTCACCTTCTGGCAGGAGAAGCACGTCTGCACCCTGACGACCCTGCGCCCGGACGGCACCCCGCATGTCGTACCCGTCGGAGTCACATACGACCCGGAGGCCCGACTGGCTCGAGTGATCACAAGCAAGTCGAGCGCGAAGGTACGCCATGTACTGGCCGCCGGCCCCGACGGGGCACGGGTCGCGGTCTGTCAGATGGAGGGGCGACGCTGGGCGACTCTGGAGGGCCGCGCCACCATCCGGACCGAGCCGGAGCAGGTCGCGGACGCGGAACGACGGTACGCGGAGAGGTACGGGCGGACACCGAGACCGAATCCCGAGCGGGTGGTCATCGAGATCGCGCTGACTCGGGCGATGGGGCGGGGGTGACGTGGAGGGGGAAGGCGACGTCGAGGGGGACGCGGCCGGATCCGGGGCAACCGCCCCCCGAACGGCCGAATACCGGGCGACCGGTTTTGGCCACTGCCGCAACGGGCGGATACGGGGAAATGTCCGCACAAAACTGCAGCGGCGGCGCCCGGGTGAAGGGAAGGT
>CBFGZZ010000569.1:0-3836 GCA_965653385.1 uncultured Streptomyces sp. | reverse complement strand
CGTAGAGGCGGTCGAGGATGCGGCGGGTCTCCTGGGCGTCGACGAGCTTCTGGTTGAGCTGGCGCGGGTTGGCCACGGCGGCCTGGATCGCGGCCTTGGTGATCTCGTGGAAGACCATCCGCTTGACCGGGACCTTGGGCTTGAGCACTTCCTGGAGGTGCCAGGCGATGGCCTCGCCCTCGCGGTCCTCATCGGTGGCGAGGTAGAGCTCGTCGGACTCCTTCAGCAGGTCCTTGAGCTTCTTGACCTGCGCCCTCTTGTCGGCGTTGACGACATAGATCGGCTCGAAGTCGTGCTCGACGTCGACGCCGAGGCGGCGGACCTCACCGGTGTACTTCTCGGGCACCTCCGCGGCGCCGTTGGGAAGGTCGCGGATGTGCCCGACGCTCGCTTCGACTACGTAGCCGGGGCCCAGGTAGCCCTTGATCGTCTTCGCCTTGGCAGGCGACTCGACGATGACGAGTCGGCGGCCGCCCTGTGCGGTCTCGCTGGTCGGGGACAACTTCGCTCTTCTCTCCGGTCGACGCTTGGGCCTTCCCAGGGTCAAACGGCTCCGGGGAGATGCAGGTGCGGTCCCGCGCCCGCCGGCGGCGGCTGTGTTCACAGCCGGTGCGTCCTCTCGGTGCCGGACGAAGGCTCTCGTAGCTGGGCTACCAGGGCCTTCGGCCGGTGCGGCGAGAGTGCGTGCCGGGCGGCGCGAGGTCGTGCCTGCATCTCCCCGGGGTCGCTTGGGCCCGGGGTCGGGTGGTGGTGACGCTGCGGAGTGTGACGGTACATCCCGCCCCGTTGTCAAACGGGAAAAGCCCGCAACGGCCACTCGAACGGTAACCCGACTTCCGCCATTCCTGCCGCCCGGAGTGCTCACCGGCCTTTTCGAGCCTTTCCGGAAGAGGCCCTCCCAAATATCGGCCGCGCAGCTCGCAGGCGGTTCTCAGAGTCGGGTGAAGCACCATGTTCCGAGGCTCAGCGCGATCACCGAGACAAGGCCCGCGACCGTCGCCGATGCGACGGGACTCACACCCTGGGCGACGGGCAGTCGCTGTCGGACCCGTACCGCGGTCCACGTCAGCAGCCCGCCTCCGAACAGGGCGAACACGAGCCCGGCGAAGATCGCCGGTCCACTTTCCATGGTTCCGCTTGCCCCTTTTCTCCTGTCCGCGAGCGCCCAGCCCGGCGAGGCTGTCACGCACGGGCGGCGCGCAGGCGAACCTCGGGTGAACGCGGGACCGACTCGGGGCCGACGCGGGGCCGACGCGGCGGTGGACTCTCCGTGACCGAGGTCCCGGCGGTCACGGCAGCCCCTCAGGGCTCGGCGCCCTCACAGACCTCTGTAGCCGAACCACGCCGCATCCGTCGCCGGAGATCGTCTGAATTTGTCGCCCCTCGGCTCGGCGACGTACTCGAACCGGTCGCGCGGCACATTTCTTTCCGACGCAAGCATGATCCCCAGCGACGGAACCCCGGCAAAGTCACCGTGCCGGTTCGAGGAACCCCTGCTCCACCAGCAGCCGAATCTGCGCGGGCGTACGGTCGCGCAGCAACACCGGATCCTCGCCCATCAGCTGGGCGATCGCGTCGAGAATGCGGCCCGCGCTCAGCGAGCCGTCGCAGACGCCCGCGAAGCCCGCGCCGACCGTGTCCACCTGGGTGGCCCGCCGCATGCCGCGATGCTGGCGCAGCACCACATGCTCCGGGTCCTCGGCGCCGGGCAGCCCGACCTGCTCCTGCACGACCTCGCCGACGAGCCTGAAGTGGTCCTCCAGCAGGGCCGCGTCGTCGCGGAAACGCAGATAGTCGAGCCGGGCGAAGTGCGCCAGGACCGTGTCGCCGAGCGGCTGCTCGACGGGGTGCGGCCACTCCTCCACGGTGATCGAGGGCACGGCGGCCGACGCCTTGCGCAGGGTGATCCACCCGAAACCCACGGCCTTCACCTTGCGCGCCTCGAACTCGTCCAGCCACGCGTCGTACCGCGCCTGGTACTCGGCCACGTCACCCCGGTGGTCGCCGGCGTCCCGGAGCCACAACTCGGCGTACTGCGTGACGTCCTGGACCTCGCGCTGCACGATCCACGCGTCGCACCCACGCGGCACCCATGACCGCAGCCTGTCCTGCCAGTCCTCCCCTTCCACGTGCTGCCAGTTGGCGAGGAACTGCGCGAACCCGCCCTCGTTCAGCCGCTCCCCCGCCCCTTGAACGATCGAGCGGCACAGATCGTCCCCGCCCATCCCGCCGTCGCGGTACGTGAGCCGGGCGCCCGGCGAGATGACGAAGGGCGGGTTCGACACGATCAGGTCGTACGTCTCGCCGTTCCTGAGCGGCTCGAACAGCGAGCCCTGGCGCAGATCCGCGGCCGGGGCGCCGGACAGCGCGAGGGTGAGCGCGGTGATGTGCAGGGCGCGCGGGTTGAGGTCGGTCGCCGTCACGCGCGTGGCGTGCTGCGCGGCGTGCAGCGCCTGGATGCCGGAACCGGTTCCGAGGTCGAGGGCGGCCGCGACGGGCGTGCGGACGGTGATGCCGGCGAGGGTCGTGGAGGCGCCGCCGACGCCGAGGACGACCCCTTCGTCCTTGCTGCCGATGCCGCCCGCTCCTCCGACCGCGCATCCGAGGTCGGACACGATGAACCAGTCCTCGCCGTCGGGCCCGCCGTACGGCCGTACGTCCACGGTCGCGGCGACGTCGTCGGAGTCGTGGCCGGCCCGGACCAGCCACCCGCTGTCCAGGCAGGCGTCGACGGGCAGGACGTCCGCCACGCGCGCGTGCGGCACGGGCTGCTGCAGCAGGAAGAGCCGTACGAGCGCCTGGAGCGGGGTGTCTCCCCGGGTCGCCCGGAGCGCGGGCACGGTCTCGCTCCGGGCGAGCGCCGCGTACGCGGGCGCATCGAGCAGTTCGAGCAACCCGTCCGCGGTGAAGGAGGCCGCTAGCAGGGCCTCCCGCAGCCGGGCGGCGACATCGGGACGGTCGGAGGCGGGCAGGGCAGACAGGCTGGAGTCACTCACGCCCTCATTGTGACCCGCGCCCGCCCCGAAGGTGGGTCAGCTGTCGGTGGCCGACGTGGACGCGGAGGCGGCTGCCTGCTTGCAGCCCTCCTGCTTGAGCAGCGCCTGCTTGGTGTCGCCGCTCGACTCCAGCTTCTTCAGCGCGTCCAGCGCGCTCTTGCGCTGGCTCACCACGTCCTTCATCTCCTTGCCGACATCGCTCAGCCCGGACGCGAACTTCGCCTGGTCCTTGGTGTTGAGCCCGTCCATCTGCTTCTTCAGGTCGGCGTAGCTCGCGGAGAGCGCGGTGAGCTTCTTGATGGCGTCCTGCTGCTTCTGCGCGCCGTCCTCGACCCCGGGGGGCGCCCCGGCACTGTCGAGGAGGGTCGCGCGCGCCTTGAAGCCTTCGGCGAGGTCCTGAAAGGCCTTGGCGTCGACCTTCTGGAGCTCCGCGGGCGGGCTGTCCTTGGCGGCCTTGGTGATCGCGGCGTCGGCCGCCGCGATCTTCGCGTTCTGCGTCGGCGCCGTGTCACAGATCTTCTTGGCCCAGGCGTCCAGCTCCGGGTTGCCCTCGTCGCTCGTGCATCCCGTCAGCGCCAGCACCAGCACCGCACCGCCGGACAGTGCGGCCGTGAGCTTCTTGTTCACCGGTTCGGTCCCTTCCGTGGCTCTCGGCCAACGGACCTTACACGCCGTACGGAAGACAGCCATGCACCGAATGCAGCATTAGTGGCGTTATAAGACTCTTTACACCATGTGAGAGAAGGGTCACGGCTGGGGCGTGAACACGCACGAGGCGGGCGGGCTGCACGTCAACGCGCGCCGCCCGCCCGCCTCTTGAGCTGGGCCGTCCTGAGACCG
>CBFGZZ010000568.1:0-3869 GCA_965653385.1 uncultured Streptomyces sp. | reverse complement strand
GGTGCACGAAACCGGCCCGGTGCGCGGCGCCGAGCGCGGCGAGCACCGGCTCCAGGATGTCCAGGGCGGCCCGGGGCCGGAGCGCCCCGCGCTCGCGCAGGACGTCACGCAGGGTGCAGCCCGCGACGTACTCCATGGCGAGATAGACGTACGACCCGTCGGTGCCCTGGTCGAAGACCTGCACCACATTGGGGTGCGCCAGCCGGGCGACGGACTTCGCCTCCCGGATGAACCGCTCGACGAAGACCCCGTCGACCGCCAGCGCCGGATGCATCACCTTGAGCGCGAGCACGCGGTCCAGGCGGGTGTCCACGGCCCGGTAGACCGTGGCCATCCCGCCGACGGCGATCCGCGCGTCCACGCGATACCGGCCGTCGAGCACCTGCCCGACCAGAGGGTCCTGAAGGGTCGTATCCACGCAGGTGAGTGTACGAGCCGACACTGACACGACTGCCGGTTCGGCCAGGATCGGCCCGGTACTGCAGCCGACCTGTGACGCAAACCACGCTGTGGCGGCCGCCGATGGCGCTCAGCCCCCACGGCGGGTGGGCGAGCAGTGGGGACTGCGACGCCGTTCAGAAGGCGGGACGCTCCGGATCCAACACGGCCAGGCCCTCCGCAGGAGACGACGCCTCCGCGAAGTGCCGCTTCGGGATCCGCCCCGCCCGGTACGCCAACCGCCCCGCCTCCACCGCGTGCCGCATCGCGTCGGCCATCAGCACCGGCTCCTGCGCCCGCGTCACGGCCGAGGCGAGCATCACGCCCGCGCACCCCAGCTCCATCGCCAGCGCCGCGTCCGAAGCCGTACCGGCGCCCGCGTCCAGAATCACCGGCACACGCGCGTGCTCCATGATCAACTGGAAGTTGTGCGGATTGCGGATGCCGAGCCCCGACCCGATCGGAGAGCCGAGCGGCATGATCGCCGCACAACCCACGTCCTGAAGCTTCCGCGCCAGCACGGGGTCGTCGTTCGTGTACGGCAGCACCGTGAACCCGTCGTCCACCAGCGTCTCCGCCGCGTCCAGCAACTCGATCGGATCAGGCAGCAGCGTCCGCTCGTCGGCGATGACCTCCAGCTTGATCAGATCCGTTCCGAGCGCCTCGCGCGCGAGGCGGGCCGTCAGCACGGCCTCTCCGGCCGTGAAGCACCCCGCCGTGTTCGGCAGCACCCGGATCCCGAGCTTCTCCAGGACCGACAGCACGGAGCCGTGCACCGAAGGGTCCACCCGCCGCATCGCGACCGTGGTCAGCTCCGTGCCGGACGCCACCAGCGCCCGCTCCAGGACCTCCAGGCTGGGCGCCCCGCCCGTGCCCATGATCAGCCGGGACGTGAAGGACGTGTCGCCGATGACAAAGGGATCGTCGGCCATGGTTCAGCCTCCTTGGACGGCGGTGAGGACCTCGACGCGGTCCCCCTCGGAGAGGGACGTCGACGGCCACTGCGCGCGCGGGACGACGGTTTCGTTGAGGGCGGCGGCCACTCCGGAGGGCGCCGCGGTGAGCATCCGTACGGCGACGTCGAGCGCCGTACCGGGAGCGACCTCTCGCCGCTCCCCGTTGAGGGAGATGTTCATGCGGGCTGCTCCGTGCGTACGGCGTGCTCGGTGAGCGCGGCGGGAGAGAAACGCATCGGCGTGAACGGACGGGCCTCGTCCGGGAGTTCACCGGTGGTCAGCACATGGGCCATGGCGTCGCCGGTGACCGGCGTGAGCAGTACGCCGTTGCGGTAGTGCCCGGTGGCCAGCGAGAGCCCCGCAAGCTCGGTCGGGCCGAGCAGCGGCGCGTTGTCGGGGGAGCCGGGGCGCAGGCCCGCGCGGGTCTCGGTGAGCGGTAGCTCCGTGATGCCGGGTACCAGCTCGTGGGCGTCGCGCAGCAGCTCGTACACCCCGCCCGCGGTCACCGTCGTGTCCCAGCCCAGCTCCTCGCTCGTCGCGCCCACGACCAGCTCCCCGCTCTCGCGCGGCACCAGGTACACCTGGCTGCCCCGCACCACGGCCCGCACGGTCCGGCTCAGGAACGGCGCGTACCGCTTCGGCACGGTCAGCCGCAGCACCTGCCCCTTCACGGGGCGCACCGGCGGCAGTACGTCGTCCGGGACCCCCGCGAGTCGCCCGCTGAGGCTGCCGGCCGCGAGGACCACCTGGCCGGCGCCGAGCTCGGTACCGCCCGTCGTGGTGACGCCCGCCGCCCGGTTCCGTACGACGTCCAGGCGCTCGGCCCACGTGCGGTGGAAGGCGACCCCCGCCCGCTCGCACGCGGCCACCAGCGCCGCGGCAAGCCGCCGCGGGTCGATCTGGTGGTCGCCGTCCACCCGGAGCCCGCCGCGCACGCCCGGCGCGAGCATCGGCTCCAGACGCCGGCACTCACGCCCCGACAGCCACTCTGAGTCCAGCCCCGACTGGCGTTGCAGGGTGTGCAGTTCGCGCAGGTGGGCGCGGTCGTCGGCGTCCAGGGCCACGGCGAGCGTGCCGCACCGGCGGTAGCCGAGGTCATGGCCGGTGACGTCGGTGAGCTCGGCCGCGAAATCCGGGTAGCGGCGGGCCGAGGCGAGGTTCAGGCCGAGCAGGGTCTGCTCGCCGTAGTGCAGTTCCGTGACGGCCGCCAGCATCCCGGCGGCCACCTGGGCGGCCCCGCCGCCCGGCTCCGGATCCACGACCGCCGTCGTGAACCCGCGCTGCGCGGCCCGCCACGCCGTGACCAGGCCGATGATTCCGCCCCCGATGACGAGGACGTCTGACGTTCGCGACATGGGCGTCCAGCCCCTCCCTTCGCCGGCATGACCCGGATCAGGTTCGTACGGTCGGAGGCCGCCCAGCCTCCCTCTCAGCCCGGTGCGTCCGGGCTCCCGCGAGTGCTCTACGTTGGCCACCCTAGCCCGCCGCCGTAGTTCTCAGTAAGGGAGCCTCCGCCCGTGCCCCGCTCGCTCGACGGTCTCGTCCTCGCCCCCGTGGCCGACCAAGCCCCAGGTCAGGTGGGTACCCGCACCCGGTTCACGTACCACGAGAAGGACGGCGAGATCTGGGCCGAGTACGCCGGCGGAGACGTGGTGCGCGGGCACCTGGTGGGCACCAGGGACGGCGACCGGCTGGACTTCCGGTACGTGCAGCTGAAGCGGGACGGGACGACGTCGTCGGGGCACTGTGTGTCGACGGTGGTCGAGCTGCCGGACGGGCGGGTGCGACTGGACGAGACCTGGGAGTGGGAGTCGCAGGACGGCTCGGGGACCAGCGTTGTGGAGCAGCTCACCGAGCACGCCCCCTGACTGACGGACAGTCACTTGTCTATGGTGATCAGGTGAGCGAGCAGACGCAGCAACGGGGCACGTCACCGACGCCCCGCGTGGTCATCGCCGGCGCGGGTATGGCCGGGGTGCAGACAGCGGTCGCCCTGCGGGAACAGGGCTTCACCGGGACCGTCACCCTGATCGGCGCCGAGCCCCATCAGCCCTACGACCGGCCGCCCCTGTCCAAGGCCGTACTGCTCGGCAAGGCCGAGGGCTCCGCCTTCGACGTGGACTTCGAGGCGCTCGGCATCGAACTGCGGCTGGGGCGCGAGGTACTGGGCGTGCGCACCGCCGACCACGAGCTGGACACCGAGGCCGGGCCCGTCCCGTACGACGTACTCGTCCTCGCCACCGGCGCCGAACCGATCCGGCTGCCGGGCGCGGGCGGCGTCCCCGGGGTGCATCTGCTGCGCACCCTGGACGACGCCGAGCGGCTGCGGCCGGTGCTCGCCCGGCAGCACGACATCGTGGTCGTCGGCGCGGGCTGGATCGGCGCCGAGTTCGCCACGGCCGCGCGCGAGGCGGGCTGCGCGGTGACCGTCGTGGAGGCCGCCGACCGGCCGCTCGCGGGGGCGCTGCCCGCGGA
>CBFGZZ010000567.1:0-3871 GCA_965653385.1 uncultured Streptomyces sp. | reverse complement strand
AGACCCAGAGTCAGACCCCCGAGCGATGCCGCGTACATCCTCACTGTCAGACCCGTGGTCCACTATGGACGCATGAGTGAGCTGACCAGGATTCCCGCCCCCGACGGGGTCGCCCCCGCCGCCCAGTACACGCATGTCGTGCTCGGCACCGGCCGTTTCGTCGCCGTCTCGGGCCAGCTCGCCCTGGACGCGGACGGCAAGCTCGTCGGCGAGGGAGATCCGGCGGCCCAGGCCCGTCAGGTCTTCGAGAACCTCAGGCGCTGCCTCGCGGCGGCCGGCGCCACGTTCGACGAGGTCGTCAAGCTCACCTACTTCGTCACGGACATGGCGCACATGCCCGCCCTTCGCGCGGCCCGCGCCGAGCACATACCCGACGACCGGCTCCCGGCCTCGTCGGCGGTCCAGGTCGCCGGGCTGGTGCGGCCGGAGTTCCTGATGGAGGTGGAGGCGTTCGCAGTGGTCGGCACATAATTCGCAGGCCGTGCGGGCGGGCGCTGCCTAGGGTTCCGCCATGGACGACGATCGCCTTCTCATCCGCCCCATGGCCCTCGCCGACTGCGACCGCGTGGCCGAGATCCGTGTGCGCGGCTGGCAGAGCGCCTACCAGGGGCTGATTCCCCGGTCGTACCTCGACGCGATGAGCGTGGCGCGGGACGCCGAGCGGCACCGCGCCCGCTTCGCGCAAGGAGACGGCAGCGTCGTGGACCTGGTCGCGCAGTGGGACGGCGAGGTCGCGGGCTGGGCCTGTCACGGGCCGTACCGGGATGGTGAAGTCCGGACCGCCGACGCCGAGTTGTACGCCCTCTACGTGGACCCGCGACGGTACGGCACCGGCATCGGTCACGCCCTGCTGCTGGAGGCCCTGTGGAACCGCACGGCCCGCGGCCACGAGCGCATGTACCTGTGGGTCCTCAAGGGCAACCCTCGTGCCCGCCGCCTGTACGAACGGGCGGGCTTCGAGGCCGACGGCGCCGAGGAACCGTTCGAGGTGGACGGGGTCCCGGTTCCCGAAGTGCGGTACGTGCGCACCCTCAACGAGGCCTAGGAATCCGCGCCAGCGCCCGTACCGCCGCCTCCGCCAGCGCCGGATGGGCCAGGGCCTCGTTCAGGACACCTCTGGCGCGGGTGTCACCGAGGGTGCCGAGGCCCTCCACACAGGCGAGGGCCACGCGGCGGTAGGGGTCGTGGGGGCGCAGTCGGCGTTCCAGGGTGGTGATCAGGGCGGGGACGGCCTCGGGGGCGCGCAGTTCGACCAGGAGGCGGACCGGGAGCAGGGCGTAGGCGACGCGGAGTTCGTTGGTGGCGAGGGCGGCCGCCGCGCGGGCCGTGCGCGGGTCGCCGAGCCGGGCGAGGGCGTGGGCGGCGGAGACGCAGCGCTCCGGATCGCGGTGGTTGAGCAGCAGGACGAGGGACTCGAAGGCCCGCCGGTCGCCTGCCAGGCCCAGCCGGAACGCGGCCAGCTCCCTGGCCCACAGCGGCTGTCCGGGCGCGGTGAGCACGCTCGCCAGTTCGTCGAGGTCCTCGGTCGCCACGAGATGCTCGTACGCGGCCGAAGCCCCGGACTCCTGCCGTAAGCGCTCCGTGAGTGATCGCAACTCTTCGTCCATGAAGCCGAGCGTATGCAAGCGGCCCGCGTCACGGGACCTACATCACAAAGACGAGGTCTGGCGCGCTCGTTACCCACCGGTTAAGCTCATACGAGCGAGTCACCCACTCGCGGATTTGCTTGCAGCGGCCTGGTGACGCAGCCGCTGCGAGTGTCGGTCGGTTCGGTACATCAGGTACCTCAGTACGACTCGGCTCCGGGACAGGGCCGGTCGGATCCGCCGTTCCCCGGCGCGTGTGCACGCGCTCGGCGACGGCACCGGGCGTGTGCGCCAGAAGCCCGGCAACAACACCCGCACTCACTCCTTTCCGCACCCGGTGCGCCTTCTCGGCGCACCCGGGCGCGTTTCCAGTCGTCACCCTCATTCCTGGAGTCCCGCGATGGCCACTCCCCTGTCCGACACCTCGTCCGACACCCCTCTGTCCCAGCTCAAGACCGTCGCCGTCGTCGGCCTCGGCACCATGGGCACCGGCATCGCCGAGATCCTGGCCAAGGCCGGTCGCGAGGTCATCGGCATCGACATCAGCGAGGCCGCGGCCGCCAAGGCCGTCGCCACGCTGGAGACCTCGACCGCCCGTGCCGTGGAGCGCGGCCGGCTGACCGAGGAGGAGCGCACGGAGGCTCTCGCCCGCGTCCGCACCTTCACGGAACTGCGGGCCGCGGCCGACGCGGACCTGGTCATCGAGGTGGCGCCGGAGTCGTACGAGATCAAGCAGCAGATCTTCCGTGAGCTGGACGGGATCGTGCGCCCCGAGGCGATCCTGGCGACCGGCACCAACGCGCTGTCGGTCACGCGGCTGGCCGCCGACTCGGCCCGCCCCGAGCGCGTGCTCGGACTGCACTTCTTCAACCCGGCGCCCGCGATGCGGCTGGTCGAGGTCGTCTCGTCCGTGCTGACCGCGCCGACGGCCGTCACCGCGGTCACCAACCTCGCCCTCGACCTCGGCAAGGAGCCCGTCGCGGTCGGCGACCGGCCCGGGTTCGTCGCCGACGGGCTGCTGTTCGGCTACCTCAACCAGGCGGCCGCGATGTACGAGGCGAAGTACGCCTCCCGCGAGGACATCGACGCCGCGATGCGGCTGGGCTGCGGACTGCCGATGGGCCCGCTGGCCCTGCTCGACCTGATCGGCATCGACACCGCGCGCAGGGTCCTGGAGGCCATGTACGCCGAGTCGCACGACCGCCTGCACGCCCCCGCCCCGATCCTCAAGCAGCTCAGCGAGGCGGGCCTGACCGGCCGCAAGTCGGGCCGCGGCTTCTACACGTACGAGGCGCCGGGCAGCGCCACCGTCGTGCGGGACGCGCTGACACCGCTGGACGGCGCCGCCCTCACCCCCGGCCGTACGGTCCGCTCGGTCGGTGTCGCGGGCTCCGGCACCATGGCGTCCGGGATCGCGGAGGTCTTCGCCAAGGCCGGCTACGAGGTCGTGCTGGCCGCCCGCAGCGAGGAGAAGGCGCAGGCCGCGAAGGCCCGTATCGGCAAATCGCTTTCCCGCTCCGTCGACAAGGGGCGGATGACCGCCGAGGCCGCCGCGCAGACCCTGGACCTGATCACCGCGGCGGGTTCCTACGACGCGTTCGCCGACGTCGACCTGGCCGTCGAAGCCATCGCCGAGGACCTGGAGATCAAGCAGCAGCTGTTCGCGACCCTGGACAAGGTCTGCAAGCCGGGCGCGGTGCTGGCCACCACCACCTCGTCGCTGCCCGTCGTCGCCTGCGCACGTGCCACCTCGCGTCCGCAGGACGTGATCGGCATGCACTTCTTCAACCCGGCACCAGCGATGAAGCTGGTCGAGGTCGTCCGTACGGTACTGACGGCCGACGACGTCCACTCCACGGTCCGCGAGGTCTGCGGCCGGATCAGGAAGCACGCCGTGGACTGCGGTGACCGTGCCGGGTTCATCGTGAACGCGCTGCTGTTCCCGTACCTGAACAACGCGATCAAGATGGTGGAGGAGCACTACGCGACGCTCGACGACATCGACGCCGCGATGAAGCTGGGCGGCGGCTACCCGATGGGTCCGTTCGAGCTGCTGGACGTCGTCGGTCTCGATGTCTCGCTGGCGATCGAGAAGGTCCTGCACCGCGAGTTCCGCGACCCGGGTCTCGCCCCGGCGCCGCTCCTGGAGCACCTGGTGGCCGCGGGCTGCCTCGGCCGCAAGACGGGCCGCGGCTTCCGCGAATATGCCCGGCGCTGAGCGGCCCGGCGACTGGTTCAGCAGCGGTCAGGAGTGGGGCGGGCTGCTGGACCCCGGCAGCCCGCCC
>CBFGZZ010000566.1:0-3886 GCA_965653385.1 uncultured Streptomyces sp. | reverse complement strand
CGAAGGGGCGGAGCCCCTGGGGATGGGACGGGTAGGGGCGGCGGGGGCGAGGAAAACCCGGGGAACTTGATCGGCTGGGCCCTGTAGCCCCACCCCGACCACGACAGATAGCGTTCGTTCCATGCCGGACTACCTCGACGACCTCCGCCTCGCCCACGTCCTCGCGGACAACGCCGACGCCGCCACCATGGACCGCTTCAAGGCCCTCGACCTCAAAGTCGAGACGAAGCCGGACATGACCCCGGTGACCGAGGCCGACAAGGCCGCCGAGGACCTCATCCGCGGCCAGCTGCAACGCGCCCGCCCGAGAGACGCGATCCTCGGCGAGGAGTACGGCATCGAGGGCACCGGCCCCCGCCGCTGGGTCATCGACCCCATCGACGGCACCAAGAACTACGTACGCGGCGTCCCGGTCTGGGCCACCCTCATCGCCCTGATGGAGGCGGCAGAGGGCGGCTACCAGCCGGTCGTCGGCGTCGTCTCCGCCCCCGCCCTCGGCCGCCGCTGGTGGGCGGCCAAGGGCCACGGCGCCTTCACCGGCCGCAGCCTCTCCTCCGCGACTCGTCTGCACGTCTCCCAGGTCTCGAAGCTGACGGACGCGTCGTTCGCGTACTCCTCCCTCAGCGGCTGGGAGGACAAGGGACGGCTGGGCGGCTTCCTCGACCTCACCCGCGAGGTGTGGCGCACGCGCGCGTACGGCGACTTCTGGCCGTACATGATGGTCGCCGAGGGTGCCGTGGACATCTGCGCCGAGCCCGAGCTGTCCCTGTGGGACATGGCCGCCACCGCGATCGTCGTGACGGAGGCGGGCGGCACCTTCACCGGCCTCGACGGCCGCCCCGGCCCGCACAGCGGCAACGCCGCCGCCTCGAACGGCCTGCTGCACGACGAGCTCCTCGGGTACCTCAACGAGCGCTACTGAACGCCCTCTTGTTGACCCCCTCTTTACCTGTCACTCTGAGAGTCCCCCCACTTGTGAATTTGTGAAACGATGAACAAACGGTGCGGGGGCACTTCAGGAGGTGGCTCCATCCATGCTCGTACGTGACGCCATGAGCACCGTGGTCCTCACCATCGGCCCCACTCACACCCTTCGCCAGGCCGCCGCACTGATGTCCGCCCGTCGGGTCGGCGCGGCCGTGGTGCACGACCCCGACGCCGGCGGCATCGGCATCCTCACCGAACGCGACATCCTCAACTCCGTCGGCCTCGGCCAGAACCCGGACGACGAACGCACCCAGGACCACACCACCAACGACGTCGTGTTCGCCGCCCCGGTCTGGACCCTGGAGGAGGCGGCCCGCGCCATGGCGCACGGCGGCTTCCGACATCTGATCGTCCTGGATCACGACGAGCCCGTGGGCATCGTCTCGGTGCGCGACATCATCCGCTGCTGGGCACCCGTACGACAGCACGTGCCGGCCTGACCACGCGCGACGGGCCGGACCCCCGAAGGAACCCGGCCCGTCCGCCGCGGCAAGCGGTCCGGCGCCGGAGCCAGCCGCGCATCCCCATCCCCTCCCGCGTCGATTCGGTGCGACTCCAGCCACTCCCGCACACTGGCAGAGACCATCTCGATCCTATACTGGACTCTGTCCAAGTCGAGTCGGGCTCCAAAGTCACATTCATTCGGAACCTGGTCCTTCTGCTGTTAAGGTGTTCTCCATGAGTGACCTTCTGGAACGGCTGCGCGGACGCGGATGGCGGATGACCGCGCAGCGGCGCGTCGTGGCCGAGGTCCTCGCTGGCGATCACGTCCATCTGACTGCCGACGAGGTGCACGCGCGAGCCGTCGCCAAGCTGCCCGAGATCTCCCGCGCGACCGTCTACAACACGCTGGGCGAGCTGGTCACCCTCGGCGAGGTGCTCGAGGTCTCCACCGACAAGCGCGCCAAGCGGTACGACCCGAACGCCCACCGGCCCCACCACCACCTGGTGTGCGCCCAGTGCGGCGCGATCCGTGACGTACACCCCACGGGCAACCCGATGGCCGACCTCCCCGACTCCGAGCGCTTCGGCTTCACGGTCTCGGACGTCGAGGTGACGTACCGCGGCACCTGCCCGAACTGCGCGAAGGCCTAGCCCTCTCAAAGCCCGCATCCTGAGCCCCGGCACCGGTGGTGCCGGGGCTTTGTGCTGCCCATGCGCGGGCGGGGTTCCCGAATCTGACGGGCCGTCATATGGTCGACGGCACCCACACGTCCGTTCCGCACTCCGCGAGGAGACCGAAGTGGGAGAGCCGTACCCCAAACTGAGAGCGACCGACCTGACGCGTACCTTCGGCCGAACCCCCCACACGGTGCACGCCCTCGGCCCCCTCGATCTGACCGTCGCGCCCGGCGAGTTCGTCTGTGTCGTCGGCCCCTCCGGCTGCGGCAAGTCCACACTGCTGCGGATCGCCGCGGGGCTGCTCCGCCCGAGCACCGGCACCCTGGAGATCCGGACGACCAGCGCGCGGCCGGCCGCCATGATCTTCCAGGACTACGGCATCTACGACTGGAAGACCGTTCGCGCCAACGTCCGTTTCGGCCTGGACATCCAGCGCGTCCCGCGCCGCGAGGCCAACGCCCGTGCCGAGGACTGGCTGGCCCGCATGGGCCTGTCGGACTTCGCGGACGCCTACCCGGCCGCCCTCTCGGGCGGCATGCGCCAGCGCGTGGCCATCGCCCGGGCGCTGGCCGTGGAGCCCGAACTGCTGCTGATGGACGAGCCGTTCGCGGCGCTCGACGCCCAGCTGCGCACGATCCTCCAGGACGAGCTCCTCGAACTCACCCAGTCGCTGAGGACGACCACGCTGTTCATCACACACAGCCTGGAGGAGGCGATCGTCCTCGGCGACCGGGTCCTCGTCATGTCCGCCCGCCCGGGCCGGATCATCGCCGAACACCGCCCGCCCTTCCCCCGCCCGCGCACCGGTGACATCCGCGCCACCCCCGAGTTCACGGCGTTGAAGAGCGAGCTGTGGGACCTGCTGCGGAAGGAGGCGGTACCGGCATGACGACGCTCACGAAGCCACCCGCCGGCTCCGTACTGGTCCGCCGCCCCGGCCCACAGGAGCTCCACCCCGCCCGCACCCACCGCCGCAGGCGCGCCCTGGAGCTTTCCCTGGCGCTCGCCGTGCCCCTCTCCCTCGTCCTCCTCTGGCAACTGGCCGCCACCCAGGCCTGGATCGACGACCGTGTCTACCCGGCTCCGTCCACGATCCTCGCCGACGGCTGGGACCGTGCCGCGGCCGGCGAACTCTGGCCGGACGTGTGGGCGACGCTGAAGCGCGTCCTCGCCGGATATGCGGCCGGCACGGCGGCGGGCTACGCCCTGGGCCTGCTGATGGGCTCCCTGTCCCTGGTACGAGCGGCCCTGGAACCGCTCCTGGACGCGCTGTACGTCGTACCGAAACTGGCCCTGCTGCCGATCTTCCTGAACATGTTCGGCCTGGGCGAGGGCCCGCAGGTGGCACTGGTGGCGGCGACGGTGTTCTTCTTCGTCTGGATCTCCACCATGTCCGCGGTCATGTCCATCCCCTCCGGCCATCGCGACGCGGGCCAGGTCTTCGGCGCCTCGCGATGGCAGATGTTCCGCCATGTCCTGCTTCCGGCGTCGCTCCCCGCCGTCCTGGTGGGCGCACGCATCGCTGCGGGCGTGGCGGTGCTGGTGATCGTCGCCTCGGAGCAGATCGCCGCGACCGACGGCCTGGGCCATCTGATCTTCGACTCGCGCGCGCTCTTCCAGAACGACGTGATGTTCGTCGGCATCGTCTGCGTCGCCGTGCTCGGAGTGCTCTTCTCCGAACTGATCCGCTTCGCCGGCCGCCTGCTCACCCCGTGGGCACCGAGGGACCGGGGACGGGGCCAGTCATGAACGAAAGGGGCCGGTCATGAACGAAAGG
>CBFGZZ010000565.1:0-3886 GCA_965653385.1 uncultured Streptomyces sp. | reverse complement strand
AGGGCTCACCCCGATCCAGGAGACGCACCAGCGGCCACGAACCGGGCGCGCGTCCCTCGGCCTTTCGGCCAGAGGGGCCCCGGCGATCGCCTTCGTTCCTGGCTGTTCGGCCGAGGCGGGGCGGTCGGGTGGTGAAGCAGAGTCCCTGTCATGCCTACCGCACACAAGGCCGCCCTCGCGGCCGGACTGATCGTCAGCCTGTGCATTCCCACCGCCCAGGCGACAGCGGCCGAACCCGACCGTTCCCCGGCCTCCGCCCTCGACCGTTACTACGACCAGCGCCCCGCCTGGCACCGCTGCGGCGCCGACGGGGAGTACCCCGCCGACCTACGGTGCGCGACCATCAAGGTGCCCCTCGACTACAAGCGGCCCGCCGGACCCACGCTGCGCCTGGAGATCTCCCGGCTGCGCACAAGCGTGCCCGGCAAACGGCGTGGTGTGCTGCTGTCCAACCCGGGAGGGCCGGGGGGCGGGGGTCTGGGAACTCCCGTGACGTACAAGGAAGTCATGCCCAAGAGCGTCCGGGACCGGTACGACCTCGTGGGCTTCGATCCGCGCGGTACGGGCGCCAGCAGCCCCCTGAACTGCGGTCTCACCAAGAACGAGCTGAACTGGCCACGCGTGTACCAGCCGGCGTCCTTCCGCAGGGACACCGCTCTCGCCCGCAGCTTCGCCGCGAAGTGCGTCGCCCGGGACCGCGCCCGGCTGCCGCATCTGACCACCCGTAACACCGCACGGGACATGGACGTCATCCGCGGCGTCCTGGGTGAGAAGCGGATCTCGTACTACGGCCTGTCCTACGGCACCTATCTCGGCGCCGTCTACACCCAGCTCTTCCCGGCCCGCAGCGACCGAATCGTCATCGACAGCTCGGTGGACCCCAACCGCTTCGGCCGGGGCACGTACCAGGCCCTGGCCGAGAGCGTCGAGCCCGCGTTCCGCGACTGGACCCGCCTGGTCGCCCGTCGGGACCGCACCTACCACCTCGGTGACACTCCCGCGGAGGTCCGCGCCGCGTTCTTCAAGCTGATCGCCCGCGCCGACCGCACGCCGCTCAAGTACAACGGCAGCGACCCCGATTTCGCAGACCGGGCCGTCACCGGTGCCGACATCCGCGCGTCGATGCGGTCGATGTTCTTCTACGACCCCTATCAGGCCGCCCGTGACGTCGTCAGCCTCCGCAAGGCCCGGGCCACCCGCCCGGATCCGCAGCCGTCCGACGGCCCCGCGGACCCCTTCGACGCCGGCGTCAACGCGCTCCACTGGGCGGTCATGTGCGCCGACAACTCCGCTTCCTGGCCCCGCGACCCGTCCCGCTACCGGTACGACGCCCTCCGCGACGGTGCTCGCCTCCCCCTCTACGGGGACTTCACCTCCAACATCACTCCCTGCGCCTTCTGGCCGCGCGGCGCCGAACCGGCCACGCGTGTCAACAACACGGTGGGCGCGCTCATATTGCAGAACCAGTGGGATTCCCAGACACCGGCGGCGAGCGGCCGGGCCATGCACCGTGCCCTGCGCGGCTCACGCCTCGTCATGGTCCAGGGCGGACGGGATCACGGCGTGTACGGCATCCCCGGCACCCCCGCCTGCGCCACCAAGGCGGTCAACACCTACCTGGTCACGGGCCGCCTGCCCAGCGCCGACATCACCTGCCGCGCCTAGGGCCTGTGGTGTTCTCCCAGGTGTCGCCAAAACTGTGACGCGCACCAGTCCGCCTCGCACCCAGGGCCCGGACATGTCGGTTCTGACCGGTGCACGGACCGGTTCGGCATCCCCTGGATGGTCGACATCAGCCCGCCGCAGAGCTGACCGCGAAAGCCGCACGACCCACGATGGGCTCCGCCGATCACCGGCGGAGCCCATCGTGGTCTTCCGTGGCGGACCGCCCGGGATCAGACCGCCCGAGCGGTGGTCATCAGTCCGCCGTCTGTGTCGCGCCGGTCGTCACTTTCCGCAGGAGCGGCTTGCTGCAGGCGATCGCGGCGAACATGGCCAGCGCGCCGACGACCACGCAGACAGCGAGTTGGACGGCACCGGTGGTGTTCATCGAGACCCCGGCCAGCTTGTTGAACTGATACGCGCCGTAGACGCCCATCGCGGTGGTGCCGCCGGCCAGGACGGCCAGGGGAAGGACCGTTTCGCGGACCCGCGCCCGGTCCAGCATCTTCAGCGGGGTGCCGGCCAGTCGCAGGAGGCCGTAGACGCGGCGTCGGTCGAGGACGTTCGCGGCGGCTGTCAGCCCGGCCGAGGCGGCCGCGACGAGGAAACTCATGACCAGGGTGGCGATGCCGACCACGCCGACGCGGTCCGCGCCCACGTTGTCCGGGCCGCTCACGTAGTCCTGGGTGAACGGCAGCTGGCCCGTCCTGAGATGGGTCAACGCGGTGACGGCGGTGTCCACTTGGTCCTGGCCCCCGGAGACATGGGCGATCAGGCCCGCGTTGCCGCCCAGCACATTGTCGAAGTCGTCCTCCGAGGCGACGCTGACGGTGGCGGTGACGCCCGCTTCGCGCAGCAGGGTACGGGCCTCGGTGGCCCTGTGCCGGGCGGCGGCGCTGTCCTCGGTCGCCACGGCGACCTGGCCGTGGTTGGCGGAACCGTCGATGTCCAGCCCGATGACGGCGAAGAAGCCGGCCACGAATCCGGTCAGGACCAGGCCGCTGACGGTGCGCCAGGCGCCGCGCGGGTCGTCGCTGAGCCGTCGGGCCGCCAGCAGCGTGGCCGGATGCTTGGCGAAGCGGCCCGCGATCCGGCCCAGCCGGTCCACCACCCACGGGCCGAACAGCCAGAACGCGCCGTAGAACAGCGCCAGCAGGGCGATCAGCTGCGGCATCTTGAGCTGGCCACCCTGCGTGGAGAACAGGACGTAACCCAACACCACGGCGAACAGCACGAGGCGGATCATGCGGGTGCGGCGCGGATCGGCCTGCTGGGCGACGCCCAGGGGGGAGGTGACCACCTGGCGCAGCATCGACACGGCGCTGACGGTGATGAGCCCGGTGACCGCCGCCACCACCGCCGCGAGCCAGGGCAGGCCCACCCACAGCTGGCCGGTGTACCAGCTGCCGATGCCGTAGGGAATCTGTGCGAGAGCGGGCAGCAGGGCCGTGTAGGCGAGCGCGCCCGTCAGTGCTCCGCCCGCGCCCACGGCCGCCGCCTCCGCGGCGGTCATCGCGACGATCTGCCCCGGGGTGGCCCCGGCCAGCCGCAGAGCGGCGAGCCGCTGCTCGCGCCGGGCTGCGCCCAGCCGCCCGGCCGCCGCTGCCAGCACGATCACGGGCGCCACCAGCAGCGTCACGCCCATCACCGCCGTCTGCTGGTCGCTGCCGGTGAAGATGCTCGGCTTGGGCTTGGCGGCGGAGAACCCGGCGATGCCGGCCCGCTCGGTCTGCCCCTCGTCGAACCAGTTGCCGCCGCCGGCCGCCTTGGACACCGCCGGGTCGGACGGCGCCCGCCCCACCACGGCCACCAGCTCGTCGGGGGAGGCGAGTCCGGCCTCGCCGATCGTGCCGTAGGACGCCGGCTTCGGGAAACGGTCGGCCAGTTGGCTCGCGGGCAGCTTGTGCAGCAGCTTGGCCAGGGCGGGGGAGACGTACACCTCGCCCTTCTTCGGGAAGGCGCTCAGACCGGGTGGCGCGGGGGTCGCCGCGCGGCCGGGCAGCTGGGCCAGCGACACCACGGAGACGACGTCGTGGCGGACGTACGTCGTGGCCAGGGCCTGGACGGCGGTCGCCCGCTCGGCGGGCACGGCGGCCGGGGTGCGCCAGGTCGTGTGGTCGGCGCGGACGCCGGAGCCCAGGCCGACGGCGAGCATCACCAGCAGCACGTAGGCGCCGACGGCGGCGGCGCCGGCCGCCAGCAGGTGGCTCTGCAGGCCGCGGCG
>CBFGZZ010000564.1:0-3889 GCA_965653385.1 uncultured Streptomyces sp. | reverse complement strand
GCCGCCATGGTCGAGTGGGACATCCGGAAGCTTCAGATCCTGCGGACGCTGCGGGAACGCGGGACCGTGACGGCGACGGCCGAGGCGCTGCGGATGACACCGTCGGCGGTGTCGCAGCAGCTGACGAACCTCGCCAAGCAGGTCGGGGTGCCGCTGCTGGAGGCGCAGGGGCGGCGGGTGCGGCTGACGGACGCGGCCCGGCTGCTGCTGCGGCACGCCGAGGCCGTGTTCGAGCAACTGGAGCGGGCGGACGCCGAGTTGGCCGCGTACACCCGGGGCGAGGTCGGGGAGGTGCGCGTGGGCGCCTTCTCCACGGCGGTCCCGGCGCTGGTCGTACCGGCCGTACGGGCGCTGCGGGCCGCGCATCCCGGCGTGGTCGTCAGGGTGCGGGAGGCCGAGGCCGCGGAGGCGTACGAACTGCTGGCCGCCGGAGAGGTCGACCTCGCGCTCTCCCTCGCGGCACAGGCACCGGTCGTGGGAGACCCGCGCTTCACCCGGGTGCCGCTGCTGACGGACCCGCTGGACGTCGCCCTCCCCAAGGGCCACGAGCTCGCGACCACCGAACCGCTGCGGCTGGCCGACCTCGCCGCCGAGGACTGGATCTTCGGCGGAAGCGGGCCGTGGTCAGACATCACCCGGGGCGCGTGCGAGGCGGCCGGCTTCAGCCCCCGGCAGGGCCACTCGGCGGCCGGGTGGACGGCGATCCTGGCGATGGTGGAGGCCGGGATGGGAGTGGCGCTGGTCCCTCGTATGGCCGCCGTGCCAAGGGGCGGGGTCGTGATGCGGGAGCTGGGGGAGGAGCGGCCCGTTCGGCATGTGGTGGCGGCTGTGCGCAGGGGTGGGGTGGACGGGCCGGTGGTGGGGAGGGTGTTGGGGGCGCTGCGGGGGGTGGCCGCGGGTCCGTCGGGGACGGCGGCGTACGCCGGCACTCAGGTCCCGCGCACCTCGTAGAGGAAGCATCCGTACTCGACGGCCCGGACGTGGACGAGCGCCACGGACGGATCCTCGAACGCCTCCCGGAACGCCGCGGTGAACTCGCCCGCGTCCTCGACCAGCCGACCGCCCAGGATGTGGCCCTCGGCCGAGTACCGCCGGACCACGCGATGCGTATTCGTGAACGGGAGCCCGTCGCCGTCCGGCCCCGCGCACTCCTCCGCGTGGACGAAGACGGGACCCCGCTCGTCGTAGGCCCCCGGATCGGCCCCGTTCGCGGCCGCCCAGCGCCGCAGCGGCGCGTACGAGACCAGGGCGATCCGCTCGCCGGGGGCACTGCGGCGCAGACAGCAGCGCAGGGGTGCGCCGCCCTCGTCGTCGGTCACGGGAACCATCCGGCGTCCCCCGTCGTCAGCAGAGCGCAGCTCCTTCAGGGCCGTCGGTCCGATGGGACGTACGTGGTAGGTCGTCATGACCCCAGCCTCACGCGCGTACGCCCCGCCCACCGGCGGTAAACGGACATCGCGCTCCGTGCAGGTCCCGTGGAAGGATGGCGCAACCCACACATATCGAGGAGATGACCGCGTGCCTGGCACAAACCTGACTCGCGAAGAGGCGCAGCAGCGGGCGAAGCTGCTCACCGTTGACTCGTACGAGATCGATCTCGACCTCTCCGGCGCGCAGGAGGGCGGTACCTACAGGTCCGTGACCACGGTGCGCTTCGACGTCACCGAGAACGGCGCCGACTCCTTCATCGACCTCGTGGCACCGACCGTCCACGAGGTGACCCTCAACGGAGACCCGCTCGACGCGGACGAGGTCTTCAAGGACTCCAGGATCGCCCTGCCGGGCCTGCTGGAGGGCCGCAACGTCCTGCGGGTCGTCGCCGACTGCGCGTACACCAACACGGGCGAGGGCCTGCACCGCTTCGTCGACCCGGTCGACCAGCAGGCCTACCTCTACACCCAGTTCGAGGTCCCGGACGCCCGACGCGTCTTCGCGTCCTTCGAGCAGCCCGACCTGAAGGCCACGTTCCAGTTCACCGTGAAGGCCCCGGAGGGCTGGACGGTGATCTCCAACTCGCCCACCCCGGAGCCCAAGGACAACGTCTGGTCCTTCGAGCCGACGCCGCGCATCTCGACGTACATCACCGCGCTGATCGTCGGCCCGTACCACTCCGTGCACAGCGTCTACGAGAAGGACGGCCAGTCCGTCCCGCTCGGCATCTACTGCCGGCCGTCGCTCGCCGAGTACCTCGACTCGGACGCCATCTTCGAGGTGACCCGGCAGGGCTTCGACTGGTTCCAGGAGAAGTTCGACTACGCGTACCCGTTCAAGAAGTACGACCAGCTGTTCGTGCCGGAGTTCAACGCGGGCGCGATGGAGAACGCCGGTGCGGTCACCATCCGCGACCAGTACGTCTTCCGGTCGAAGGTCACCGACGCCGCGTACGAGCAGCGCGCCGCCACCATCCTGCACGAGCTGGCCCACATGTGGTTCGGCGACCTCGTCACCATGGAGTGGTGGAACGACCTGTGGCTGAACGAGTCGTTCGCCACCTACGCGGAGGCCGCCTGCCAGGCGTACGCGCCCGAGTCGCGCTGGCCGCACTCGTGGACCACGTTCGCGAACCAGATGAAGACGTGGGCGTACCGCCAGGACCAGCTGCCGTCCACCCACCCGATCATGGCGGAGATCCGCGACCTGGACGACGTGCTCGTCAACTTCGACGGCATCACCTACGCCAAGGGCGCCTCCGTCCTCAAGCAGCTCGTCGCCTACGTCGGCGAGGACGAGTTCTTCCGGGGCGTGCAGGCGTACTTCAAGCGCCACGCCTTCGGCAACACGCGCCTGTCCGACCTGCTGGGCGCCCTGGAGGAGACCTCGGGGCGTGACCTGAAGAGCTGGTCGAAGCAGTGGCTGGAGACGGCCGGCATCAACATCCTGCGGCCCGAGATCGAGACGGACGCCGCCGGCGTCATCACCTCCTTCGCGATCCGCCAGGAGGCCCCGGCGCTGCCGACCGGCGCGAAGGGTGAGCCGACCCTGCGCCCGCACCGCGTCGCGGTCGGCCTGTACAACCTGGACGAGGCCTCCGGCAAGTTGCTGCGCGACGAGCGCGTCGAGCTCGACGTGGACGGCGAACTGACCGCCGTACCGCAGCTGTCGGGCACCCGCCGCCCGCACGTCGTCCTCCTCAACGACGACGACCTGTCGTACGCGAAGGTCCGCCTCGACGAGGAGTCCCTGGCGTTCGTGACCGAGCACCTCGGCGACTTCGAGGCGTCCCTGCCCCGCGCCCTGTGCTGGGCGTCGTCCTGGGACATGACGCGCGACGCCGAGCTCGCCACCCGCGACTACCTCTCGCTGGTCCTGTCGGGCATCGGCAAGGAGTCCGACATCGGTGTCGTGCAGTCGCTGCAGCGCCAGGTGAAGCTGGCGATCGAGCTGTACGCCGCCCCGGCCGCCCGTGAGGCCCTGCTGACCCGCTGGACGGACGCCACGCTGGCCCATCTGCGGTCCGCCGAGGCGGGCAGCGACCACCAGCTGGCGTGGGCGCGGGCGTTCGCGGCGACGGCCCGTACGCCGGAGCAGCTGGACCTCCTGGAGGCCCTGCTGGACGGCTCCCAGTCGGTCGAGGGGCTGGCCGTCGACACGGAGCTGCGCTGGGCGTTCGTACAGCGTCTGGCGGCCGTGGGCCGGTTCGACGAGACGGAGATCGGCGGCGAGTACGAGCGGGACAGGACAGCGGCCGGCGAGCGCCACGCCGCCACCGCCCGCGCCGCCCGCCCGACCCCCGAGGCCAAGGCCGAGGCCTGGTCGTCGGTCATCGACTCCGACAAGCTCCCGAACGCCCTCCAGGAAGCGGTGATCGTCGGCTTCGTCCAGACCGACCAGCGCGAGCTCCTCGCGCCGTACGCGGACAAGTATTTCGAGGTGGTCAAGGACACGCTGC
>CBFGZZ010000563.1:0-3895 GCA_965653385.1 uncultured Streptomyces sp. | reverse complement strand
CGGCGCGGGCGCCCCCGGCGCGGCCGGCCGGCGCCCGCCGGCCCGGCGCCCCCCCGGCGCCGGGGGGGCCGGCGGGCCCCGGCCCCCACGGCCGTTCTCACACGAGCCGCGGCACGGCTCTCACACGTACCGCAGCTCCGCCGGGCGGACCGAGCGGTGCAGCAACGGCAGTGAGGTGGCCGCGGCCAGCAGGCAGCAGGCGTACACCGCGAGGGGCACCAGCAGGGAGACGTACGGCACCGCGTGCACCACGTACTCCGTGGTGAGCGACGCGTACCAGACGCCGATCGCCATGCCGCCGGCGCCCGCCACCGCGACCGCCGGGGCCAGCGGAAGCGCGGTCTCCAGGAACAGCGCCCGGGCCAGCACCCCGCGCGGCACCCCGGCCGCGTTCTGCGCCGCCAGGCCCCGGCGCCGGGTGGCCAGGGACTCGGCGGTGCCGACGGCGAGAGCGGACAGGACCAGCCCGAGAGCGACGAGGACCGCGGCCGCCGTCAGATCGAGGCCCGTCGTATAGAACTCCATGTCCATGCCGAGCTGGTCCACCCGGCTCATGGCGTGCAGTTCGGCGAGCAGCACCTGCCGTACTCCCACGAAACCGGTGCCGATGACCGTCACCAGCAGGACGGCCGCGTGGGTGCGGGCCGCCGCCCACGGGTCCTCGCGCAGCCGTTCCGCCGCGATCAGCACCGCCGGGCGCTGGGCCCGGGCGGCGAGGGTGCGGCCCAGCAGGCCCGAGGACCAGCCCGTCAGCAGCACCGCCGCGGCGCCGACCACCAGGGTCAGGGCCAGGACGACCAGCGGAACGGGGGACAACACGTGGGGCCTGTCGAACAGAGGGGTCAGCAGGGCCAGCCCCGCCGACGCCGCGAGCAGCAGGGCCGCCACCAGGGACATCCACCCCGGACGCCGGGCGGTCCGCACCCGGCGCACCCAGCCGAGCGGTGACGCCACCACCCGGCGCAACGCCAGCGCGGCCGTAGCCGCACCCAGCGCCGGTACCGCCAGCGCCACCACGGTCATCCCCGCCCAGGCGAACGCGGTCGGACTGCTCCACAGGGACAGCAGCACCGGCACCGCGGCCGCGGTGGCGAGCGCCGAGCCCAGCAGACAGGCCAGCCCCGCCTCCAGCCCGGCGATCCGACGCACCTGCCAGGGAGTGGCACCGGACAGCCGCAGCGCCGCGAGCCGCCGGTCGCGGTGGACGGCGCCGATACGCGCGGTCTGGCCGAGGAAGCCGAGTACCGGAATGAGCAGAAGTGCCAGGCTGAAGACCACCCCGGCGCGCTGGCGGGGGTCGTCCAGCAAGCCGTCCGCGAACGGCATGGGGACATAGCCGTCGAGCGAGGCCAGCGCGACACCCGCCAGCGCGAACCCGGTCGCCAGCGCCGCCCCGACCGCGGTGAGCCCGACCCGCCACCACTCGCGCCGGTCCGAGCCCCGGGTCAGCTCCCAGGCCAGCCGGAGATCGGCCCTCACGCGGCCACCTCCAGCGGCGCCACGGTCCCGTCGGCCAGCCGCACCTCGCGGTCCGCGTACGCCGCCACCTGGGCGTCATGCGTGATCAGCAGCACCGCGGTACCCGACTCGCGGGCCGTGTGCGTCAGGGCCGTCATCACCTGCTCGCTCGCCAGCGAGTCCAACGCCCCGGTCGGCTCGTCCGCGAAGACCACCTTCGCGCCGGTGACCAGCGCCCGGGCCAGGGCCGCCCGCTGGGCCTGGCCGCCGCTCATCTCGCCGGGCCGCAGCTCCTCCTGCCCGCGCACCCCGAACCGCTCCAGCCACTCACCGGCCCGCTCGCGCGCCGCCTGCCGACGGACACCGGCGAGCAGCAGCGGCAGGGCGACATTGTCCAGGGCCGTCAGCTCGGGTATGAGCTGCCCGAACTGGAAGACCACGCCGAACTCGGTACGCCGCAGCTCGCTCAGCCGCTTCTCCGGCAGCCGGTCCAGCCGCTCCCCGGCGTACGTCACCGAGCCGGTGTCCGGGCGGACGATGCCGGCGAGGCAGTGCAGCAGCGTGGACTTCCCGCTGCCGCTGGCGCCGGTGACCGCGAGGATCTCGCCCTGCCGCAGCTCGACCGAGGCGCCGCGCAGGGCCTCGGTGCTGCCGTGCGCCTTGACGAGGTCACGGGCCGCCAGCAGCGGCACCGCGCTTCCCCCTGTGTTGCTCATCCTGCGTCGACCTCCGCGGTCAGGGTGGTGAGCCGGGCCGCCGTGGTCGTCATCCAACGGAGGTCGGCGTCGAGGTGGTTGAGGGCGTAGTCCGCCGAGAGCACGGTCGCGAGGTCGGTGCCCTGCGCGGTCTTGACCGCCGTGAGCTCCCGCATCCGCGCCATGTGGGCGGCGCGCTGGGCGCGCAGATAGGCCTCGGCGTCGCCGCCGGACAGGATCGACACGACGACCTTGGCGAAGATCTCGTTCGTCACGAACGGCGCGGGCGGCGCGATCTGCCCGGCCCAGTCGGCCAGTTCGCGCGCTCCGTTCTCCGTCGAGCGGTACATGGTCCGCTCCGGGCCGCCGTCCGAGTCGGTGCCGTCGACCTCGGCGAGCCCGTCGCGGACCAGCCGCTGCAAGGTCGTGTAGACCTGCCCGTAGGCCAGCGGTCGGGCCTGCGGGAAGCGTTCGTCGTGCCGTCGCTTGAGGTCGTAGCCATGGCTCGGCCCCGTGGCGAGCAGTCCCAACAGGATGTGGCGGGTGCTCATGCCGATCATTATTAACCGAGTACATGTACTGAGTGAATAGTGATCAGTAAAATGATCCGACAGGAGCGCTACTGGCAACAGGATGTGCGGAACAGAATGTGAGGAGAGGCACGTTGTTCGTCTCTGTACGTCTGCCGCCGCGTTAGCTGGGTAGGGCTGGCGGTAACCCCACGTCGTACTCGACAAGGAGGCCCCCGTGGCCACAGCATCGGCCCTGTCCAAACCTGAGGCGCCCATCGAGCCCGAGATGCACGCCTGCGTCTTCAGCGCCGAGGGCGCCTGCTTCGAAACCCCCCTCACCAGCGAACCGCCCCTCCCCGACGCCGAGCCCCTCACCAGCGAACCGCCGCTCTCCGACGCCGCGCCGCTGACGAGCGAGGCCGCGAACTGGGACATGGGCACGGACCTGGGTATGGACACCGGTATGGACTTGGACATGTACTCCACGAGGCCGTAGATGACAGGACAGCGGTCGGCCGAAGCCCCTGCCGAGGACCCCGCGGGTCCTGAAAGTCCCCCCTCCGACGCCCTGTCGCTCCTCGCCGAGCTGCACGGCGTCGCCACCTCCTACCAGCCGTCCGCCGACCGCACGGTCACGGCCTCCGCCGCCGCGCTCACCCTCGTCCTGACCGCCCTCGGCATCGACACGAGCACCCCCGACGCCGTCGGCGCCGCGCTCGCCGCCCGTGAGCGCGAGCTGGGCGAGCGCCTGCTGCCGCCGACGCTGGTGTGCTGGAGCGGCGCCGAACCCGAGGCGCTGGCCGCCCTGCCCTCCGGCACCCGACTGCACATCGAGACCGAGCAGGGCGAGACCCGCGCGGACGCCGGCCAACTCCCGCCCGGCGTCCACCGCTTGACCGCCACCACCCCCGACGGCCGTACGGCCACCAGCCACCTGGTCGTCGCCCCGCCCCGACTGCCCACCCCCACCACACGCTCGTACGGCCTGCTCGTCCAGCTCTACTCCCTCCTGTCCCGCCGCTCCTGGGGCATGGGCGACCTCGGCGACCTCACCGAACTGGCCGCCTGGGCCGGCCGCGCGCTCGGCGCCGGATTCGTACAGGTCAACCCCCTGCACGCGGCCGTGCCCGGAGCGCCCACCCACCCCTCCCCCAACCCTCCCACCACCCCGCGCATACCCCACCCGGTGCATCAGCGGATCGAGGACGTGCCCCAGTTAGCCCACCTCGA
>CBFGZZ010000562.1:0-3895 GCA_965653385.1 uncultured Streptomyces sp. | reverse complement strand
CTGCTCACCGACGACGAGCTGGCCCGGCTGGCGGTCGCCGCGATCGCCGACGGCGGCCGTACGACCGATGTGCCGGTCGAGTTCCGCCGCCTGGTGTCGCCCGACGCCCGGGACCGCGAGGCAGCCGCCCTCCTGCGCCACCCGGACCTCCTCGCCCCCGTGGCCGGCCTGCACCGCCCCGCACTCCACGAACGCCTCGACCCGGGCCGGGCGCTCATCGCCTGAGGCCTGCCCGGCTCCGGGTTCCCGGGGACGTACGCCGAGGGTCAGTCCTTGCCGCGTCCCGTCAGCGCGTCCCGCAGACGGTCGACCAGGCCGGCGCCCGGCGCCAGCAGCTTGTTGGCCGGCGGCTTGTCCGGGGCCGACGGGTGCGGGCGGGTCGGCGCCAGCTTCTTCGCGTGACGCACCTTGTCACCCAGGTCGTCGAGCGCCTCCGGGGGACAGGCCGCGCGCAGATCGGGGAAGAGGTTCTGCTCCTCGTCGGCGATGTGCGAGCGGACCTCCGTCATCAGCATCCCGATCAGCCGGTCGAACTCCGCATCGCCGGCGTCGCAGCCCTCCAGGTCCTTCATGATCTGCTCGGCCTTGGAGTGATCCTCGATCTCCCGGTCGGCGATGGCGTCCCCGCCCGCCACGTGCTCCCGCACGGCCGGGTACAGGTACATCTCCTCGGCCACCGAGTGCCGCACCAGCTCCATCGTGACCTGGTCGGCGACCAGCTTGCGGTCCTTGTCGCCGTACGGAAGCGCCTCGATCCGGCCGAACATCTCCTCCACCTCGCGGTGATCGGTCACCAGCTCGTCGATGACGTTTCCACCATGACCCATGGTCTCCACCTCCAGAACGGGGCGGCGGCCCGGACGGACCCGCCGCGGCCCCCGAGTGCCCGCGCGCGAGGGGCTCACACGAGGGGCGGCGGAAACGACGGGCGGTGCGGGAGCGCCCATACTGGTCCGAGGTGAGGTTTCCGCCGAAAGGCCCGGGCAACCCGGGGCGTGCCGTCCCCGACGCCCACACGACGCGTTGCCGTCCCCCCACAGACCCCCTGCGGGCCCGCCCGTCTCCTGCGAACGGGAGTTCCGGATGACGATCAACCCGCCCCCGTCGCCCGTCCCGGCGGAGCCGCGGATCGGCCTGCTCGGCTCCTACGGCGGCTGCAACATCGGCGACGAAGCGATTCTGATGTGTGTCCTGAGCTGTCTGCGCGCCCACCGCCCGCACGCCCGGCTCGTCGTCTTCGGCCGCAACGCCGGCCACACCCGCGCCCATCGGCCGGAGGCCGACGAGGCCGTCGACTGGGAGGGCGTCCCGCAAAGACCACTCCTCGACGCCCTCGCCGGACTGGACCTGCTGGTGCTGGGCGGCGGCGGGATTCTCTACGACGGTGAGGCGCGCCGCTATCTACGGCTGGTGAAGGCCGCCCACGAGCGCGGCGTGCCCACCTTCGCCTACGCGGTCGGCGCGGGGCCGCTGAGCGATCCGGACGACCGCGAGGCGGTCCGCACCGTGCTGCCGGAGATGACCGAGGTCGTCGTACGCGACGAGGAGTCCCGGCTCGTCCTGGAGGAGGTCGGAGTCGAGGGCGAGCTGACCGTCACCGCCGACCCGGCGCTCCTGCTCACCCCGGAACCCTTCACCGAGCAGATGATGCGCCACGAAGGCCTCCCGCTCGACGCCCGGCTCATCGGGATGTCCGTACGCGAGCCCGGCCGGGCGGCGGAGAAACTCGACGAGGACGGCTACCACGCCCTGCTCGCCGAGGTCGCCGACTTCCTCGCCCGGCGCCTGGACGCACACGTGGTCTTCGTTCCGATGGAACGCCAGGACGTCCGGCACGCGCACGGTGTGCTGTCCCGGATGAGCGCCCCGGACCTGGGCCGCATCCTGCACAACTCCTACAGCCCCGGCGAGATCCTCGGCTTCATGAGCCACCTGGACATGGTCGTCGGCATGCGCCTGCACGTCGTGATCTTCGCCGCGCTGGCCGGCCTGCCGGTGCTGCCGCTGCCGTACTCCGGCAAGGTCTTCGACTTCGCCCGCCGCACGGGAGCGCCCGAGCTGGTCGGTGTGGACCGGGAGCAGGCCGGACTCCTGCTCGCGGAGGTGGACCGGCTCTGGGACGAGTTCCCCCGGCGGCAGGAAGACCTGAACACCCGGGTCCAGGAACTGCGGACGCTGGCCCGAGAGACCTGCGCCCGCTGCGGAGCCCTCCTCGACACGGTCGACGGCGGCGTGCGGCACGACGCACCGCGCGCGGACCCGAACCTGATCCTCACCCGGGCTCCCGGACGGCCGACCTGAGCAACCGAACCCCGTCGACGGGAGAAGCGATGCCGATCCTGGAACCACCTCGCCCCGCCACGACCGTCACCCTGCCCCCGCGCGCCGCCCGTCACGGCGGCCGCACCGACGTCCTGGTAGTCGGCGGCGGCCCGGCCGGCACCGCGGCGGCCTACGCGGCGGCCGACGCCGGCGCCGACGTGGTGCTGGTGGAGCGGTACGGCTTCCTCGGCGGCAACGCCACCGTGGCGCTGGTGATGCCGCTGATGTCGTTCCACAACGAGCAGAAACAGGCCGTGTTCGACGCGAGCGGAACAGCCGGCCGGCTGCTGCCCACCGACCACGGCGAGGGCGAACCGGTGGTGGCCGGCTTCCTGTGGCTCCTGCTGGACCGGCTCACCGCACGCGGCGGCTGCGTCCCGCCGTCCCCCCACACCGGCTACACGGTCCCGTTCGACCCCGAGCTCTACAAGCTCGTCCTCCTCGACCTGCTCGACGAGTCGGGCGTGCGCATGCTGTTCCACTCCTTCGCCTCGGCCGCGCTGCCGCTCGACGACGGCTGGCGGGTGGTCTTCGAGACCAAGTCGGGGCCGGTCGTGATCGACGCCGCAGTCGTCGTCGACGGCACCGGGGACGGCGACATCGCCGCCGCCGCGGGGGCCCCGTACGAGATCGGACGGCCGGAGGACGGGCTGGTGCAGCCGATGACGCTGATGTTCCGCGTCGTGGACTTCCTCCAGCCGCGGTTCACCGAGTACGTCAGCGAGCACCCCGACCAGTGGAGGGGCGTCCACGGACTGTGGGACCTCGTCCGGGAGGCCACCGAGGCGGGCGAACTGCGACTGCCGCGCGAGGACATCCTGCTCTTCGGCACCCCGCACCCGCACGAGGTCAGCGTCAACAGCACCCGGGTCACCCGCGCGCTCGGCACCGACGTGTGGGACCTCAGCCGGGCCGAGTACGTCGCGCGCCGCCAGATGGACCAGATCGACCGCTTCCTGCGCCGCCGTGTCCCGGGGTTCAGGACGTCCTACGTGGCGCAGAGCGGTGTCCAGATCGGCGTCCGGGAGACCCGTCGCATCCTCGGCGACTACCACCTCACCGGCCATGACATCCTCGCCGCGCGCTCCTTCCCCGACGCCGTCGCGCACGGCGCCTACCCGGTCGACATCCACAACCCCCGGGGCAGCGGCACCGTCCTCAAACGGGTCCCGCGCGGGCACTTCTACGACATCCCCCTGCGCTGTCTGCTGCCCACGGACACCGACCGGCTGCTCGTCGCCGGACGCTGTATCTCCGGCTCGCACGTCGCGCACTCCTCCTACCGCGTCATGCCCATCGCGATGGCCACCGGCCAGGCGGCCGGCGTCTGCGCCGCGCTGTCCGTCCGGCTCGGCCGCAGCCCCCGCGAGGTCCCCCATCACCTGGTCCAACGCGCGCTGGTCCGACAGGGCGCCCATCTGCGCCTGGAGCCCCGGGACCCCGTGCCGCAGCGGCCCTGACGACGACGCCCCGAGCGCCGGCGCCGGGGGCGGGCCGCCTAGGGGGTGCTTCGAAAGTCCCGCACAGCACCCGCGGCGCCCGGCACGCTCCCCCAGAGGGGGCACCCCCACTC
>CBFGZZ010000561.1:0-3950 GCA_965653385.1 uncultured Streptomyces sp. | reverse complement strand
CGGGGGCGCCTATGCTCCGCCCTCCTTCGGGAGGGCGTTTTTGCTGGTCAGGGCAGATGCCGCCCCCACACAGAGGCGTCGCGCCACCGTCGCCATCACGCCCCCCGCGCTCCAGAAGGCCGGTTAGGGTGTCAAGAACGTGTCAACGCGCAGCCCGCCCGGGCTGGTCCTGCTGGGGGGCGGCCGTGGTGGCGCTGGTGTGGGCGAACAGGCCCTTTGCCGACATCAAGCGCGAACTCGTGGTCGGTGAGCTCCGCACCCCTCGCCACCGCCGCCTTGCCCGTCATCGCCGCCTTCTCCGGCATGATCGTGCCCGCCGCCTTCTACGCGATCACCGCGTCCGC
Organism: uncultured Streptomyces sp.; assembly: GCA_965653385.1. Taxonomy (GTDB): domain Bacteria; phylum Actinomycetota; class Actinomycetes; order Streptomycetales; family Streptomycetaceae; genus Streptomyces. Next base: position 3,606 of record CBFGZZ010000561.1, on the reverse strand, counting down.
GGGAGGCGGCAGCCTGGACGGCTGGGCCGTGCCCATGGCCACCGGCAGCGCACGACGGGAGTGGGCCTTCGTCACGGACCGGGTCGCCCTGACCGGCGGTGCCCTGACAGCCGTTGTCGTAGGCGCCCTGGGCTGGACGTACGGAGAGTACGGGGCGGTGGCGTGGGCCCTGCTCGTCGGGCTCCTGGTCGCCCAGGTCATGGGTCGACGCGCGGAACGCTGACACCCGCGGGCCGCCCTCGACCCGCGTTGCGTCGTGCGATCCCAGGTCAGAGGTCTTCTGCGCCTGGTTGCCGACCTGCCGCATGCCGGGCCCGGGAGGGTGCCGGCAGGTGGTGTGGGTCGGCGGCCCGGTTGATCGCGGTCTCGATCGCGGCGATCCGGTCGGCGAGCAGGCCGAGCGCGTTGATCGCGCGGGGCAGGGGCGCGTCCCCGGGGCCACCGAGGGCTTGGGAACGGACGTGGGCCGCCTTCACCTCCGCCCAGCGCGACGCCTGGTGCGCCGTCAGTGTGCCGCGCAGCTCGGCCAGTTTGAGCAGGTTGGCCTCGGCGCCGGTGGTGAGGGTCTGTGCCTCGGCCCTGTAGTGGTCATCGATCAGCGCGGCGAGCTCGATGTCGTTCATGACGGGCTGGATGCGCTGGGCGATCTTGTTCATGTCGCGGTAGGAGCCTTGCAGTCGGAAGGGCGGTTCGGTGCGGGTCGCGTCCGACTGGGCCGCCGAGGCGATGTACGCCGCGTTCACGGCCAGGATCGTCCGTCGGGCGGCGAGCAGGTGGCGCAGGACGGCCAGGATCCGCTCCAGCTCGGCGGGGGCGTACGGGTGGCTGAGACGGTCGGCTCGGGACGCTTCGTCGCCTTGCGCGAGGCGGACGAGCAGCTCCAGGTCGGCGCGTTCGCGGCCGGCCAGTGGAGCGAGCACCGGGTTCGACGTCAGGGCGTTCTCGATGAAGCTGAGCGCGAAGGCGTCCTCCTTGCCGGTCAGGACGTCGCCGAGGTTCCAGACGTCGGCCCGGTTGGCGAGCATGTCGGGCACGCGGAAGCGGCTGCCGGACTCGGTGTAGGGATTGCCTGCCATGCAGACGGCGAACCGCTTGCCGCGCAGGTCATAGGTGCGCGGCTCACCGTCCCACACGCCCTCGACACGGCGGGTGGCGTCGCACAGCGGGATGAACTTCTGCAGCAGCTCGGCGGAGGTGTGCTGGATGTCGTCGAGGTACAGCAAGGTGTTGTTGCCCGCCTCCAGCGCGAAGTTGATCTTCTCGATCTCCTGGCGGGCGGTGGCGTTCGGCGCCGCGGCCGGGTCGAGCGAGGTGACGGCGTGGCCGAGGGCCGGGCCGTTGACCTTCACCAGGATCAGGCCGAGCCGGTCGGCGACGTACTCCATGAGGGTCGTCTTGCCGTAGCCGGGCGGGGAGATGAGCAGGAGCAGTCCTCCGGTGTCGGTGCGCCTGGTCTCGCCCGTGGTGCCGAGCTGCTTGGCGAGGCTGTCGCCCACGAGCGGCAGGTACACCTCGTCGATGAGCTTGCTCCGCACGAACGCGGACATCACGCGCGGCCGGTAGTCGTCCAGGCGTATCCGCGTGCGCTCGGCGGTCACCAGGTCCGTCCGGCGGCGCTGACAGGCGCGCTGGGCGGGGACCTCGTGCAGACGGAAGTGCCGCGTACGGGCGAGGAACTCGTCGATGCGGACGGTGAGCGTACGGCCGTCGATGCGCGGGTGCGTGCCGAGCAGCCCCTCGACGGTCTCGGTCAACGGCGCGTCGGACTCGTACCGGACCAGCTCCGGGCAGAGCTCGGCCGCCACCGCCTCGGCGAGGTCGCCGGGCGGGACGTCCGTGCCGGTGGCGGAGGTGTACGAGGAGAGCCAGGCCTCGACGAGCTGCCTGCGGGCGGCCAGGTCGTCGAGTGCGGGAAGGTCGTCGTCGTAGGCGGACGTGCCCACGGTGCGGCGGAACTTGTCGAGCAGCGTGCGGGTGCCGGCGCTGATGACGAAGCCGTCGGGGCCGGTGGTCAGCTCCTCGAACAGGTAGGCGGCGGCGCTGCTCGCGTACTCGCCTCCGATGGCGTCCGCCAGTTCTGCCCGCAGGTCGAAGATGGCGGGCGCGAGGCCGAACGTGTCCCGTGCCCGGGCCAGCGACACCGCCCGCCGCGTCCAGCGTGCGCGTGTCCCGGCCGTCGTCGCGTGTTCCCAGTACAGCTGGGCCGCGGCCCGGGCGTGGGGCTCGTGGCGGAGCGGGCCCGCGTCGTCGTGCAGGCGCAGGAGCGCGGTGAGGATCGCTGTCGCGTCGTGGTCGTGGACGCCGCGCTCGTAGCCCTCGTCGTACGCCGTCTCCGCGGCTTGTCGCACGAGGGTGGGCAGGTCGGCCGCCGCGAGGGCCGCGGGGCCGTGTTCGTCCAGCAGGCGGGCGGCGAGGTGTTCGGCGCGGTAGACCTCGGGCGACTCGGACGGCAGCGGGCGGTCCCAGTACGGGCGGGTGGCGGTGAAGTCGGGGTCGGTGACCGGGGAGCGGTAGTCGGTGCCGGTCAGGGCGAAGGCCAGTCCGTCGCCGTGGGGGACCAGGGTGAGGTCGAGGGGCTGGGTGTTCACGGCGAATCGGTGATCGCCCAGGCGGAGGGAGCGGCCGTCGTCGGAGTACAGGTCGGTGCGGTCGCGCAGGGCGCGGAGGGCCTCTTGGCGGGCGGCCTTGAGGCGGCCGTCCAGTTCCTCGGCCCGTACCTGGTCGCCGAGGTCGCGCAGCTCGCCGGCGAGGCGGCGGACCTTGACGGGCATCGGGTCGGAGGTGAAGTACGTGGTGACCGCGTCCGCGTCCGGCAGGGCGGTGGCTCGGCGGACGACGGTCCGCAGGACCCGGGCCGCGGAGTCGGCCAGGCGCTCGGCGTGCCGGGCGCGGGCGTCGGCGAGGGTCTGTTTGCGGGCGGAGAACGCCTCGTGGATCTCGTCGCGCCGGTCCGCGAGGGTGCCGAGGAATTCGTCGAACTCGGCGAACCGGGATTCGAGGGTCTCCACCTGGACCAGCAGGCGGGCGAGTTGTTCGTCGCACGTCTCGGGGCTGTCGGCCATCGCGAGGGCACCCGCGACGGCCTGGCCCAGCAGCCCGATCTCGGCGGCGAACCCGGCCCGGCTCTCCTCGTCGAGGAGGGCACGGCGGTGGGTTTCGAGGACGGCGCGGGCCCGGTTGACCGCGCCGACGACCTCGGCGATGCGCTCCAGTACGGACGTACGGACGGTGGTGTCACCGATGTCGAGCCCGGTGACCACCTCGGCCACCACCCGCATTCCTTCGGCCAGTTCGTCGAGGCGGGCCACCAGGGGCACGGCCTCGGCGACGGTGGCGAGGGCCTCGGTGTCCGCGACGAGCCGTTCGATGTCCGCGTGGTGGCCGGCGAAGGCGTCCTCGCGCGCCAGGTGGGCGACGGCCCGCTGTCCGAAGGCGGCCAGATCGGCCTCGGTGTTGGAGGCCAGGGCGTCGATGCGGGCGGTGTCGGCGTACCGCATCTCCTTGAGGGTCAGCAGGTGCCCCTGCGCCTGACGGAGCTCGGTCAGCCCGGTCACCCAGGCGGCGGCTCCGCGCGGCGCCTCACCGCGAAGCCGTCGTACCACCGCG
>CBFGZZ010000560.1:0-3980 GCA_965653385.1 uncultured Streptomyces sp. | reverse complement strand
GCCGAAAACGGGGGGAACGCCCCGCTTCAAACGTCGCCCTGAGGTGGACGTTCCGCAAAACCGCCCCGCGAGCCCGTGCGGCCTGCTCAACTTTGTCCCAGGGACATTCCGCACGACCACCGAGTCGGTCACTGCGTAAAGGAGGCCGTCGTGAGACGAGTGCGCCCTGGGACGGCGTCCCGCAGTGCCGGTGGGGCCTCGTCCCGCGCGGCCGGTGAGGAGCGTGCCTTGACGAGCGTCGCGGCCGGGGACCGGTACGAGGAGCCCAAGGACCTGCCCCGCCTGTGGCACGTCACCCTCAGCGTCTCCGGCCGGGAGGCCCCGCTGAAGGAGGTGCGGCGCGCCCTCGAACAGCTCGCCCATGACCACCCCTTTCTGCTGACCAGCCGGTACGCGAACGACCACGCCGAGATCCGCTACTGGGAAGAGGCCCGCGACCTGCACGACGCGGCCGCCGTCGCCCTGCGGCTGTGGGGCGAGCACCGGCAGAGCGCGGGGCTGCCGCCCTGGGAGATCGTCGGCCTGGAGGTCATCGACCGCGAGACCTACCACCAGCGGATCGCGGAGGGGTACGGGCTACCACCGGCGAGCCCGGTGGGAGTACATCCCTATTGACCGGCCTTGGGTGACCTGTGGTGCTGTCTCGGGGTTTGGAACGAGCGCTGAACCGGCCTCGCAGTCGCACTACCCTTCTTTCATGACCACGCTCTCGCCGTACGACTCCATGTCCCCGGTCAACCGGGCCGCCTACCGCGCCAAGTCCGCCGCCGCCGACCTCGCCCCGCTGCCGCGGGCCGAGAAGGACGACGCGCTGCTCGCCATCGCGGACGCGCTGGAGGTCCGTACGAGCGAAATCGTCGAGGCCAACGCCCGGGACATCGCCAAGGCCCGGGAGGCCGGCACCAGCGAGGCGATCATCGACCGGCTGACGCTGACCCCGGAGCGCGTGCGGGCCATCGCCTCCGACGTGCGGGACGTCGTCGCGCTGCCCGACCCGGTCGGCGAGGTCGTCCGCGGTTCCACCCTCCCCAACGGCATCGACCTGCGCCAGGTCCGCGTCCCGCTGGGCGTCGTCGGGATCATCTACGAGGCCCGCCCGAACGTCACCGTGGACGCCGCCGCCCTCTGCCTGAAGTCCGGCAACGCCGTGCTGCTGCGCGGCTCGGCCTCGGCGTACGAGTCGAACTCGGCACTCGTCCGGGTGATCCGCGACGCCGTGGGCGGGGCCGGGCTGCCCGCCGACGCCGTGCAGCTGGTGCCGGGGGAGAGCCGGGAGAGCGTGCGCGAGCTGATGCGGGCCCGTGGCCTGGTCGACGTGCTGATCCCGCGCGGCGGCGCCTCGCTCATCCAGACCGTCGTCACCGAGTCCATCGTCCCGGTGATCGAGACCGGCACCGGCAACTGCCATGTCTACGTCGACGCCCACGCCGACCTCGACATGGCGATCGAGATCCTGATCAACTCCAAGGCCCAGCGCGTCAGCGTCTGCAACGCAGCCGAGACCCTCCTGGTCCACCAGGACATCGCCCCCGAGTTCCTGCCGCGCGCCCTGGACGCCCTCGCCGAGGCCGGGGTGACCGTGCACGCCGACGAAAGGGTGCTGGCGTACGCCAAGGACTCCAAGGCGACCGTCGTCGAGGCCACGGCGGAGGACTGGGAGACCGAGTACCTGTCGTACGACATCGCCGCCGCGGTCGTGGACTCCCTGGACAAGGCCGTCGAGCACATCCGGCTGTGGACCTCCGGTCACACCGAGGCCATCGTCACCACCTCGCAGCAGGCCGCCCGCCGCTTCACCCAGCTGGTCGACTCCACGACGGTCGCCGTGAACGCCTCCACCCGTTTCACCGACGGCGGCCAGTTCGGCTTCGGCGCGGAGATCGGCATCTCCACGCAGAAGCTGCACGCCCGAGGGCCGATGGGGCTGCCCGAGCTGACCAGCACCAAGTACATCGTCACCGGGGACGGGCACGTACGGCGCTGAGCAATCCCCCGCGCCCGGGGGCGCGTCCCTGCTGACAGGGGGCGCGTCAGCGCGCCGTTCGGCGCGCAACGCACGCGAGGCGTCTCGCCAGCCGGACGAATTTCCATACCGTCTGCCCAAAATGACCCCCCAGGACTACTCTGGATCCGTGCCGGAGGACGTGGGGGGCACGCCGTTCCCTGACGGCTGGGAGCCCGACGACGACCACGACCGCGGGGTGTCGGACGAAGAGTTCGCCTCCGTGGTCTTCGACGAGGCCTTCGTGCAGGCGGCCGTGGTGCACGAGCCGACCGCCGTGGAGCGCCTCCTTGCCGCCGCCCAGGCCAGAGCGGAGGCCTCCGAAGCGGAGGCCCGCCGGGCGCACGGCCGGGGCGAGCGGTACGACGAGGGGTACGGCCCCGACGGCCGCACCGCTTTCGGCCATGACCCCGAGCTGGACGACCTGGACGACCCGGACATCCTCGAAGATCGTTACGGCGCCCCCGGGACGTACGGCAAACAGGTCCGCTGGCACCGTCCCGTCGCCTGGATGCTCGCCCTCGTCATGGGCATCGGCATGGTCGCGCTGGCCTTCACGGCGGTCTACCGGGGCGCTTCCTCGAACAGCCGGGACCAGGTTCCGCCGCCGACCTCCACGGGCCTCGAACAGGGCAGGGAAGCGTCGCCCTCGGCGTCCGCCGACTACTCCCAGCCGGCCGCCTCGGCGACACCGCGCACGCCCTGACCGGAACCCGATCTAGGGCCTGAGCACTACGGAGGGCAGCCTTCCCGTCCTGGTGAGAACCTGTCAGAACTTGTCGTGTACCAGGGCGTTTACCTGACCTTCCGGCGACCTACCCTGAAGATATGGGAGGGCCAGGAGACCCACCTGAGGGGACACCCGAGGGCGGCCCCGGAGGTGGCGAGGACGAGTACCGATCCGTCGTTTTCGACGAGTCGTTCGTGCGTGCTGCCCACCTCCAGGAGTTCTCCGCGCAGGAGCGCCTGGCCGACCACGCGCCCGCCGTACGCCGCCGGGCACCCATGCGCAGGGGCCTGTCCCGGCAGGCGCTGGTCCTGGTCCTGCTGATCGCCGTGGCCTTCGGTACGGCGATCTACATGGGTGTACGGCACCCCTACCAGACCCCCGCGAACTCAGGGCCGCCCGCCGAGCCGCTGCGCATGACCGTCATCCCGCTCGCCCCGCAGGGCAAGGTACCCGGGGCCACCGACCCGGAGTACCTGTACGCGCGCAGTCCCGCCGCCCAGTTCCGCATCGGCGCGGAGGGCATCCCGCTGCCGGCCGCGCGACGCACCGCGCACTTCTCGGACAGTCAGGTGACGAACGCGCTGAGTATCGCGAAGGACTACATCGTGCGCTCCGCGCTGTATCCGGAGGTGCTGACCGGCGACCAGATCCGCCCGGTCCGGGTGCTGCTGGACCCCGACCAACTGGACCAGTTCGACCAGAGCTTCGGGCATCCGGCCGCGGACGGGCGGCATGCGCCGACCGGCTGGCTGGTTCGCTTCGACGCCTCCCAGGCCGAGCTGGCCGACCGCAGGATCCGGGTGCAGGGCACACTCCAGGCGGCGGAGACGGACTCCGCGACGCTGGAGGTCACCGCAGATCACACGTTCGTGTACGCGTTGCGGGCGGCGGAAGCGGGGGAGAAGGCGGCGGAGGCCTCGCTGTTCACCGTGCGGCGGGAGCTGCACTTCCGTTTCGACCGTGAGGACCTGCGGCTGCGCCAGACCCAGCTGGTCGTCTCCTACGTCCAGGCGGGACCGCTGTCCTGCGCCGAGGACTCTACGAACCGGCTGCATCCGCTGCTGGCTGGGCAGACGGCCAAGGAGGGAGGACCGGCGGGGACGGATCCGTATGCCACGGGTGGGGCGACGGCGCTGTGCGGGTCGTTGGCGGTGGGGTCGCAGCCGAAGGTGTGAGCCGGCGGTTTCCTCGCCCCCGCCGCGCAAGCCACAGGTGGCCGTCAGGCGTTGTCCCCCGTGTCGTCCCGCT
>CBFGZZ010000559.1:0-3983 GCA_965653385.1 uncultured Streptomyces sp. | reverse complement strand
GTAAATCTGCCGGTTCTACCTTCCCAGGTTCGAATCCTGGCGCCGCCACACTGGGGAAACCCCTCCGATCTGCGGAAACGTAGAGCGGAGGGGTTTTCGCGTTCCGGGGCCGGGCTCGGGGCACACTGATGCCATGTCCACGCGCCGTAGAAGCTGCCCCGAGTGCCGTCGTGAGATCGCCGTCGTCGCCGGTCGTTTCGCACGGCACGATCCGCCCGGCGCGAGGGAGCACGGGGAACTCGTGTCGTGTCCCGGGTCGAGGCGACAGGCGCAACTCGGGGCCGCGCAGCCCGCGTTGGACGGGTACGTCGTGCCCGAGTTCCCTGGGCAGCTGCCGCTGTTCTGAGAACCCGCCGCCCCGAGCCGGACGCAGCGCCTCACGCGCAGGGCCGCCGGGCCTCGTCTTCACGCGCAGGGCCGCCGGGCCTCGTCTTCACGCGCCGAGTCGCCGAGCCTCGTCCTCACGCGAAGAGTCGCCCCCCAACCTCGTCCTCACGCGCCGAATCCAGGCGCCTCACCCCGAAGAGGCTGAGCCGCCGCCCGAGGAATGGGGCCGGACGTCCATCCGCGTCACCAGCCCGTCCCCGTCGAACCGATACACGTGCTCGACCGTCTCCTCCGCCCACCGGTCGTCGCCCGACGCGTCGCGCATCCCGAGCCGTACGGACGCGACCACGGCCTCGCCGTCGGCGTCCGGTCGTAGGCCTTCCAGGCGGACAAGGGGGTGCCCGGCGGCGAACTGCCGTGCCCAGTACGCGCGTACCGCCTCTCGGCCGCGCAGACGGACTCCGTCCAGGACGTTCGGCCAGTCCACGTCGGGGGCGAGGCACCGCTCCATGAAGGGCTCTCGCTCGTCCGTCGAGAAAACCTCGTACATGCGGCGCAACAGGGCTTCCTGCGTGGCGGGGACCCCCTCCGGGTCCATCCTCAGTTCCCCGCTACGGACTTCACCGCCACCGACACCGGGGCCGAGCCGCTGATGAGTTCGAGCGTCAGGCCGGCCGTGGCCGGCGTGTCGAGCAACTCGGCGAGGACGGCGGCCACATCGTCGCGCGGGATCGGGCCACGGCCGGTGTGTGCCTCCAGGCGCACCAGGCCGGTTCCGGCGTCGTTCGTCAGCATGCCGGGGCGCAGGATCGTCCAGTCCAGCGCAGCCAGGCCACGGACGTACTCGTCGGCTCCGCCCTTGGCCCGCAGGTAGACGTCGAAGACCTCGCTGCCCTCGTGCTTCGGGTCCGCGCCCATGGAGGACACGACCAGGAAGCGCCGTACGCCCGCCTGGACGGCCGCGTCCGCGAACAGGACCGCAGCGCCCTTGTCCACCGAGTCCTTGCGGTCCGTTCCGCTGCCAGGGCCCGCACCGGCGGCGAAGACGGCCGCGTCCGCTCCCTGGAGTTGGGCTGCGACGTCCTCGACCGAAGCCGACTCCAGGTCCAGCAGGATCGGTTCGGCACCGGCTTCCCGCAGATCGTCGGCCTGTTCGGCCTTGCGGATGACCCCCGCGACCTCGTCCCCACGCGCCGCGAGCAGCGTCTCCAGCCGCAGCGCGATCTGACCATGACCACCAGCGATGACAATGCGCATGTCTTCGACCGTACGCCCGGACGGCCGCATCCGCCGCACGACTTCAGCCACGCCTCACGTCTCCCGAGGCGCAGGCATCACAGCTCACAGGGGTCGCGTCGCATGGGTACACGCCGAGCGCGCGAGCTGCCCTCGCACCCCCTGTGCGCCCCAATCCGCCCCCTGTCACACCCTCGGAGTGCCCGCCCAGCACAGGTCCGCCGCCGCGCATCCCCTCAGGACAGCTCTCCCCGCCCCTGCCGTGGCAGCCCCAACTCCGCCGCCACGGCCGAGTTGCAGTACTCCCGCACCGCGCTGGTCCGCGCCACCACGCGCCCCCGGTGCACCACGATGCGGCTGTACGCCAGCGACAGCGCCCCCGCGAGCCGGTCGCCGCGCACCGCCAGCAGCTCAGCAGGGAAGCCCGCCTCTACCCGCACCTCGGGCAGCCCCAGCACCGCGCGCGCCGACGCGCTCACGGCGTCGTACGCGTCCTCGGGGCGCAGCCCGTGCCGGGAGGCCAGCAGATAGGCGGCCTCCAGCGGGTCTCCGCGTCCCACCGGGTTGGCCACGTCCCTGAGGGCGCCGCTTCCGGCGGCGACGCGTACGCCGGCGGCGCGCAGCAGTCGCACGGGCGCCGTACTCCGCCGTTCCGCGCCCCCGCAGCCACCCTGAGGCAGGCACGCCACCGTCACCCCGGCAGCGGCCAGCTGATCCGCGGTGCGGGAGGCCGTCTGGGCGGGCAGACGGCCCAGGCCGCCGCACGGGCCGAGGGTCACGCCCGGGCGCAGCCCCCCGGCCATCGCGGCGACCCGGGCCAGGCGCGCCGGGTCCGTGGCGTCGGTGTGCAGGTCGACGGGGCAGCCGTGCTCTGAGGCGACCTCCAGGACCGCCTCCACATAGCCCGTCGGATCCGGGTCCAGATCCGGGCAGCCGCCGACCACGGAGGCACCCATCTTCAGCGCGTCCCGCAGCATCGCCAGCCCGTCGGCGCCGGCCACGCCGGTCAGCAGCCTGGGCATCGCCACCGTCGTCAACTCCGTGAGTCCGCGCAGGGACCGCCGTGCCTGCAGTACGGCGGTCAGCGCGCCCAGACCTTGGACGTCGCCCACGCGTACGTGTGCCCGCAACGCGGTCGCCCCGTGCCCGAGCTGGAGCAGGGCGGCTTCGGTGGCTCGGCGCTGGACGTCCTGGGGCTCGTACGAGACAGGGCCGCCCTCGTCGGCGGAGAGGGCGGTGTCGCCGTGGGCGTGCGGTTCGGCCGGGGCCGGCAGGAGCAGATAGCCACCGAGGTCCACGCGCGCGCACGCACGCGTGCCGTCCCCCGCCAGGCTCCCGGCGGTGCCGACCGCCTCGATGCGTCCGCCGCCCAGCCGTACGTCCACGGTCCGGCCGTCGGTGAGCCGCGCCCCGCACAGCAGCAGTGCGCCCGGGTCGGCCGGCCCGGACGAACCCGACGAGGACGACGAGTGGGGCGGCTGGGGATGGCTGTCGGGCATCGCGCTCCAGAGGTTCGGGGCTGCGCATCGGGCTGCGGGGACGGTGCCGGGGGATACGCCGGGCACGCAAGATCACGCAGAGTGAGTCGAGCCTAGGGTGGCGATACCGCCCTGGCGTGCAGGAGCGCAATAGTCGTACCGGTGTGGTCCGCCGAACGGAGCCGCGCCCCGCGGTACCGCAGTGGCCTGCGAGGCGTCTGTGCGCTCCGCTGATCGGCCCTCGGCAGGGGCCGCGAAACGGATTTGGGTGAACGGCTGCCGAGCGTGTAATGTCTTCATCGCTCGCCCCAATAGCTCAGTCGGTAGAGCGTCTCCATGGTAAGGAGAAGGTCTACGGTTCGATTCCGTATTGGGGCTCTGGTGTGGGAGGTTCCCGTCGCGAGGCGGGGACCGATCGCATCACAGCGGTGTAGCTCAGTCGGTAGAGCAAGCGGCTCATAATCGCTGTGTCACCGGTTCAAGTCCGGTCACCGCTACTGACAGTAGCCGATTGTGGGGTCGGTCCTTCGATCGGCTACTCTTTTATGCGTTAATTCAGTCCTATCCGTTCGTCAAGGAGCACTCACGTGGCTGCCACCGACGTCCGCCCGAAGATCACGCTGGCCTGCGTGGAGTGCAAGGAGCGGAACTACATCACCAAGAAGAACCGGCGCAACAACCCGGACCGTCTTGAGATGAAGAAGCACTGCCCGCGTTGCAACGCGCACACCGCGCACCGCGAAACGCGATAAATCAGGCTCGTACGTGAGGCCGTCCCCGAAACACCGGGGGCGGCCTCGCGTCGTTTCGCCAACCGCAGCACACGGCAGCAGGCCGACAGACACAGCAGGAGGTGCCGAGCCCTTGGCGCTCGACCAGTCCTTCGTCGGGCGGACCTATCCGCCCACCGAGCCCTACGAGGTGGGCCGGGAGAAGATCCGT
>CBFGZZ010000558.1:0-3992 GCA_965653385.1 uncultured Streptomyces sp. | reverse complement strand
CCGTTCCCGGGGGCCGTCCTCGTGGTCAGCCGGCGGTGAGGCGTGCCGGTTCTATGCCGGCGACGAGGGCGGCCAGGGCCTGGTCGATGTCGGGGCCGAGGTACCAGTCGCCGGTGTGGTCGAGGGCGTAGACGCGGCCTTCGGTGTCGATGGCGAGGAGGGCCTGGGTGTCGGTCTCGGCGCCGAGGGGGCAGACCTCGGTGTCGAGGGCGCGGCCGAGGTCGCCGAGGGTGCGGGCCATGTGGAGGCCGTGGAGGGGGTCGAAGTGGACGGCTGCCGGGGCGACCTGGCGGCCGGGGCCGGCGGGGGTGATGTGGAGGCCGCCGAATTCCGCCCAGGCCTCCACGGCGGCGGGGAAGACGGCGTGGGTGTGGCCGGCGGGTGAGGTGTGTTCGCGGAGGGTGTCGGCCCAGATCTCGGCCTGCTTGATGTCCCAGCGGCCGGGTTGCCAGCCGGCGGCGCGCAGGGCGGCGTCGACGGGGACGGGGAAGCGGGTGGTGGAGGTGCGGTCGGTGTGCATCTGCGCTTCGTTCGTCGGTGCCTACGGATGTGCCGGGTGAGGGAGACGGGTCAGCCGTCGGTTGTCGTCGGGTCGACGATGCGGACGCCGAAGTGGGCGCTGAGGGCGGTGCAGGCGCGGCAGGGGGCGGCGAAGCTGCCGTGCAGGGGGTCGCCGTCCTCGCGGATGCGGCGGGCGGTGAGCTTGGCCTGCTTGAGGGCTTTGCGGGCTTCGCCGTTGGTCATGGGTTTGCGGGCGGAGCGTTTGCTGCGGGCGGCGTCGGCGGTGGCGATGTGGCGTGAGATGAGGATGGTCTCGGCGCAGCGGCCGGTGAAGCGGTCCCGCTCGGAGCTGGTGAGGGTGTCGAGGAAGTCCTGGACGAGGTGGTGCAGCTGTGGGGGCTGGTCGCCGCGGGCGGCGGTGCCGGTGAGGGTGGCGCCGCGGACGGAGAGGGCGGCGGCGACGGTGGGGAGTATGCCGTCGCGGCGGTGCAGGAGGGCGGGTGTGTGGGGGGTTTCGGTGGCGCTCCAGCCGATGCGGGGGTCGCCGGACCTGGCCGCGTGGGCGCCTGTCTGCGTCGCGTTCATGTTCATCATCCCCTCCCGAGCATCCCCCGGGCATGCTCTCGGAGGTCACAGAGTGCCAAATGCCGTGGCCGGTGCGGAAGCTGGGGCGTCGCGACACGCCCGGGTTTGGGCGGGCTGTCACGGCGGGGTGACGGCTGGTCACGGAAGCGGAGTGGGTGATGACCGGCGCCGGTGACCGGTGTCGTCGTACCGCATAGGCTGTCGGCACCGCTTTCCATGCGGTGACGCGTGGACGCAGACGAGACAGTCGATACGTGGCGTTGTGACCGAGAGTGGTCATGGTGGCGCGTATCAGAACGCCGCAGGGGGCAACCGCCATGACGACAGGTCGGCTCGGGCAGCAAGCCGCGCCGCCGAACGCGGCCTACGCCGGGCAGGTCGTGCATTTCCCGGATCCGGTTCGGGCGGCCCGTCACCCGAGAGGGGTACGGGTTGACGGGCGTGGTTACCCCGATTTCTCGCCGTACGCGCGGGCGGCGGCGGAGATCGCGGAGCCGCCGGAGGGTTTCGGTGTCGATGAGTTGCGGCTGACGGACTATGTGTCGGCGAACGCGGCGCTGGCGGGGTCGGGGCACGAGTTGTGGGACACGATTCCGGCGGTGGCGACGCCGCACGGCTGGACGTGGCATCACGTGGTGGGTTCGCGGCGGCTGGAGTTGGTTCCGGTCGAGGTGAAGGCGTTGCTGCGGCATCACGGTGGGATCGCCACGTCGGCGGTGGATCACGAGAAGCGTGGGACGCGGCCGTTGCAGGAGACGAGGCCGGCGCATTTCCGGCTGCCGAAGTCGGGTGTGGCGGTGACGGAGGCGCAGGCGCTGGGCGTCGAGGAGGACCTCGGGTACCGGCTGCCGGGCGCGTACCGGTCGTTCCTGAAGGCGGCGGGTGGTTGTGCCCCGGTGGGGACGGCGCTGGACGCGGAGTTGGGGCTCCTGGTCGACCAGCCGCTGTTCACGGTGCGGGACGAGGCGGCGGTCAATGACCTGGTGTACGTGAACAAGTGCCTGCGGGACCATCTGACCAAGGACTACCTGGGTGTCGGGTTCGTGCAGGGCGGGTTGCTGGCCGTGAAGGTGAAGGGCGAGCGGCTGGGTTCGGTGTGGTTCTGCGCGTACGACGACGCGCGGGACGTGGATCCCTCGTGGCCGCCGGCGGAGCGGGTGGAGCGGTTGCTGGTGCCGTGCGGTGAGGACTTCGACGCGTTTCTGTCCCGGCTGGCGGGGTCTCCGCCGGAGTTGGAGACGGTGGCGAATCTGATGGTGGACGGTGGGTTCGCGCGTGCGGTGCCCGTTGCTGCCGCGGCCGTGGGGGAGTGAGCTTCGCGATGGTGACGTTCGCGCAGGCGCAGGAGCGTGCGGAAGAGTGGATCAACGGCGAGGTGCCGTCGTACCAGCATCGTGAGGTGCGGGTGCGGGAGTTCGGCCTCGGGTTCGTGGTGTGGGCCGAGGACCGTGCGGACGGGCCGCGTTCGGACGGGGGCGCGCAGCGGCTGGTGATCGCCCGGGACAGCGGGGAGGCCACGTTGTGGCCGTCGCTGCCGGTGGGTGAGGTGATCCGCCGCTACGAGGAGGAGTACGGCCGTGGGGACGCGGTAGCCGAGCCGGCGCCGGCCGCTCCGGCCCGGGTGGATCTGAACCAGACGTCGTTCTTGTTGACGCCGCCGGAGTGGTTGCAGGAGGCGGCGGACAAGCTGGGGATCCAGGGCCGGGACGGGGGTTCGGGCTCGGAGCCCGGGTCCGGTCATGGTGCCGATGAGGGTGCGGCCGGGGCTTCGTCGGCTGCGTCGCCGGTGCCGAGTGTGCCGGGGGTGCCTGACGGGGCGACTCCCTGGGCCGGTACGGACACCAACCCCGGTCCCGGTGAGGACCGTTCCGTGCCGCTGCCGGAGACGGTGTTCGCGCCGCCGTTGAGCGGCGACGACACCGCGCCGCCGGACGCCAAGACCGCGCTGCTGTCGGGCGGGAGCCAGTTGCCGTCGACGGCGATCGAGCCGGCGCTCGACGAGCCGAACACGCCGCCGGGGGCGCCTTCGTACGGCTATCCGCAGGGTGCCGGTGCGCCGGACACGCCTCCGCCGAGTGCCACGCCGCCGCCCGCGCCTTCGTACGGCTACCCGCAGGGCGGCCCCGAGACGCCGGGGCGGCCGCTCGCGCCGAACGCCGGGGACATCGCCGACGCCGCGACGAGCAAGGCGGCGCCGCCGCGTCCGCGGGGTGGGTCGGTGCCGCCGCCTCCGCCGGGGGTTCCTGGAGTTCCGGGGGCGCCGGGTGCGGGGGGTGCGACTCCCGCGCCTCCTACGCCGCCGTCGGCGCCGGGTGCTCCGGGTACGCCGGGTGCTCCGGGAGGCGGGTACGTTCCGACGCAGCTCGTGTCGGCGCTCGGTCCTGAGGGGCCCGAGGGCGCCGCGGGGCCGGGAGTTCCGCCGCCGCCCGGTCCTCCCGGTGCTCCGGGTGCGCCGAACCCTCCGGGCGCCCCCAACCCGCCGGGTACGCCGGGTGGTACGCCGCCGGGCGGGGTGCACCATGCCGCCACCGTGCTGGCCGACCCGAACCAGATGGGTGGCGCGCCGCAGCCCCCCGGGCCTCCGGGGCCTCCTGGTGCGCCCGGTGCCCCTGGTGGGCCGAATCCGCCCGGTATCCCCAGCCCGCCCGGCGCTCCGGGTGCTCCGGGCATGCCGCGTGCGCCGCAGCCTCCCGGTCCCCCCGGTGTTCCGGGTGCGCAGGGCGGCGCCCCTGGTGGGCCGCAGCCTCCGGGTGCTCCCGGTGGCCCGGGTTCCTCGGGCGGTGCCCGGGGTGCCGTTCACCATGCGGAGACCGTGCTGTCGGCGCCCCCGGCGGGCGGCCCCGGCGTGCCTCCGCCGCCGCCCGCTCCCTCCTCGGCGCCGGGGACGCGACACAGCTGGAGATCGA
>CBFGZZ010000557.1:0-3994 GCA_965653385.1 uncultured Streptomyces sp. | reverse complement strand
CGCTGGCTGAGCTGGAAGCCGTGTTCGTGGCCGTCCTGGCCGATGCCGACGCGGCCTGCTCCGGTGACGACCTGGCGGGAGACGAAGAAGGGGGTGAGGTGGCGCACGATGTCTGAGAAGGGGGTTTCCCGCTTCATCAGGTAGTTCTCGTGTGTGCCGTAGGAGGCGCCCTTGTTGTCGGTGTTGTTCTTGTAGAGGTGGATGGGTTGGGCGCCGGGGAGCTGGGCGGCGCGTTCGGCGGCTTCGGCCATGATGCGTTCGCCGGCTTTGTCCCAGAGGACGGCGTCGCGGGGGTTGGTGACTTCGGGGGCGCTGTATTCGGGGTGTGCGTGGTCGACGTAGAGGCGCGCGCCGTTGGTGAGGATGACGTTGGCGAGGCCGATGTCCTCGTCGGTGAGCTGGCTGGAGTCGGCGGCCTCGCGGGCGAGGTCGAAGCCTCGCGCGTCGCGCAGGGGGTTCTCCTCCTCGAAGTCCCAGCGGGCTCGTCGGGCCCGGTGCATCGCCGCTGCGTAGGCGTTGACGATCTGGGATGAGGTGAGCATGGCATTGGCGTTGGGGTGGCCGGGGACGGAGATCCCGTACTCCGTCTCGATGCCCATTACTCGCCGTACGGTCATGCGGCCCTCCTTGCCCGGCGGCGCCCTCGGTCGGGGGTGCCGCTCAAGTACCGCTGGCGCTCCGGTGCGTGTGCGGTGCCCGTCCCCGCACTGCGCGACTCGGCGGTATGGAAGAGCCTAGAACGCCTTTGCGCTGGTGGGGAGATCATTTGCGTCATTGCGTTGCTCGCGTTGGTGGCGGCTGTGGCCGGAAAAACAGTGGGCTGCGGGTACCCGGTGGGGGCACCCGCAGCCGCCCTGTCTTTTACAGGTACTGTCCGGTGTTTGCCACCGTGTCGATGGAGCGTCCGGTGTCTGCGCCCTGCTTTCCGGTGATGAGGGTGCGGATGTAGACGATCCGTTCGCCCTTCTTTCCGGAGATGCGTGCCCAGTCGTCGGGGTTGGTGGTGTTGGGCAGGTCCTCGTTCTCCTTGAACTCGTCCACGCAGGCCTGGAGGAGGTGGGAGACGCGGAGGCCCTTCTGGTTGTGTTCGAGGAAGTCCTTGATCGCCATCTTCTTGGCGCGGCCGACGATGTTTTCGATCATGGCGCCGGAGTTGAAGTCCTTGAAGTAGAGGACTTCCTTGTCGCCGTTGGCGTAGGTGACTTCCAGGAAGCGGTTTTCCTCGGATTCGGCGTACATCTGCTCGACGGCGGTCTGGATCATGCTCTGGACCGTGGTCGCCTTGCTGCCTCCGTGTTCTCCGAGGTCTTCGGAGTGCAGGGGGAGGCGTTCTGTGAGGTACTTGCCGAAGATGTCCTTGGCGGCTTCGGCGTCCGGACGTTCGATTTTGATCTTCACGTCCAGGCGGCCGGGGCGCAGGATGGCGGGGTCGATCATGTCCTCGCGGTTGGAGGCGCCGATGACGACCACGTTCTGCAGGCCTTCGACGCCGTCGATCTCGGCGAGGAGCTGCGGGACGATGGTGTTCTCCACGTCCGAGCTGACACCGGAGCCGCGGGTGCGGAACAGGGACTCCATCTCGTCGAAGAAGACGATGACGGGAGTACCCTCGCTGGCCTTCTCACGTGCGCGCTGGAAGACGAGGCGGATCTGCCGCTCGGTCTCACCGACGTACTTGTTGAGGAGCTCGGGGCCCTTGATGTTGAGGAAGAAGCTCTTGCCCTGGGCCTGGCCGGTGACTTCGGCGACCTTTTTGGCCAGCGAGTTGGCGACGGCCTTGGCGATGAGTGTCTTGCCGCATCCGGGGGGTCCGTAGAGCAGGACGCCCTTGGGTGGGCGCAGTTCGTGCTCCTTGAACAGGTCGGGGTAGAGGTACGGCAGCTCGACGGCGTCGCGGATCATTTCGATCTGGCCGCCGAGGCCGCCGATCTGCTCGTATCCGATGTCGGGGACTTCTTCGAGGACGAGTTCCTCGACCTCGCTCTTGGGGACGATCTCGTAGACGTAGCCGGAGCGGGGTTCGAGCAGGAGGGCGTCGCCGGGGCGGATGGTGACGTCCAGCAGCGGCTCGGCGAGCCGTACCACCCGTTCCTCGTCGGTGTGCCCGAGCACCAGGGCGCGCTCGCCGTCCTCGAGGATTTCCTTGAGGGTGACGATGTCCCCGACGCGTTCGAATTCCATGGCTTCGACCACGTTGAGTGCTTCGTTGAGCATCAGTTCCTGGCCGCGCCTGAGGTCGTCGAGTTCGACGCTCGGGCTGACGTTCACGCGGAGTTTGCGGCCTCCGGTGAAGATGTCGGCGGTGCCGTCCTCGTTGGCCTGCAGGAAGACACCGAAGCCGGCCGGTGGCTGTGCGAGCCGGTCGACTTCTTCCTTGAGGGCCACGATCTGGTCGCGGGCCTCACGGAGCGTGTTGGCGAGTCGCTCGTTCTGTGCGGACACGCCGGCCAGGTTGGTCTGCAACTCGACGATCCGCTCTTCGAGAATCCTCGTGTGCCGCGGAGAGTCGGCGAGCTTGCGTCGCAGGACGGCGATCTCCTGCTCAAGGTAGGCGATCTGCCCGGCGGGGTCGTCGGACCCTCGTCCCGGGCGGATGCCGCGGTTCATGTCGTCGTCGTGGGCTGCCACGGTCCTCACCTCCTCCAAGGGGAGCTGGACGCTTCCAGACCCTACCTGGGTGGGTGTCGATTGAAACCCCTAGATCACAAAGACTGTCGGGGTGTGTCCGATCTTCACCCTTGCGCTCTCCCTCACGCCAGGGGAATACCCACCGAACATGATTGGAAAGCGGCCGCGGGTAGGCTCGAAGCGTTCAACACCCGTCGGAGCTGGCCGGATTCCCGTTCGGCTCGACGTAAGCGGATGGCAGGAGAGATGAGCGTGGAGCAGGCGGCCGGGGTCGATGGCGTGGCGCTGGAGGTCTGGATCGACCAGGCTCTGTGTACCGGTGACGGTATCTGCGCCCAGTACGCGCCTGAGGTGTTCGAGCTGGACATCGATGGTCTGGCTTATGTGAAGGGCGCGGACGACGAGCTGTTGCAGGTGGAGGGGGCGACAACGCCCGTACCGTTGCCGCTTCTCACGGATGTGGTGGATTCGGCGAAGGAGTGTCCGGGCGAGTGCATCCATGTACGTCGCGTTTCGGACAAGGTCGAGGTGTTCGGTCCGGACGCGGAGTGACCTTGCGTGTGCGGGGTGTTACGACTGTCTGATTTCTCACACGTGTTGGTGGCGTGGGTCAGACGCTGTGGGCTCCGGCGGGTGTCGAGCGGACGAACGTGCCGTTCTTCCACTGCCATTTCGCGCTGTTCTTCACGTCGGGGCAGCAGCGGGGTACGTCGTCGGAGGAGTAGCTGAGCAGGTCGGCGATGACGGCTCCGTCGCGGACGGTGATGTCGCTGACGGTGTTGCTGTCCTTGGGGTCGATGAGGGTGGCGACGATGCGGGGTGTGGCGGTCTCGGTGGCTCGGGTGAGGACGTAGAGGCCGTCGGGTGGGGTGCCCATGGGGGCGTCGCAGTGCGCGACGGCCACGGTTTCGGGGTTGCCGTCGCCGTCGAGGTCTCCGGTGGCTTTCTTGACCACGATCGCTTTCACGGGCCCGCATTCGAGCGGGAGGTCGTCGCCGGTGGGGTCGGGGGGTGCGAGGGCGGCGTGTTCGGTCTGCGGGCCGGCGGCGCTCTGGGCGGCTGTGGCCGAGTTGGGTTGGAGGACCGAGGACAGGGCCACGACGCCGGCGACCGCTGTGGCGGTGGCGAGCCAGTGGATGGGGCGGGTGTGGGTGTGTGCCAGTTCCGGGACGGCGGGTTGCTGCACTAGGAGCGTCTCCTGTGAGGGCTGTGCCGGTGGGGGTGGCCAGCATGGTGCCACACGTCACAGTGCGGGGGAACGGCGGGGTGTGGAATTCGGGTGCCGGTGTGCGGTGGTCGGGGGTGCGCCGGGGGCGTGCGGGGTGTTGTGCGACGTTCTGATTTGCGGGTTGTCGGCGCTGGGGGT
>CBFGZZ010000556.1:0-4008 GCA_965653385.1 uncultured Streptomyces sp. | reverse complement strand
CCCCGCCCTGTTCGACGACCGCCCCCGCAGCGCCGCCGAACACCGCGCCGCCGCCGAGGCACACGCCGCCCAGAGCCACTGGAACCAGGCCGTCCAGGAACGCATGCGGGCCATCGTCCGCTCCCTCGAGGAACGCGCACTTCTCGACGTCCGCCCCGGCCGCACCGCGGACGAGGCGGCCGCCGAAGCAGGCCGCTCACTACCGTCCCACACGGACCGACTGCACGCCGCGGCCCGGGACTTCGACGACGTGACATACGGCGGCCGGACCGCAACCCAGCAGGCGTACCAGCGCATCGCGGAACTCGACCGCGCCCTGGAGAGCACCAAGCCCCAGCTCGCGAGCAGCGCCCCGAGCACGGCCCCCAACGCCCGCCAGGGAGCCGCCGAATGACCACCGAGGCCACGCTCCCGCCCACCTCGGCCTCGCCCACCGCACGCCAACTGTGGACCCGCACGCGAGGCGTCGTCGCCGCCGTCGTCCTCCTGCTCGTGGCGGCCGTCGTGATCGCCACGATCCGCTCCGACGCCCGGCACGGCACCCTCGACCCACGCTCCGCCGACCCCAGAGGCAGCAGAGCGGTCGCCGAACTGCTCGCCGACCGCGGCGTCGACACACACGTGGTCACCACCCTGGACGAGGCACGCGCCGCGGCCGCCCCGGACACCACCCTCCTGGTCACCGCCCCCGACCTGCTGACGCACCGTCAACAGACCTGGCTGCGCTCGTCGACCGCCGGCTCCGGCGGCCGTACCCTCCTCGTCGCCCCCGGCAGCTGGTCCGTCGAACGCCTCGCCCCCGGCGTCACCGCGGACCCCGCCACCAGCCTCGACTCGGAACTCACCCCCGACTGCGCCCTGCCCGCCGCCCAGCGCGCGGGCACCGCCGACCTTGGCGGCGTCCGGTACACCACCACCCACCTCGACGCCGACGAGTGCTACCCCAGCGAGCGTCTGGCCACCCTCCTGCGCATCCCGGACCCGACCAAGGGCGGCGACACCGTCGTCCTCGGCTCGCCCGACATCCTCTACAACGACCACCTCGACGAGCAGGGCAACGCCTCGCTCGCCCTCCAACTCCTCGGCTCCCGCCACCACTTGGTCTGGTACCTCCCCTCGCTCTCCGACACGTCGGCCGCCGACGCGGACGACAAACGCAGCTTCTTCGACCTACTCCCCTCGGGCTGGCTCTGGGGCACACTCCAGCTCTTCATCGCCGCAGCCCTGGCCGCCCTCTGGCGGGCACGCCGACTCGGCCCCCTGGTGCCCGAAAATCTCCCCGTGGCGATCCACGCCTCCGAAACCGTCGAAGGCCGCGCCCGCCTCTACCGCAAATCCAACGCCCGCGACCGCGCGGCCGCCGCTCTTCGCTCCACCACCCGCACGCGCCTCGCCCCCCTCGTAGGCGTCCCTGTCACTCAGGCGCACACGCCCGAGGCCCTGCTCCCAGCCCTGTCCTCCCACCTCCACACCCACGGAGACGGACAGGCCCTGCACACCCTCCTCTTCGGCCCGCCACCCAGCGACGACGCGGCACTCATCGCCCTCGCCGACCAACTCGACGCCCTCGAAAGAGAGGTACGCCGTCCATGATGGACCCGACCACTGACAACGCCGGGAACACCGGGGACCCGGGCACCGCCCGTGCCTCCCTGGAAGCCCTGCGCGCCGAGATCGCCAAAGCCGTGGTCGGCCAGGACCCCGCCGTGACCGGCCTCGTCGTCGCCCTCCTCTGCCGCGGACACGTACTACTAGAAGGAGTCCCCGGGGTCGCCAAAACGTTGCTCGTCCGCGCCCTGGCATCCGCACTCGAACTCGACACCAAGCGCGTCCAGTTCACCCCCGACCTCATGCCGAGCGACGTGACGGGCTCCCTCGTCTACGACACCCGCACCGCCCAGTTCTCCTTCCAGCCCGGCCCGGTCTTCACCAACCTCCTCCTCGCGGACGAGATCAACCGGACACCCCCCAAGACCCAGTCCTCCCTTCTGGAAGCCATGGAGGAACGCCAGGTCACGGTCGACGGCACTCCCCGCCCGCTCCCCGACCCGTTCCTCGTCGCGGCGACGCAGAACCCGGTGGAGTACGAGGGCACATACCCTCTCCCCGAAGCTCAGCTGGACCGTTTCCTCCTCAAGCTCACCATCCCCCTCCCCTCCCGCCAGGACGAGATCGACGTCCTCACCCGCCACGCCGAGGGCTTCAACCCGCGCGACCTGCGTGCCGCGGGCGTACGCCCCGTCGCGGGCCCCGCAGACCTGGAGGCGGCCCGCGCAGCGGTGGCCAAGACCACCGTCTCCCCGGAGATCACCGCCTACGTGGTCGACATCTGCCGAGCCACCCGCGAATCGCCCTCCCTCACCCTGGGCGTCTCCCCCCGCGGCGCCACGGCCCTCCTCGCCACCGCCCGCGCCTGGGCCTGGCTGACCGGCCGCGACTACGTCATCCCCGACGACGTGAAGGCCTTGGCCCTCCCCACCCTCCGCCACCGCGTACAACTCCGCCCCGAGGCCGAGATGGAAGGCGTCACCGCCGACTCCGTGATCAACGCGATCCTCGCCCACGTCCCCGTCCCCCGCTGATGGCCCTCACCGGACGCGCCGCACTCCTCGCGGCCCTAGGCTCCCTCCCCGTAGGCATCTGGGACCCCAGCTGGACAGGCCTCCTTGCGGTGAACGCCCCTCTGGTGGCGGCCTGCGCCTGCGACTTCGCTCTGGCCGCCCCCGTACGACGCCTGGGCCTGACCCGCTCCGGCGACACCTCCGTACGCCTGGGTGAGGCGGCCGACGTCACCCTCACGGTGACCAACCCGTCCAACCGCCCGCTCCGCGCCCACCTCCGCGACGCCTGGCCTCCCAGCAGCTGGCAGCCCGGCACGGAGGTGGCGGCCTCCCGCCAGCGCCTCACGGTCCCCGCCGGCGAACGCCGCCGCATCACCACCCGCCTACGCCCCACCCGCCGGGGCGACCGCCAGGCCGACCGCGTGACAATCCGCTCGTTCGGCCCCCTGGGCCTCTTCTCCCGCCAAGGCACTCACAAGGTCCCCTGGACGGTACGAGTCCTCCCCCCGTTCACCAGCCGCAAGCACCTGCCCTCCAAACTGGCCCGCCTGCGCGAACTCGACGGCCGCACCAGCGTCCTCACCCGCGGCGAAGGCACAGAATTCGACAGCCTGCGCGAGTACGTCCCCGGCGACGACACTCGCTCCATCGATTGGCGCGCCACAGCCCGCCAGTCCGCGGTCGCTGTACGCACCTGGCGTCCCGAACGCGACCGCCACATCCTCCTCGTCCTGGACACCGGCCGAACCTCGGCAGGCCGCGTCGGCGACGCACCACGCCTCGACGCCTCCATGGACGCAGCCCTCCTCCTGGCCGCCCTCGCCTCCCGAGCCGGCGACCGCGTGGACCTTCTCGCCTACGACCGCCGAGTACGCGCCCTTGTCCAGGGCCGCACAGCAGGCGACGTCCTCCCCTCCCTGGTCAACGCGATGGCCACACTCGAACCCGAGCTGATCGAAACAGACGCCCGAGCCCTGACGGCCATGGCACTCCGTACGGCCCCCCGGCACTCCCTGATCGTGCTGCTCACGGCCTTGGACACAGCGCCGATCGAGGAAGGCCTGCTCCCGGTCCTGTCCCAACTCACCCAGCGCCACACAGTTCTGCTGGCATCAGTAGCGGACCCCCACATCGCACGCATGGCAACTGCACGCGGAAACACGGACGCCGTGTACGAAGCAGCAGCAGCCGCCCAGGCCCAAACCGAACGCCACCGCACTGCCGAACAACTCCGCCGCTACGGCATTACGGTCGTCGACGCGACGCCAGAGGAACTCGCACCTGCGCTGGCGGACGCCTATCTGGCTCTTAAGACGGCAGGGCGCCTGTAACGACATGAGCTGAAAAGGGATCTCCCACGGAGATCCCCTATCTCAACCAGCACAGGGAGCTGGAAATGCAGAAAGCCCCCGGACCGGTATCCCCGGCCGGGGGCTCTCTCACAATT
>CBFGZZ010000555.1:0-4070 GCA_965653385.1 uncultured Streptomyces sp. | reverse complement strand
GACACTCGCCCCACGGTCTGGCCCGGCTCGCGCCCGTGCGCGGCCGGGCCTTCGTCATTCCGTGGGCGGCTTACGCCAGACGTCTAGGCCGCGACCGGTGTAGTTCGCTGAAGTCTCCATCGTCGGCCCATTCCACCCTGGCGACAGGATCGTGCGCACCTCGCTGGGGCGAAGTGGCGGAGGGGGCGGCATCGTTCCGCCCGAGCGGCGAAGTAGGTAGCGCGTCACGCACACCGAGATGATCGCGCCGAGCATCGACCCGCCGCTAAGGCCGAGGAGTGCTGCAGTTCCGGGGCTCATGCCATCAGCATCGCAGATGCTGGCGACTGTGCCGTTGGCCCCGAGTGTCAACCCCTCATGTCACCATTGGCTCAAAGGTTGTCTGCTTCCCCGTACCACCGCCGAGGAGCTGAGTCGTGAACGACCTCGCCGTGCTCGAAGACTATGTGTGGCCCGTCTGTGTCACCCCGAACTGCAACCGCCAGCTGTGGGTCGCCGAAGCTGGCCGCTGGGCCTGCCGGCCGTGTGAAGACGCCACGGCCAAGCGGATATCCGAACTCCCCGCCCTGTTCCGGCAGCTGGACACGACGGCCGCGTTGATGAAGGGCGGCAGCCGTGGCGGCTCGCCGACGTCGGGGTCGCGGACGCCGCCGATCCCGCCCCGCCTGGACGTCCTCAACTTGGTCTCCCCGGGCGGGATGGCGGCCCGGCTGTCGGCGATCGAGGACGCATGGCGGGCGTCGCTCGGCTGGACGATCGCCCCGTGGCGCGGCTCGCCCCGTCAGGCGATTCCGTGGCATGTCGAGTTCCTCGGCAACAACCTCCTGTGGGCGTGCAGTTCCTACGAGGCGGTGGGGCAGGACATCGACGACCTGCGGCGGTTGCACGGCGAATGCACGGCGTTGGTCAACGACGAACGGCGGCCCGGGCGGGTGCAGATCGGCAACTGCCCCGTGCAGGTCGGCGACGGCCTGTGCTGGACGCCGCTCACCGCCACCGCCGCCAGCCATCGGGTCCGGTGCGGCGGATGCGGGGCACGGTGGGAGACGCTGGGGGAGTGGAGGGAACTCCGGGCCGCGCAGGAAGCAGCACTGGCTGAGGCGGCAGGAGTCGCAGCATGAGTGTCCGCCGACTGAAGCCCCTGGATCAGCGCTTCTCGCAAGCCGACGGCCCCCTCGATGCCTACCGCGTAGCCGAACCCTGGACGCCCGAACTTCAGCGCGCCTGGGAGAACTCCCTCCAGGAGAACGAGGAGGAGATCAACCCGTTCGGCTCGCCCCTCCGGGGCTGGTGCCTCACCTACCGCTGCCCGAAGTGCGAGCGGCGCCAGGAAGAGATCCGCATCGACAGCGTCACCTTCTACGCCGACGAGGACTCTAGTCGCCTGCACCCCAAGGGTGAAGCTCAACTCATCACCATGACTACCTGCGGGCACCAGTTCGGACAGGAGATCGATCCGTGACGGCCCCCCTGCCTCACGCGGCGGATCGTCTGCCGATCGTGACCGCCAGCAACGGGCAGCCCTACCTGCCCTGCGACGCCGTCCTCGCCCTGCTCCGGGCCATCGCCGAATCCTGCCGCAACCTCGCCGACGACCCCGACTGCACCCTCCCCGGCGCTGGGGAAGCCATCGACATCGAAGCCGACGCCCTCGAAGCACGCGCCATCGCCCACACCACGGAGACAGCATGACGAAGCCCCGCACCATCTCGGTGCGGGGCCTTTTGGATGGCGCTCAGTCCATCTGCTCCCATTGGCCGTTGAACCTGTTGAGCCGGGTCCAGGATCCGTCCTCGTGGCGGCGTGCCACGGCGTCGCGGTTGCCGTTCCGGCTCCCTTCATTCCAGACGCCGACGCCACCGGGGACGTCCAAGCGGTCCAGGAACTCCTTAGCCTCGCGGAATGTCGTGGACTCCTGCTCGCGACCCGCGAAGCGGCGGCCGTTGCGGGTCACGGTCTCGGATGCCTTGTAGGTCCTCTTGGCGTTGCGGGGGATTCGGGTCGTCATTTTGGCTCCTCGTTCCATGGTCCGCTGATCAGAGCTTCTTGAGTGCCTGGATGGACTCCGTCACCTCTCCGAAGCTGATCGGGTCGTGCGTCATGCGGCGGCAGTTGAAGTAGTTTCGGATCGCTTCGGCGAGCTCCGTGTCTGCGTGCTGCCTGAGCAGGGCCCGGAGGTAGTTCTTCTGCTTGTCGGTGGCAGGGCCGCCGCAGTTGAAGCCGTACCAGCGGTGCGGGATCCCTGCGTCGTCCAGGGCCTTGCCGAACCGGTCGTAGACACCCTGCACGGTGCTGCCGAACAGCTTGACCGCCTGGCGGTCTTCCTCTTCAGCGCTCATGCGGGACATCCGGTCTCCTTGGTCGGGTCCTTCGGGCCCACAGAGAGCAGAGCTGGCAGGGGCGGGAGCTACGTGATCCTCGCGGTGGTCCAATCCGTCGCCCGGGTGCTCTCCGGACCGCTTCGGCATCGTCTGCCCCCTGCTTACCTCCGCTGAGCCAAGCACCAGCGGGAGGTCTGCTCTCTGTGGAGTTGTCGGGCCCCACAGAGCGAGCGGTTTAGGTAGACGTCAAACCATCTTGTGAATGGTTTGTTCCAGCGCTATAGCCCTTTACGTTGCCCACGGTTGCTACCGCTTGGTCGCCATTACGCGCCGCCTACGGAGTTTCCCTGAGAAGTCGTGAGCCGGTTTCCCGCTCCCTTTACCCCTCTTGTGGGCCCTACCTTGTCGCTCGCTCTGTGGAGTTGTTGCCGGGTTGCCCCGACATCTCAAACTGTAAGGGGACCCCTTACGAGATGTCAACCCACCCCTTACGATGAATCCATGACCACACCGCCGAGCCCCTTCGAGAACCTGAAGCACCTTGCCGAGCAGGGAGATCCGACCCGCCGCGCCAAGGACGTGAGCGCGGCACTGCGGGCCATCCCCGAGCTTCAGAAGTGGCTTCGGGAGATCCGGCATGCAGCCGTCCATGAGATGCGCGACGAGGAAGGCATGAGTCACGCTGAGGTGGCGAAGGAGATCGGAACTAGCCGCGCCCGCGCACAGCAGATCTACGAAGGACGCACCACCGGCAAGCGAGCCGACGAGCTAGGTGCGGACGATTCGCCAGGAACCGCTTGACAGAGTGGACTGTAAACCCGATTCTTGATCGTGGAACACGAGTCACTCACGCTTCTGGAGCCCCCGCCGTGAACACCCCGGCGGGGGCTTCTGCGTACCCAGGGGAGGTGCAGTGGTCGCCTACCCAAACCCAGACGGCATCGAGATCCACTTTGCTCAACTCGAAGACGGCGGACAACTCGGAGACCTCTGGGAAGCCGCCCGCGCGGCCGAGGTGAACCCGGGAACCATCCGCGTCTGGGTCAGCCGAAAGAAGATCGAACCTGTCTTCACTGGCGAGACCGGGCCCGTCTTCCATCTCCCCACGGTGCGCGCGGCCAAGGCGGGCGGGAAGAAGCACACCCCGCCGAACCCCGCCGCCAACAGTCGAGGCCCCCACCTCCACGCCGCCTAGACCCCTGCGCGCGGTGGCAGTAGCGCAGGACGGCCCTCGAAGCGCCTCGCGCTCGGGCCAACCGTCCGCCCGGCCCTGGGGAGGCGCCGGGCGGACACAAAACCCAGGGGAGGCGTGATGCCGGACGCGATCTACCGCTACGAAGTCCCCGCCGACGACCGCTGGCATCCCCTCCAACTCTCCGGGCGGATCGTGCACGTCGGATGCCGCAACATGCACGTCGTCGAAGTCTGGGCCATCCACACCGCCGGGCCTGTCGAGACGCGCAGCTTCCGCGTGTACGGCACCGGCCAGGAACTCCCACCCGACCTTCAGCACATCGGCACCGCCATCGCACCCGGCGGGCAACTCGTCTGGCACCTGATCGAAACCGCATAGCCCGGGGCTGGCCGCTCACTCCAAGCCCCGAACGTCCCGCCGCCCCGCATCACCCCCATGCCAGGGGCGGCGGGACCCCCAACACGAGGACGCCGTCGGCAGACGAGGGCTGTCGTCCACAGCTGGCCAGTACCGGTTCAACTCCGGAACGGCGGCGCTCCTTGACCACCCATCGC
>CBFGZZ010000554.1:0-4113 GCA_965653385.1 uncultured Streptomyces sp. | reverse complement strand
GAGTGATGATCAACGACTCCTCCGACTACCGCTTCGACGCCATGCCGTTCGGCGGGTTCAAGTACGGCAGCATGGGCCGCGAGGGCGTGCGCTTCGCCTTCGAGGAGATGACCCAGCCCAAGGTCGTCTGCGTCAACCACATCAGCGAAGCGGTCCAATGACCGCCTTCCGTACACCGCCGCCCGGATCGCGGAACAGGCTCTCGCGCCGGGACGGACATGGTGGACTTGGTGGTCCAGGGGCGGGCTGCTCGACCGGGAAGAGGCGACCGCGCTGCTCACGCCGGTGCCGTCGAACTCCGCCCTCCTCGCGGGCGGTCGACCACCCTGGACAGGGTGAGCGCCGTGACCGTGTCTCGTACGCCGGGCATCTGGGCGATGTCCTCCCAGATGACGCGTACGCGTTCCAGCGAGGCCGCTTCCAGGCGCACCATGATGTCGAAGTCGCCGCTGAGGATCTCGCAGATGACGACCTCGGGGATGCGTTTGAGCGCGGCCAGGACGTCGCCGCCGCGCATGCGGTCCTGGCGGTAGACGAGGACGAGCGCCGAGACGACATCGCCGGTGTCGCTGCCTGCGCGGACGATGGTGTAGCCGGCGATGTGGCCCTGACGCTCCAGCCGTTCGATGCGCTGGCGCACCGCGTTGCGGGACAGCAGCACCTTGGCGGCCAGCTCGGAGTGCGGGATGCGGGCGTTGCGGGTCAGCTCGGCGATGATCTTCTCGTCGATGGCGTCCACGGTGGACCGTCTCCTTCGCGAATCGGTCTGGGTTGCATGCCCTCACGGCACGCTGGTCGCGGGTGGGCCGCAGACGCTGAGGCCGGTCGCGGCGGCGGCACCTGCCGCCGTGAGACGGGGAGCTGCCGTGCTTCGGGGGGTAGGGCGCAGGGTACGTGTGCTGCGCTCGAAGAGGGTCACGAGGGCTCGTTCGAGGTTCTGGATCTGGCGGCTGACTGTGCCATGCGTGACGTGAAGCTCGCGGGCGGCGATGGTCATGCGCGCGTGGCGAACGGTGGCTTAGAAGGGGAGCAGGGTGTTGAGCGGGGGAAGGTCCGGCCGGCGCATGCGTGAACTTTATTCACACCAGTTGTGAGAACGAATCGTTTGTCCAGTGACTTTGGCGGCATCAGTATTTGTTGGGTCACCGGGGGGCAACGAAATCGAGAGGCGGGAGGGCATCGGGCGCCGAAAGGTGGATCGCCTCGGGTCTCATCGAACTCCCCGGCGGTGGGTGCGGGTGACCGCCTCCCGGGCGCGCGGTGACCTGGAGGCGTTCTGCGTTTCCATCCCGTTTCCCCCGTCAATCCCCGGAATTTCTGTCCAAGACCCTCTTGACCCCCCTCCGAGTCGCTGTCATTGTCTGTGCCAGATTCCAGCATAGCGTTCCACATTGCGGCACGATCCGGAAGATCCCGTCAGAACTGAGCCGGTACTCCGAGACGTGACGGTTGCGAGCCGGGGGTTCCTAAAGCCCAGGCCCCGTCCAAACAGCCTGGAATCGACAGCTCACGTCGGGGGCCAGCATGCGCCTCGGCAATACGAAAGGAAAGGTCCTGTGTCGACTGCCAGGAAGCGCGTCGCCGTCGTCGGCGTGGGAACGATGGGCAGCCAGGCCGCCTGGCGGCTGGCGGCCCGCGGCGCCGAGGTCGTCGGATACGACCGGTTCGCCCCCGGCCACGACCGCAGCGCCGCCGGCGGTGAGACCCGGGTCTTCCGCAGCGTGCAGACCCACGACGGCCGCTATGTGCCGCTCGTCCGGTACGCCGACGCCCTCTGGAAGCAACTGCAGGCGGAGACCGGGCGGGAGCTCCGCCGCCTGACGGGAGCCCTGGTCATGGGGCCGGCCGACGACCCCGAGATGCGTACCGTCATGGACGGCATCGCCGAGCACGGCCTCGACCACGAGGTGATCGACGCCGACGCGATGGCCAAGCGGTTCCCCCAGTTCCGCGTCGACGACGGTGACCTGGTGATTCTCGACCGCCACGCGGGCTTCATCCGCCCCGAGCTGACAGTCCGGACCGCGGCCCGGCGCGCCGAGGAACTGGGCGCCCGCATCCGCCGCTACACCCCGGTACGGGAGGTCACTCCCGTCGCCGGGGGCGGCGTGGAGATCCGCACCGACACCGGCACGGAGCGCTTCGACGCCGCGGTCGTCACCCCCGGCCCGTGGGTGGGTGACCTGCTGCCCGACCTGCCGTGGGAAGTGAGCGTCTACCGCGCGATCAGCGCCTGGTTCCTGCCCCACGAGGACCACCCGGCAGACGCGGAGCGCCCCGCCTTCATCCGCTGCGGGGACATCCCGTTCTACGGCATCCCGTCCCCGGACGGCCTGGCCGTCAAGCTCGGCCTGCCCCAGGCCCACCACAAGCCCGTGGGCGACCCGAACCGCCTGAACCGGACCGTCGCGCCGGAGGAACTGGAGACCTTCACGGCGGCGGTGCGCCGCCATCTGCCGGGCCTGAACCCCGATCCGGTGCGCCTGTCGGTCTTCATGGAGGGCTACACCGACAGCACCCTGCCGCTGGTCGGACCGCTGCCGGGCTGCGACGACATCGTCCTGCTGGCCGGGTTCTCCGGCCAGGGCTTCAAGATCTCGCCCGCCATGGGCGACATCGCCGCCGACCTCGCCCTTCAGGGCCGCACCTCCCAGCCGATCGACTTCATCACCACAAACGGCCGCACCGCGGCCTGAGCGAATGAGGCAAGACATGACCCTGACCATCGGCTCGCTGCGGGCCGAGCCCGGCCAGAAGACCCGCGGCAGCCTGACCGCCGACCTGGGCACCACGACCGTGGAGGTCCCGCTGGTCCTCGTCAACGGCTCCCGGCCCGGCCCCAGGATGGTGATCACCGGTGGTGTCCACGGCGGTGAGTTCATCGGCGTCGACGCCGCCACCCGCCTGGCCGGGCTGCTGGAGCCGGAAGAGGTCGCCGGCCAGGTGGTGATCTGCCCCGTGGCCAACCCCCCGGCCGTGTACGGGGGCAGGCTCAACATCTCCCCGCTGGACGGTGTGAACATCAACCGGGTCTTCCCCGGCGACAAGGACGGTGGCCCCACCGAGCGGATGGCGGCCTGGCTGTTCGAGCACCTGATCGACGGCGCCGACGCCTACGTGGACCTGCACAGCGGCGGCATCGACCAGCATCTGCTCGACTTCGCCGCCTACCGGCTGACCTCCGACACCGAACTGGACGCGAAGAACAGGGCGATGGCCCACGCGGTCGGTTACGAGCGGATCATCGTCCGTCCCCTCCCCGACGGCGGGAACAGCCATGCCGCTGCCAACCGGCTGGGTGTGCCCGCGATTCTCGTGGAGACGGGGCAGCTCGGCGACCGCGAGTCCGCCACCGTGCGCAGGCTGCTCGACGCCCTGTACCGGATCCTGCACCACCTCGGTGTCATCGAGGCGTCGGAGCACGTCAAGCCGGCGACCGCGCAGCCACGCGAGTGGATCTGGACGGGTGACGTCGTCTCCGAGATCACCGGTCTGTGGTACCCGGACGCGGTCACCGGTGACGAGGTGACCGAGGGACAGACCATCGGCCACATCATCGACCCGGCCGACGGCGCCGAGCACAAGGTCACCGCCACCGCCACCGGAAAGATCCTCTACGGCATGAACGGGCTCTCCGTCCGCCCCGGCACGGAGCTCGCCGCCATCGTCACCCCGCACGACTGACGGGCCGCATGCCCGCCCACTGAGCTTCTTCAGCGTTGCAACTCCAGTGTGAGGACGGCCTTGGCGATTGACGTCATGCGGTTGGGGCTGCAGCGGGACCTGCGGAAGATCCGCCAGGACTTCAGACGGGCGACTCCGCGTTCGACGGGTGCGCGCGCTGCGGCCAGGGCACGGTTGCGAGTCTTCTCGGTGGGAGTCAGTTTCTTCAGGGGCCTGCGTTTGATGCCCGTAGTCAGCCACGGACCGGCGCCCTGGTAGGCGAGATCGGCCACGATCGGAACGCCCTGGCGCTGGCAGATCCGGATGATCCGGTGGGTGCGGGCAGCGGTCAGGTCGTGGGTGCGGCCCGGCAGGGCGGGCGAGAGCCACAACAGCCGGCCGCCGGGATCGGTGACGACCTGCACGTTCACGCCGTGGGGCCGGTGTTTG
>CBFGZZ010000553.1:0-4138 GCA_965653385.1 uncultured Streptomyces sp. | reverse complement strand
CTCCTTCTCGACCTGTTCGACGAGCCGAAACCCCCTCCCCCCGCGGCCCGGCCGACCGCCCCCGCATGCGCAGCGCCCTGCCCCCGGGTCCCCTTGGGGGGGGCGGGGCCGATGGCCTGTCTGGTTGCGTGCGACGGGGCTGCGAGGGGGCTGTCCGCGGCGGATCCGCCCGCGACGGGCGGCGCGTCAGGCCCGCTTCTCCGCGCGGCGGCGCATCCAGAACACCCCGCCACCGACGATGGCGACGGCGATGAGCCCGCCTCCGATGGCCATGTCGGTCGGTGTCGCCCCGGTGGAGCTGCTGCCGCCGAGACCGCCCCGGACGCCGCCGATGACGCTGAAGGCGGCCGGGTTGGTCAGGCTCCTGGAGTCACAGACGACCGTGATGCTGTGCGGACCCGGCTTCGCGTGCCGGTCGACCGTCGCGGTGCCCCGCGCCGTGTTGCTGCCGTGTACGGGGCGCAGGTGCGTGGGCCGGAAGGCGTCCGAGGTCGCGGTGCCGCCGTGCGGGCAGTTGTCGACGGTGATGGTGAGCTGTCCGCCGCGGGCGATGACGCTGGGCAGGGCGACGATGTTGCTCGGGCCGGCGGGCATGCCGTCGCGGGCGACGGCCGCGGGGGCGGCGAGGCTGAGAGCGGCGACCGCGGTGGCAGCGGCCGCCATGGCACGTGTAGTACGCATGTGATCCTCCGCGGAAGACGCCCCGGGAACCGTCCCCGGTCGATCGGCGAGAAGCGCCTCCCAGAAAGACCCTCAGATGCCGTGCCCGACGCCGCATTTCGGCAATGGTCCGTCCTGGTGAGAGGACACGCCGACCGATCACCGCACAATCGGAATTGCCGCAGGTCACGGACCGTCAGAATTTTCCTGCCGGTGGCAACTCGGATGGCGCACCGAAAGCGGGTGGGCCACCCGTTCGTATCTGTGCCGTCGCCGGTCGCGCGCGTGGGACTTAGCGTTCACGTATGCGCGATATGTCTGCGTCCGAGGCTGAGCTGGCCGAGCTGGCCGAAGAGGAGGAGCGACGGAAGAAGCGTGCTCCTTGGGGTGTGATAGCGCTTGTCCTGCTGACCGGTCTCGCGCTCGTCCGCAATGGCTCGGGTGAGTTCGACGAGGGGCCGCCGCAGCCCGCCTCGGCGGCCGCCCCGGACCACAGGGTGCCCGACGGGCTCTTCGCCGGTGCCGCGCAGCCACTGCCGCACGCGCTGCCGGAGCGGGTCCGGATCCCCGGGATCCAGGTGGACGCCCCGGTCATCCCGGTCGGCCTGGACGTGGACGGCTGGGTCGGCGCGCCGCCGCCGGAGAACCCCAATCTGGCGGGCTGGTTCACCGGTTCCGTCTCTCCCGGCGAGAAGGGCACCGCGGTGGTGGTCGGCCATGTCGACAACACCCAGGGCCCCGCCGTGTTCTACGGGCTCGGCGGCCTGCAGAAGGGAAATCGCGTCGAGATCGCCCGCAAGGACGGAAAGACGGCCGTTTTCGAGATCTACGGCATCGAGGTGTTCGAGAAGAACAACTTCCCGGGCGACCGGGTGTACGCCTCGAAGGGAAACGCGGAACTGCGGGTCATCACCTGCGGCGGCGGATTCACCAAGCAGGGTGGTTATGACGGGAACGTCGTCGCCTTCGCCAGCCTGGTCGAGGTCCGCTGAGCGTGCTCGACCCGGCGGGCGGGAGCCGTCACCGGGGACGCCGTTCGGGGACGGTGACGTGGTATCCGGCATCCAGCAGTTGCGGCAGATAGGTGCGCAGGGCCCGGACGCTCTGCGAGCGGTCGCCCCCGGCGTCGTGCGAGAGGATCACGACGCCGGGGGCGGCGCCGTTCTCCACCCGGTCGACGATGGTGCGGGTGCCGGGGGCGGTCCAGTCGAGGGTGTCGACGGTCCAGGCGAGCGGCTCCATGCCGAGTTCGGCGCCGATCCGGAAGGTGGCGCGGTTCCAGGCCCCGTAGGGGGCGCGGAACCAGGCGGGGCGTTCGCCGTAGCTCTCCTCGACGACGTCGCTGGTGCGTTCCATCTCCTTGCGGATCCGGGCGTGGCTGAGACGGGTGAGCAGCGGGTGGGACCAGGTGTGGTTGCCGACGACATGGCCCTCCTCGGCCATCCGGGCCAGCAGGTCCTTGTTGTCGACGACCATCTCGCCGCACACGAAGAACATCGCGCGGACGCCGTACTCGCCCAGGGTGTCCAGGATGTACGGCGTGTAGCGGGGGTCGGGCCCGTCGTCGAAGGTCAGCACCATGGTGCGGCCGCGTCCGGACACCCGCAGCAGGGGTTCGCGCCGTACGAGGGTGCGCCGGGGGGCCGTCCGGGGCGGGCCGTAGCCGGTCAGGGGCTGGAGGCGGTACGAGGAGGGCTTGAGCGCGGGACGCGCCTGCGGGCCCGCGGCCGGGACGGCCCGGACCGGCTCGTCGCCGTTGCCCACGACCGTCGCCAGCAGCCCGGCGCTGCCGGCCGCTCCGACGGCGGCGACACCGGCGAGCAACGCACGGCGTCGCGTGAGCGGGCTGGTGGGCAACTGATCCTTCGTCATGACTCATCAGTCGCCCGGCGAGCGACCGGCGCACCAGTACGACACCGGTACGGAGGTACGAATACACCCGCGCGGCCCAGCCGTCCGGCCTGGGACCCCGTCAGCGGCGGCGTACCAAGGGGAACGGCAGGGTCTCGCGGATGGTCAGGCCGGTGAGGAACATGACCAGGCGGTCGACGCCGATGCCGAGGCCTCCGGTGGGGGGCATGGCGTACTCGAGGGCGTCGAGGAAGTCCTCGTCGAGTTCCATGGCCTCGGGGTCTCCGCCGGCGGCGAGCAGGGACTGGGCGGTGAGGCGGCGGCGCTGTTCGACGGGGTCGGTGAGTTCGGAGTAGGCGGTGCCGAGTTCGGTGCCGAAGGCGACGAGGTCCCACCGTTCGGCGAGGCGGGGGTCGGTGCGGTGCTGGCGGGTGAGCGGGGAGACGTCGGTGGGGAAGTCCTTGTAGAAGGTGGGCAGGAGGGTCTTCTCCTCGACCAGGCGCTCGTACATCTCCAGGACCACGTCGCCGTGGCCGTCGTCGGCGACGTACGGCACGCCCACGCGGTCGCAGTGCCGGTGCAGGCGGAGCAGTTCGGTGTCGGGGTCGATCTCCTCCCCCAGGGCCTCGGAGATCGCTCCGTACACCGTTCTGACCGGCCACTGCCCGGAGATGTCGTACTCCTCGCCGTCCTGGTGGGCGACGGGTGAGCCGTAGGCGGCGGTGGCGGCGCCCTGGATCAGTTCGCGGACGAGGTGGAGCATCACGTCGTAGTCGGCGTACGCCTGGTAGGCCTCCAGGATCGTGAACTCGGGGTTGTGCTTGTAGTCGACGCCCTCGTTGCGGAAGGTGCGGCCCATCTCGAAGACCTTCTCCAGGCCGCCGACGCAGAGCCGCTTGAGATAGAGCTCGGGGGCGATGCGCAGATAGAGGTCGAGGTCGTAGGCGTTGATGTGGGTGGTGAAGGGGCGGGCGTTGGCGCCGCCGTGGATCTGCTGGAGCACCGGTGTCTCGACCTCGAGGAAGCCTCGCTGGAGCAGGCCCTGGCGTACGGCCTGGACGGCGGTGGAGCGGGCGCGGACCACGTCGCGGGCGGCGGGGCTGGAGACCAGGTCGAGATAGCGCATGCGGACCTTGGCCTCGGGGTCGGCGAGGCCGCGGCGTTTGTCGGGCAGGGGGCGCAGGCACTTGCCGATGAGCTGCCAGGACGTCACGAAGACGGTCGGCTCGCCCTTGTCGCTGACGCCCGCGAGGCCGGTCGCGCTGATGAGGTCGCCGATGTCGGTGTCGGCGGTGAAGCGGTCGAGGGCGGCGCCGGAGTCCCTCCGGGTGAGGGCGAGCTGGTGGTCGCCGGACCAGTCGCGCAGTACGGCGAAGACGATGCCGCCGAAGTCGCGGACGAGCATGATCCGGCCGGCGACGGTGACCTGCTCGCCCGCGCGGACGTCGGCGAGGGCGTGGGTGCGGGCGGGGATGCCCACCGGGTAGGGGTCGACGCCGTCGGCGCGCAGCCTGTCGAGGGTGCGGTGCCGGGTGCGGACCAGCGGGGGCAGGCCCCCCAACGGCCCCGCGGGCCCCCCCGCCTGCCCCCCCGCCCAGCACCGCTCCGGCTGCGCCTCCGACGGCCA
>CBFGZZ010000552.1:0-4153 GCA_965653385.1 uncultured Streptomyces sp. | reverse complement strand
CGGAGCAGGGCGCCGTGCGGCCGCAGGCCCCCTCTCCCTGCGCCCGCACGGTCACGGAGCGAACAGGCACTCAGCGGCCAGAGCCACGGCGATCGAGTCCAGCCCGGCCCGGGCTACATGAACCACACCGAAGCGAGACTGAGGGATCTCGGAGAAGGGGAACCGTGGTTCCTGGGCGGCGTGGGCCGTGATGCTGGCCCTGCTCACCACCACGGCCCAGATCGTTGCCGTACACGGAGCCACCGGCAAGTGGTTCCCCTTCGCGCCGACCACTTTCGCCTCCGCCCTCGGGCGGGACCCCGACAAGACCGTCACCTACGCCACGCTCGACGGCGAGAAGATGAAGGCAGACCTGTACCTACACGACAACGCTTCCGCCGCTTCGGCCACCCCTCCGGTCGTCAACATCCACGGCGGCGGCTTCATCCAGGGCAGCCGCGGCCGCACCCCCTACACCAGCTGGCTGGCCGACCACGGGTACGCGGTACTGGACGTCGACTACCGCCTGTCCACCGCGAGCCAACACCAC
Organism: uncultured Streptomyces sp.; assembly: GCA_965653385.1. Classification (GTDB taxonomy): domain Bacteria; phylum Actinomycetota; class Actinomycetes; order Streptomycetales; family Streptomycetaceae; genus Streptomyces. Next base: position 3,624 of record CBFGZZ010000552.1, on the reverse strand, counting down.
TGGAACACCGCTGGAACACCGCCGACGGCCGATACCGCCTGCGAAGAGCCAGGCATACGGGGCTTGGCACCGAATGAGTACGGAATGGACCGGCCATGACCAGCGCAGTTTGTTCGTCGGGTGGCTTGCCTGCTGCCTTCACCAGTTTCGTGGGGCGGCGGCAGGAGATGGCTGAAGTACGCCGCCTTCTAGGTGAGGCGCGGCTGGTGACCTTGACCCGCGCGGGTGGCGTGGGCAAGACGCGGCTGGCGTTGGAGGTGGCTGCGGCGTCGGCTCGGGCATACAGGTCATCCCGTGCTCCTCCCGTCGAGCGTCCCGACGGGCCGTCAGGGCCAGTGCCGTGACGGGAAGGCGCTCCGGTTGGCATTCGCCAGTAGCGCGGTTGCGGCATGTGCAGGGAGGGGGTTCCCCGACAACGGGGAGCGGCACCCAAGCGTGCTGGTGTACCCCAACGGCTTCGGCATCCGGTCCGTCTGCAGAAGATCGCCCGCGAACTGGCCGGGCACGGGTACCCGCGCGGCTCGACACGAGGCAGCCGCCCCTGGGTAGTCGGCCGCGACGGTCGATGCCCGAGCCGAACAGGGTACCGGCATAGCCGACATGCTCAGGATGAGTTGGAACGTGCCGGAGCCAGGGGGTGACACGTCTGGCGACCGGCGCGAACGTCGCCGGTGCGGCGGGAGTGTCCCGCGCCACGGCAGGATTCGTCCTCAACCATGCGGCGGGGCGGGACATTCCGACGACCACGCGGGATCGGGTGCTGGAGGCGGCGCACCAGCGCCGCCCGTACGCTGCGCAGTGTAGGCGGCACCCTCTTGCTCTTCGCCTGCCCGGGCTGGCCCTTGGAGCCTGCCCCCGACTATCTGGACGAGGCAGCCTCGTACCTGACCTGTCAACAGTCCGCAAAGACAGGGGAGTGTCAACGGTCATTGAGATGCCCAGGTGGGTGGCCGTTGGGTGTCCAGGCTGGTGGCCAGCAGAAATCCAGGCGTGTGGCCAGTGGTGTTCCTGGGGTGGGGGTCAGTTCAAGGGGACCACTCCCTTCCCGGCGAGGGCTTCGGCGAGGCGGTGCGAGTCGCCGGTGGTGGTGACGAGGTGAGCGTGGTGCATGAGACGGTCGGTGCTGGCGCCCGCGAGGGTCTTCGGCATGATCGTGTCGAAGCCTGAAGGGTGAATGTTGCTGGTCACCGCGATGGAACGACGCTCGTAGGCGGCATCGATGATGCGGTAGAACGCCTCGGCGGCGTCCTCGCCGACCGGCAGCAGGCCGATGTCATCAATGACGATCAAATCGGCCCGGCAGATCCGGGCGACGGTGCGGGCGGTGGATCCGTCGACCTTCGACTTCCCGATGGCGGCGCTGAGCGTCTCCAGGGTGAACCAGGCCACCCGCAGGTCCTTCTCGATCGCGGCCTGGGCGAGTCCCTCGGTGAAGTGACTTTTCCCTGTGCCGCTCGGGCCGGCGATCACCAGGTTCTCGGCGCGGCCGATCCATTCCAGGGTGATCAGGGAGTTCTGGGTGGGTTCGGGGATGGTGGAGTCCTCGGCCCGCCAGGAGCCCAGGGTCTTGCCGGTGGGGAAGTTCGCCGAGTGGCGTCGCAGCCGCCGGGTGGCCGCGTCGCGGCCGGTGACCTCCTCGGCGATGAGCAGTCGCAGGACCTCGGCCGGGTCCCAGCGTTGCGCGCGGGCGGTGGCCAGCACGTCGGGGGCTGCTTTGCGCATATAGGGCAGGCGCATGCGGCGCATGAGCTTGTCGAGTTCCTCGGGGATGGCGGGCGGATGGGGAAAACTCATGGAGATGCCGTTCTCGTGGGTGATGTGCAGTCAGAAAGTGGTGTGAGGCGGGAAGTTGGTCACTTCCCCAGGGCCTGCCAGCCGATGGTTCCGTTCTGGACGGAGTGGGCCTCGTCGGCGCGGACGACCTCGCCGGCGGGCTTGCTGTCCGCGATGTGTCCCAGGATCGAGAGCAGGTCGCCGTCGGCGAAGCGTCCGGCCGTTGCCGCAAGTCCCAGGGCCTGGTCGACCCGGTCGTTGCCCAGGACGGTGGCCAGCTCGACCGCGCGGGCCATCTTGGCGCGGATGCGGGTGGCGCCGGCGGGTCCGGCTTCCTTGAGCCAGCGTCCCGCGCCAGGGCCGATGCCCACGAACGCGATCTCGGCTTCCGAGCGCGGTTGCAGTCTGGGCTGGTGGACGCTGCGGCCGTCGGGGTGGTCGGGGTAGTGCTCGTCGATGATCTGCGGAACACCCGGGGTGGAGAGCTGGTGGCGCCAAATCTCCGACAGGTCACCGGAGTTGGTGCGGGCGGTGATGGACAGTTCCTCGCCGACCACCCGGCACCACACCCTCACGCCGGTATAGCCGGGCGGGGTCGAGTAACGCACCGAGTTGAAGCTGATGGTGCGGTCGGAGCCGACCAGTCTCTCTTCGCCCAGCGCGAGCGCGAGCGGCTCGATGGGCAGGACGTGCAGGGTGGTGCGTTCGATGTCCAGGCGGTCGGCGGGTATCTGCCCCGTCACCCGGTGGCGGCGGGAGTTCACCGTGTCGGACCAGGTCCGGCAGGCGTCGGCGAGCTCGGCGAAGGTGTCGTAGGCGGGAAGAAGGTTCGCGTCCGTGGGCACCAGGTCGGCCTTCGCGATGCGGACCGTGGCCTCCGCGCCACCCTTCGATTCGGGGTCGTAGGGCACGCAACTGACCACCTGGCAGCCGTAATGCCGGCCGGCGGCGACCATCTGCGGGTGCCGGACCGGGATCCCGGCGATGTGCTCGACGGTGACCGTTTTCGCGTTGTCCGTCAGTACATACGTCGGTGCCCCGCCGATCCGGCGCAACGTGGTGTCCAGACAGGCCACCAGGGTGCCCAGGGTGCAGTCCCAGACCGGGATCACGACCCGAAACCGGGACCAGGACAGCCACGCGCAGAACAGCCAGGTCCGCCGGCCGCCGATGCGCGGACCCTCGCCCCAGTCGAACTGCAGCCACCGGCCCGGCTCGGGAATCCACGGCCGGTAGGTGCGGCGCTTGCCCGCCTTCCAGGCTGTCTTCGCCGCGTTCACCGCCCGCCTCGTCGAACGCGCGCTGCCCCGGTAGCCCATCTTCACCAGCTTTTCGTGGACCACGTCGGCGCGGATCGTCGCCTTCGACTGCTCGACCCACTCCTCGACCTTCTCCAGGAACGCGTCGATCATCTTCGGCCGCGGCTCTCGTTCATAAGGATTTCGCCCGCCGGCGCGGGCCTCGACATACCGCTTGACCGTCTTCGGATCGTGTCCCGCCAAGGTCGCCGCCGACCAGACCGTCCCGGTCAGGTCGTACGCCTCAAGGATTTCCATGATCTCTCTGTCAGACTTCGTCACAGGACCTCTCCGACCGACTGCTGATGCTCGCAAACACCAGCAAACCGGACGGAGGGGTCTCCTTCAGTTAAGGAAGCGATCAGGAACACCACAGGTCAGACGGCCATCCACCTGGATTTCCGGTGGCCATCAGCCTGGACTCAACTGGCCGCGCACCTGGACTTTGCCACGGCCGCCGTCAGGGAGCCTGGGCAGACATCCCGACGACCTCGTACTCCACCGCCTGGAGAAGCGGCCCTCCCGCCTCACGCATCCTCGGGGGATTGCCGCC
>CBFGZZ010000551.1:0-4177 GCA_965653385.1 uncultured Streptomyces sp. | reverse complement strand
AAGAAGAGGGTCAGCCAGACGCCGGTCAGCAACAGGACGACGAAGCTGTAGAGGGCGATCTCGCCCAGCAGGAAGGACCAGTGGTCGGGGAACGCCTTGCGCAGGAGCCCGCCGCCCTCGTACAGCGGAAGCCGCTCGTCAAGGTGGTCCGCGGCGCGTGCGGTCGCACGGCGGGCCCGCGCGGCGGCGCGGGCCCTGCTCTTCCTCCACAGCACGGATCACGAGTGCCCTCGCGTCCGCGACCGGAAACAGACCGTTACGAACGATCACCCTTCGGCTTCCCCCGCTGGTCGGGGGTGCCGTGCGGCGGCGGGCTGAACGGCGGCGACGAAGTCGCGGGCGACACGGCCGATCCCGCGTGCCGGACACCGCTCTCGGGCCGCAGGGCGCCCGGGTCACCGGACGTCGGCTCGGCGCCGGAGTGGAGTTGCTCCAGACGGGTGGCGAGCAGTTCGGTCACCGGCAGCCGGTCGGCGTGCGACCGCTCGTACGCCAGCAGATCCTCGACATCCTCGGAGGTCAGCGACCGCACGCGGCTCTCCAGCCCACCGATCGGCAGATGGTCGTAGTCGGGCAGAGGCAGGTTGTCGCGGGCGTGGTCGGCCATGGTTCTCACTTCCTCGGTACGACTGGTGCGACGCTCAGGGACGCCTCGGGCCGGGCCGACGGCGTCACGTGCCGCCACTGCCGAACGATCCGCTGCCGCCCTCGGTCCAGCGCGGCCGCTCCTTCGACGGGCTCGGCCGGGACGGCATGTTGCCGTGGCCCGGCAGGTCGTGCGGAGTGAGCCGGTGCTCGCTCTTCGGTACCTCGGCCGGCTCCCTGTTCTCCCGGACCTCGTGCACCGGGCCGTCGGCGGGCAGCCTCGGCTGCTCGTCGGGGCGCGGCGGACGCGACTCCCGCCGCCTGACGCGGACGCCCAGGACGAAGGCGCCGATCAGCAGCGCGACCACGACCACACCAGCGACGAGCAGTCCGACGGCAAGTGCGCCGTTCGCTGCGGCGATGTCCATCCAAGTGGTGTCCATGGCTCGCGAGTACCCCCGGACCTCTCATGAACACGGGGTTTGGTGCCTCCCGCTCCGGCTACCCGCCCCCTGTGACATCGACAACCTCCCAGCAAGAGCTCGTCCGGTTCCTGGAGGACCGCTTCGCCTGCGCACAGGCCTGCACCGAGTGCGCCCGTGCCTGTGCCCTGCGGGCCAGCCTCGTGGACCCGGACGGGACGACGGATCAGGAACTGGTGCGACGCAAGGGCATCCTGTGCGCCGAGGTGTGCGACGCCACCTGCCGTGTGCTGTCCGAGCAGGGCCGTATGGACGAGAGCGCCGAGAGCGCCCTTCGCATGCAACTGGAGTGGACCCGCACGGTCTGCCTGGAGGGCGCTCACGTCTTCGACAAGCACCCGGGCGCCGAGGACACGGCGCAGGCCTGCCGCGACTGCGCACGGGCCTGCACGGACTTCATGGCAACGCTCGACTGAGAACTCGTGTCAGGTCGCCGCGGTAACGGCCGGCCCTTCGCCATTCCCAATTTCTGGAACACGTTCTACGGTGTGCGCCGTCAGGACCGGCCTTGGGGAGCCTGGAGGCGCCGTGCATCTCGAATACACGCCCGAGCAGCAGCGGCTGCGCAGCGAACTGCGCGACTACTTCGCCGAGTTGGTGCCGGACCTGGCCGACACCCGGTTCACCGACCCGGCCGCCCAGAAGCGCTACTACCGCACCATCATCCGGCGGCTCGGCGCGGACGGCTGGCTCGGCGTGGGCTGGCCCGAGGAGTACGGCGGCCGCGGTCTGACCGCGATCGAGCAGTTCATCTTCTTCGACGAGGCCGCCCAGGCGGGCGTACCGCTGCCCCTGATGGCGCTCAACACCGTCGGCCCGACGATCATGCAGTACGGCACGGACGAGCAGAAGGCGTACTTCCTGCCGAGGATCCTCTCCGGCGAGATCGACTTCGCGATCGGCTACAGCGAGCCCGACGCCGGCACGGACCTGGCCTCGCTCAGGACCCGCGCCGTACGGGACGGCGACAGTTACGTCGTCAACGGGCAGAAGATCTGGACGACCAACGGCGACACGGCCGACTGGGTCTGGCTGGCCACCCGCACGGACCCCGAGGCCCCGCCGCACAAGGGCATCACCATGCTCCTCGTCCCGACCACCGACCCCGGCTACTCCTGCACCCTCATCAACACCCTCGCCTCGCACGACACCACCGCCAGCTACTACGAGAACATCCGCGTCCCCGTCTCCCGCCGGGTCGGTGCCGAGAACCAGGGCTGGCGCCTGATCACCAACCAGCTCAACCACGAGCGCGTCACCCTCGCCGCCCACGGCACCATGGCCATCCGCGCCCTGCACGACGTCCAGCGCTGGGCCATGGAGACCAAGCTCGCCGACGGCCGCCGGGTGATCGACCTGCCCTGGGTGCGCCGCCGCCTCGCCCAGACCCACACCAGGCTCGACGCCCTCAAGCTGCTGAACTGGAAGATGGTCAGCGCCGTCCAGGACGGCACGCTCACCCCGCAGGACGCCTCCGCCGTGAAGGTCTACGGCTCCGAGGCACGCCGCGACGCCTACGCCTGGCTGATGGAGATCGTCGCCGCACCCGGGGCGTTGAAGGAGGGCTCGGCGGGCGCGGTGCTCCACGGCGAGTTGGAGCGCGGCTACCGCTCGGCCGTCATCTTCACCTTCGGCGGCGGCAACAACGAGATCCAGCGGGAGATCATCTCGTGGATCGGTCTGGGGATGCCGCGGGTGCGGCGTTAGCCTGCTGCGACCACCGGAGCGAGTCCGTCCTGGGACGCGTCAGGGCGCCCCATCTGAGCGACCGACGTCACTGAGCGATGTCGTTCACGATGCGGGTGGCCGCGGCCCGGCCTTCCGGCGTGGGAGTCAGTGGGTAGACGTGCACGGCGCCCGCGCGGACGGTCACCTCGAGCGGTGCCCCCTCGGCGGCCGCGCGCTCGCGCAGGCGGCACACGTCCGGGTAGAAGACGTCGCGGGTGCCGATGAACACCGACACCGGTGCGAGGCCGTTCAGCGGGCCGTTGATCGGGCTCAGGCGCGGGTCGGCGGGATCATCGCCACCCGCCCAGGCGCGGCCCATCTCGACGAGACCGGCCGGGGACAACCACGGGTCGCGCGGTGCGATGGCCCGCACCGCGGGGTCGCTGAGCGTGAGGTCGAGCCAGGGGGAGATCAGGACGATCCGGCGGGGCCGCGGCACGCCTGCCGCCGTGAGTTCTTGAGCGACGCCGAGTGCGAGACCGGCGCCGGCCGAGTCGCCGGCGAGGGTCACCGCTGCGGCGGGCAACCGCTCCAGCAGCTGCCGGTACACCTCGATCACCAGTGGATACGCCTCGCGGTAGGTGTGCTGCGGGGTCAGGCCGTAGAGCGGTACCTCGACCCGGACGCCGTCGTCGGCCAGCGCGCCGACCAGAGCCCAGTGCTGTCTGGTGATCTCGCTGGTATACGCCCCGCCGTGCAGATACACCGCGCCGCGAGTGGCCGCCCTCCCGCGGGGCAGGACGCTCCAGCAGGCGAATCCGGCGACCTGCCGCACGGACACATCGTGACGTCGGCTCAGCGCAGCCGGTGGCTGTGCGGTCCCCTTGGGCTTGCGCATCCTGTTCTGGGCGCGTGCCGCGGTCGACGAGCCGGGCTTGGCGGTGACCCGCAGGTAAAGGGCGACAGCATGCATCGCGAGACTCATCCACGCCTCCGGCAACAGCGATGCGTCAGCATATCCGCATGGACCAAGCCTGGCCGTCCGGACTGTCACGGAGTGGAGAACAGGCCGGGCCCCGCAGGTGAGGGGCCGTCGGCGCGGACGCCGTTCGTGACCCGCAGGAACTCCAGCTTCTCCGCATCGGCGGAACCTGCCGCCACCGTGTAGACGATGAGTCGGACATCGCAGCCCGGGACCGTGAGGACGTCGCAGTCGCAGGTCACCTCGCCGACCTGGGGATGCACGATGGTCTTGCGCGCCGAGACGTGCGGTCCGACCGCACCCTCGTCCCACAGCCGGGTGAACTCCGCACTGACGGACCGTAGTTCCTCGACAAGGTCGGTCAGTGCGCGGTCGTTGGGGTAGTCGACGAGCGCCGTGCGCAGATCGGCGACGAGGGCGGGCCTCAGGGCGTCGCCGTCGTGGAGCACGGGCCAGGCCG
>CBFGZZ010000550.1:0-4189 GCA_965653385.1 uncultured Streptomyces sp. | reverse complement strand
GTGAGTACGTCGACCTGGTCGCCGAGGGCATCATCGACCCGGCGAAGGTGACGCGGTCCGCGCTGCAGAACGCCGCGTCGATCGCCGCGCTGTTCCTGACCACCGAGGCCGTCATCGCCGACAAGCCGGAGAAGGCCGCCGCGCCTGCCGGTGGCGGTATGCCGGGCGGTGACATGGACTTCTGATCGACCTCGGGGCTTTGACCTCCGGTTGATCAACGTCCTTGCCGAGGGCGGCACTTCCTGTTGCGACAGGGGGTGCCGCCCTCGGTGTTTCGGCGTCCGCGAGCAACCACCGCGTAGTCGCGGTCGCCACGAAACCTGTCCCCCTCCTTGGGAATGCGCGGCATCACATCCTCCGTTGCTTAATGTGGTGCAACAATGCGTGTGCACATACTGACCGGTATAAGCAGCCCCCGTTCCAAGGAGCCCTCCACGTGACCGTCACCCAGCCCGCCGCCATCCGGGCGGCTCAGATTCTGTCCCGGCCGACCGTGATCAATGGCCTGACCGTGCCGAACCGCATAGTGATGGCGCCGATGACGCGGATGTTCTCGCCGGGCGGCGTCCCCGGCGAGGACGTGCTGTCGTACTACGCGCGCCGCGCCGCGGCCGGCGTCGGACTGATCGTCACCGAGGGGACGTACGTCGGTCACGACTCGGCCGGGCAGAGCGACCGGGTCCCGCGGTTCCACGGGGAGGAGCAGCTGGCGGGCTGGACGAAGGTCGCCGACGCGGTGCACGCGGCCGGCGGCACGATCGTGCCGCAGCTGTGGCACATCGGCATGGTGCGTGAGCAGGGCGAGCCGCCGTTCGCCGAGGCCCCCGCCGTCGGCCCCTCCGGGCTGCGGATCGGCGCCGACGAGGCCACCGGCAAGGCGATGACCCAGAGCGACCTCGACGACGTCATCGGCGCCTTCGCCCAGGCCGCCGCGGACGCGGAGCGCATCGGCTTCGACGGCGTGGAGATCCACGGCGCCCACGGCTACCTCGTCGACCAGTTCCTGTGGGCGGGGACGAACCGTCGCACGGACGCGTACGGCGGCGACCCCGTCGCCCGTACGAAGTTCGCGGCGGAGATCGTGGCCGCCGTACGTGAGCGGGTCTCCGCGGACTTCCCCGTCATATTCCGCTACTCGCAGTGGAAGCAGGAGGCCTACGACGCCCGCCTCGCCGAGAGCCCCGAGGAGCTGGACGCCCTGCTCACTCCGCTCGCCGCGGCCGGTGTCGACGCCTTCCACGCCTCCACCCGCCGCTACTGGATCCCCGAGTTCGAGGGCTCGGACCTCAACCTGGCCGGCTGGACGAAGAAGCTCACCGGCAAGCCCGCCATCACCGTCGGCTCGGTCGGCCTCGACGGCGAGTTCCTGGGCGCCTTCGTCGGCAAGGGTTCCGAGGTCAAGGGCATCGACGACCTCCTGGACCGGCTGGAGGCCGAGGAGTTCGACTTCGTCGCCGTCGGTCGCGCGCTGCTCCAGGACCCGCAGTGGGCGGCGAAGGTGCTGGAGGGTCGCTTCGGCGAGCTGGCGGCGTACGACGCGGCCTCGCTGAAGACCCTGAGCTGACGTCGGTCCGGTCATCCCTCCCTGTGAGGGGTGACCTGTCTCGCTTGAGTAAGTCAATCAACTGACTTAAGGTTGCCTCGGTCAATCACGCACGTGTCGACGGAGGCCCCGAAATGTCCCACCCCCCATCGCCGAGAACGAATGCCGTGGTGGCGGTGCTGGCCTTCGCCGGGATCGTCGTGTCGCTGATGCAGACCCTGGTCATCCCGATCGTCCCGGAGCTGCCGCGACTGCTGGACGCCCCCGCGTCGGACGCGGCCTGGGCGGTCACGGCGACGCTGCTCGCGGCCGCCGTCGCCACGCCGGTGATGGGGCGGCTCGGCGACATGTACGGCAAGCGGCGGATGCTGCTGGTCAGCATCGTGCTGCTGGTGGCCGGCTCGGTGGTCTGCGCACTGAGCGACTCGCTGGTCCCGATGATCGTCGGGCGGGTGCTCCAGGGGCTGGCCTCCGGTGTCATCCCGCTCGGCATCAGCATCATGCGGGACGAACTCCCCGCCGAACGCCTCGGCTCCGCCACCGCCCTGATGAGCGCCTCCCTCGGCATCGGCGGTGCGCTCGGTCTGCCCGCCGCCGCGCTGATCGCGGACTACTTCAACTGGCACGTGCTGTTCTGGACGTCGGCCGGCATGGGCGTCGCGGCGCTGGTGTGCGTGCTGCTGTTCGTGCCCGAGTCGAAGGTGCGCACCGGCGGCCGGTTCGACCTGGTCGGCGGCGCGGGCCTGGCGGCCGGGCTGGTGTGTCTGCTGCTGGCCATCTCCAAGGGGGCCGACTGGGGCTGGGGCAGTGGCACGACGCTGGGGCTGTTCGCCGCGGCCGGGGTCGTCCTGTCGGCGTGGGGTTGGTGGGAGCTGCGGACCGAGCAGCCGCTGGTCGACCTGCGGACCACGGCCCGCCGTCAGGTACTGGTCACCAACCTGGCCTCGATCGCCGTGGGCTTCGCGATGTTCGCCATGAGCCTGGTCATCCCGCAGATCCTCCAGCTCCCCGCGCAGACCGGCTACGGCCTCGGCAAGTCGATGCTGGTCGCGGGCCTGTGCATGGCACCGTCCGGGCTGGTGATGATGGCGACGGCACCGGTGTCGGCCGCGATCTCCCGGGCCAAGGGGCCGAAGGTCACGCTGATGGTGGGTGTCCTGATCGTCGCCGTCGGATACGGCCTCAACATCGTCCTGATGTCCGAGGTCTGGCACTTCGTCCTGGTGGCCTGTGTGATCGGCGCCGGCGTCGGCTTCGGCTACGGCTCGATGCCCGCCCTGATCATGAGCGCCGTACCGGCGTCGGAGACGGCCGCGGCGAACAGTCTCAACACGCTGATGCGCTCGCTCGGTACGTCCAGCGCGAGTGCGGTCGCCGGTGTGATCCTCGCTCAGATGACGACGGACTTCGGCGGTTACGCGCTGCCGTCCGAGAACGGCTTCAAGGTGGTCCTCGCGGTGGGTGCGGGAGCCGCGCTGCTGGCGTTCGTGGTGGCGTCGTTCATCCCTCGACAGGGGATCGCTGCCGCTGACGGGGAGCCGGTGAGGTCGGAGGGCTCGGCGGAACCGGCGGGGGCGGCCAAGCAGTGACCGGCGGAACTACAGGTTGCCGAGGGGCTCGATGTCGACCTTCACCGGGGTGCCCCAGACACGCAGCACCTCGTAGTCCGTGAACTCGTGCACCAGCCGGTACGCCATCGCCGGGCGCGGGCCGCGGCGCGCGGCGGCGAGGTAGAGCTCGGCCTCGCGGCGGTCGCGGCGCGGGGTGCCGCACAGCTGCCACTCCTGGCCGTTCCACAGCTCCGGCAGCCAGCGCTGCTGGGGCTGCGGGCGGTCGCCCCGGACGCCGTAGCGGGAAGGTACCGGGTGCTCGGGGGCGTAGGGCGCGGCCGGGCCGGAGCCGTTGAACTCGGCCCGGCGCGCCGCGCGGCGACGGGTCTCGCAGAGCAGGCAGAGGTCGGGGGCGGCGGTGTCGACCGGGCCGTTCGGGTGCTCCGGGCAGCGGGTCGCGGGGGCGGCGCCGGTGACGCTCTCGTCGAGGAGGTCGAGGGCGCGGCGGAGGTCGGCCTTGACCTCGTGGAGTTTGGCGTCCGGGGTGTCGGTGGTGAGGGACTCGCCGTGTTCGCCCACGAGGCGGAGGGCTCGGCCGAGGGCGGTTAGTTGGGCGTGGTTCATGGGGGCTCCGGGGCTTGCGGGGGCCTGGTCAGGTGGTGCGGCAGACCTTCAGCATGCACATGGAGATCCTCTGCCTCCAATTGGGCCATGAATTCGTCGTGGGACAGGGATGGACCGGACGGAGCCGCCACACGAGCGCGCGCTTCGGCGATGTCGGCTTCGTCGAGCAGGCGCTGCTGCTCTTCCAGCGGGTTCATGGGGCTGCTCGTCCGGTCCGTGTACGTGTCAGTCCGCGTAGTCCTTGAGTTCTTCGGTGTCGAGCGTGAAGCCGAGTGGGTCGGGGAGTTCCACCGGGGTTCCCCAGGGGTGGGAGACGATCTGCTGGTAGCGGCCGTCCTTCGGCTCGCTGTACACCACGACGGTGTTGTTGTCGCGGTCGAAGAGCAGGTAGATCGGGATGTCTACTGCCGCATAGCCGACGGGCTTGTCGATGCGGTCTCGTTGATTGGTGTCGCGGTCGTGGGAGGTGATC
>CBFGZZ010000549.1:0-4270 GCA_965653385.1 uncultured Streptomyces sp. | reverse complement strand
CCTGGCCGCCCACGCCTACCTCGGCGGCTTCGGCATCGCGGCCTGTCTGCGGGAGGGCGCGGACATCGTCGTCACCGGGCGGGTGACGGACGCGGCGCTGGTCACCGGGCCCGCCGCCGCGCACTTCGGCTGGGGGCCAGGGGACCACGACCGGCTCGCGGGTGCCGTGGTCGCCGGACATGTGCTGGAGTGCGGGGCGCAGGCGACCGGCGGCAACTACGCCTTCTTCCACGAGAAGGGCCACGACCTCGGCAGACTCCGCCGTCCCGGCTTCCCTCTCGCCGAACTCCACGAGGACGGCACCTGCGTCATCACCAAGCACCCCGGCACCGGCGGCTTCGTCGACGTCGGCACGGTGACCGCCCAGCTGCTGTACGAGACGGCGGGTGCCCGATACGCAGGGCCGGACGTCACCGCCCGTCTGGACACCGTACGGCTCACCGAGGACGGTCCGGACCGCGTCCGCGTCGAGGGCGTACGGGGGGAGGCCCCGCCCCCGACCCTCAAGGTGGGCGTCAACCGCCTGGGCGGGTTCCGGGGCGAGGTGGCCTTCGTGCTCACCGGCCTCGACATCGAGGCCAAGGCCGCCTTGGTGCGCGAGCAGATGACGGACACGCTCGCCAAGTCGCCGCCCACCGAGGTTCGTTGGGAACTCGTGCGCACCGACCGGCCGGACGCGACGACCGAGGAGACGGCGAGCGCGCTGCTGCGGCTCGTCGTGCGGGACCGGGACCAGGAGGTCGTCGGACGGGCGCTGAGCGGGGCAGCGGTGGAGCTGGCGCTCTCCAGTTACCCCGGCTTCCATGTGGTGGCACCACCGGGAAAGGGCTCGCCCTATGGGGTCTTCGAGGATGTGTACGTCCCCCATGGTGCCGTCGCCCATGTGGCCGTCCTCCACGACGGACGCCGGGTTCCGGTGCCGTCGGCCCACGACACCGCCGTACCGGACGACGTGCCGGTCCCGGCCCTGCCTGAGCCGCTGTCACCCTCGCCCACGAGACGCGCCCCGCTCGGTCTCGTCGCGGGTGCCCGCAGCGGTGACAAGGGCGGGAACGCCAACGTCGGTGTCTGGGTGCGGACGGACGACGCCTGGCGCTGGCTCGCGCACGAGCTCACCGCCGACCGGTTCCGGCAGCTGATCCCCGAGAGCGGCGAGCTGAAGGTCACCCGGCATGTCCTGCCCGGCCTCCGCGCCCTCAACTTCGTCGTCGAGGGCATCCTCGGCGAGGGCGTCGCCGCCCAGCACCGCTTCGACCCGCAGGCCAAGGCACTCGGCGAATGGCTGCGCAGCCGCCACCTCGACATCCCGGAGATCCTCCTGTGACCGTCCTCGCCTCTTCCCTGGACCCGAAGAGCCCCGAACACGCCGCCAACCGCAAGGCCATGCTCAGCAAGCTCGCCGAACTCGACGCCGAGCACGCCAAGGCCCTCGCGGGCGGCGGCGAGAAGTACGTCGCACGGCACCGCGGACGCGGCAAGCTCCTCGCCCGCGAGCGCATCGAGCTGCTCCTCGACCCCGACACCCCCTTCCTGGAGCTGTCCCCGCTGGCCGCCTGGGGCAGCGACCACACCGTCGGCGCGTCACTCGTCACCGGTATCGGCGTGGTCGAGGGCGTGGAGTGCCTGATCACCGCCAACGACCCGACCGTGCGCGGCGGAGCGAGCAACCCCTGGTCGCTGAAGAAGGCCCTGCGGGCCAACGACATCGCCCTCGCCAACCGGCTGCCCGTCGTCAACCTCGTCGAGTCGGGTGGCGCCGACCTGCCTTCCCAGAAGGAGATCTTCATCCCCGGAGGCGCCGTCTTCCGGGACCTGACACGGCTGTCGGCGGCCGGCATCCCCACCGTCGCGGTCGTCTTCGGCAACTCGACGGCCGGCGGCGCGTACGTGCCCGGCATGTCCGACCACGTGATCATGGTCAAGGAGCGGGCCAAGGTGTTCCTCGGCGGTCCGCCCCTGGTGAAGATGGCCACCGGTGAGGAGAGCGACGACGAGTCGCTGGGCGGTGCGGAGATGCACGCGCGCGTGTCGGGTCTCGCCGACTACTTCGCCGTCGACGAACCGGACGCCCTGCGCCAGGCACGTCGCGTCGTCGCCCGCCTCAACCACCGCAAGGCGTACGCCGATCCGGGCCCCGCCGAGCCCCCTAAGTACTCCGCCGACGAACTCCTCGGCATCGTCCCCGGCGATCTGCGCACGCCCTTCGACCCGCGCGAGGTCATCGCCAGGATCGTCGACGCCTCCGACTTCGACGAGTTCAAGCCGATGTACGGAACGAGCCTGGTGACGGGCTGGGCGGCCCTGCACGGCTATCCGGTCGGCGTGCTGGCGAACGCCCAGGGGGTTCTGTTCAGCGAGGAGTCCCAGAAGGCGGCCCAGTTCATCCAGCTGGCCAACCAGCGCGACATCCCCCTCCTCTTCCTGCACAACACCACCGGCTACATGGTCGGCAGCCAGTACGAGCAGGGCGGCATCATCAAGCACGGCGCGATGATGATCAACGCGGTCAGCAACAGCCGCGTGCCCCACCTCTCCGTCCTCATGGGCGCGTCGTACGGCGCCGGTCACTACGGCATGTGCGGGCGCGCCTACGATCCCCGCTTCCTCTTCGCCTGGCCCAGCGCCAAGTCGGCCGTCATGGGCCCCCAGCAGCTCGCCGGAGTGCTCTCGATCGTCGCCCGCCAGTCGGCGGCCGCCAAGGGACAGCCGTACGACGAGGAGGGCGACGCCGCCCTGCGCGCCATGGTGGAGCAGCAGATCGAGTCGGAGTCGCTGCCCATGTTCCTGTCCGGGCGGCTGTACGACGACGGCGTCATAGATCCGCGCGACACCCGCACGGTCCTCGGTATGTGTCTGTCCGCCATCCACACCGCGCCTTACGAGGGCGCGCGCGGTGGCTTCGGCGTCTTCCGGATGTGAGGGATCACCAGTGATCACTTCTGTGCTCGTGGCCAACCGGGGCGAGATCGCGTGCCGTGTCTTCCGCACCTGCGGTGAGTTGGGAATCCGGACGGTCGCCGTGTACTCGGACGCCGACGCGAACGCCCTCCACGTGCGCGTGGCCGACGCGGCGGTACGGCTGCCGGGGGCGGCGCCCTCCGACACGTATCTGCGCGGCGACCTGATCGTGAAGGCGGCGCTCGCGTCCGGCGCGGACGCCGTGCACCCCGGCTACGGCTTCCTCTCCGAGAACGCCGACTTCGCCCGCGCGGTCCTCGACGCCGGGCTCGTCTGGATCGGCCCGCCTCCGGAGGCGATCGAGGCCATGGCGTCCAAGACGCGCGCGAAGGAGCTGATGGGCCTCGCGCCCCTGGGCGAGGTCACCGACACCGATCTCCCCGTCCTGGTCAAGGCGGCCGCGGGCGGCGGCGGACGCGGAATGCGTGTCGTACGCCGTCTGCAAGAGCTGCCAGCCGCCCTGGAGAGCGCCCGCACCGAGGCCGCGAGCGCCTTCGGTGACGGAGAGGTGTTCGTCGAGCCGTACGTCGAGAACGGCCGGCACGTCGAGGTACAGATCCTCGCCGACACCCACGGCACGGTCTGGGCGCTCGGCACCCGCGACTGCTCCCTCCAGCGCCGCCACCAGAAGGTGATCGAGGAGGCCCCGGCACCGGACCTGACACCCGAACTGACCGACTCCCTGCACGAGATGGCCGTACGCGCCGCCCGCGCCGTCCACTACGTGGGCGCCGGCACCGTCGAGTTCCTCGTCGCCGGCGACAAGGCGCACTTCCTGGAGATGAACACCCGCCTCCAGGTCGAACACCCCGTGACGGAAGCCGTGTTCGGCCTCGACCTGGTCGCCGAACAGCTCCGCGTCGCCGAGGGCCACCCCCTCCCCGACGGCCCGCCACACGCGCGTGGCCACGCGATCGAGGCCCGCCTCTACGCCGAGGACCCCGCCCGCGACTGGGCCCCGCAGACCGGCACCCTGCACCGTTTCGCCGTCCCCGACGGCGTCCGCCTGGACACCGGCTTCACCGACGGCGACGACATCGGCGTCCACTACGACCCGATGCTCGCCAAGCTCATCACCCACGCCCCCACACGCGCGGAGGCCATCCGCAAGCTCGCCGGCGCCCTGGAGCGCGCGACGATCCACGGCCCGGTCACGAACAGGGGTCTCCTCGTCCGCTCCCTGCGCCACGAGGAGTTCACGTCCGCCCGCATGGACACCGGCTTCTACGACCGCCACCTCCCCACCCTGACCGCCCCGGCCCCCGACCCCCACGCCCCTCTGGCCGCCGCCCTCGCCGGCGCCCACGGCCGC
>CBFGZZ010000548.1:0-4271 GCA_965653385.1 uncultured Streptomyces sp. | reverse complement strand
CGCTGATGATGATCGCCGGGTTCTGCGAACCGGACTCCGGCACCATCACCGTCGGGGACCGCGACGTCACCCGCCTCGCCCCGCAGAAGCGGGGCCTGGGGTTCGTCTTCCAGCAGTATCTGCTCTTCCCGCACATGACGGTCGCTGAGAACGTCGCCTTCCCGCTGACCCTGCGCGGTGTACCGAAGGACGAGCTCCGCAGGCGCGTCGGCGAAACGCTGGAGATCGCCGGCCTGTCCGGCTTCGGCGGGCGCAAGCCGCGTGAGCTGTCGGGCGGTCAGCAGCAGCGCGTCGCCCTGTGCCGCGCACTGGTCTACCGTCCGCCGGTCATCCTCATGGACGAACCGCTGGGCGCGCTGGACAAGAAGCTGCGCGATCAGCTGCAGGTCGAGATCAAGACCATCCAGCAGGAACTGGGCCTGACCGTCATCTATGTGACGCACGATCAGGAAGAGGCGCTGGTCATGTCGGACCGCATCGCGGTGATGCGCAACGGCCTGATCGAGCAGTTCGACACCCCCCGCGAGCTGTTCGAACGGCCCAAGACGCCGTTCGTGGCGGACTTCCTCGGCGCGGCGAACTTCCTGCCCGGCCGCATCGACGAGCACGACGGCGAGCACACCCTGGTCCGCCTCACCCAGTCCGGCACTCCGCTGAAGGCGCGCCGCCACCAGCTGTCCCCGGGCACTGAAGTGAAGGTCGCCGTCCAGCCGGGCCGACTGCGGGCTTGCGGCGCCGATGAAGGCTTCTGTACCGGCACGGTCGAGACCGCCACCTACGTCGGCACGCTGGTGCGCGCCGGGGTGCGGATCGACGGCGGTGACGGGCCGCTGCTGCGCCTGGAAGTCCCGGCCGGCCGCGGGCCCGTGGCCGGCGAGCGGGTCGGGATCAGCGCGGAGCCCGAGGATGTCAACCTTTTCCCCACGGACGAAAAGGCGGGATGAGTCATGGCCGCCACCCTCACCGCGGGCGCTCCCGCCCGCCCCCGCAAGCTCCTGGCCTCGCGCCGGACGCGGGTCGGGATCCTGTATGCGCTGCCGGTCGTCGTCTACCTGCTGGTGCTGTTCGTCTACCCGATCTTCTCCACGCTGCTGCTCAGCCTGAAGGACGCCGACGGATCGTTCACCTGGCACTGGTACGCCGAAGCCCTGACCGGTGTGAACCTGTCGGTGCTGTTCACCACGCTGCGGATCTCCGCCGAGACGGCGGTGCTGAGCCTGGTCTTCGGGTTCGTCCTGGCGCAGGCGATCACCCGGCTCAAGCCCATCCTCGCCGGGCTGGCGATGCTGGTCGTGGTCGTCCCGCACTTCGTCTCCGCGCTGGTGCGCACGTACGGCTGGATCATCATGCTCGGCGACAAGGGCCTGGTGAACGAGACCCTCACCGGCATGTCGATTCCCGGCGCCCCGTTCCAGCTCCTCTACAACGAGTTGGGTGTGGTCATCGGTACGACGTCGATGATGCTGCCGTACACGGTGCTGCTGCTGTACGGGGTGATGCGGGGGGTGGACCGGCGTCTGCTGGCGGCCGCGTCCAGCATGGGCGCGGGCAAGGTGACCATCTTCCGCCGGGTGTACCTGCCGCTGGTCGCGCCGGGTCTGGCCAGTGCGGGGCTGCTGAGCTTCATCCTCTCGCTGGGCTACTACATCACCCCGGCCCTGATGGGCGGACCGAACCAGACGATGATCGCCACCCTCATCAACCAGCAGGTGACCAAGGAGAACCAGTGGAACGGGGCGGCCGCCCAGGGCGTCATCCTGCTGGTCCTCACCCTCGCCGGACTGCTGCTGGTCAAGGCCGTGACCTCGCTGGGCGCCAGCCGTAAGAAGAGGAGTGGGTCGTGATGGAGCTGCGCAAGTCCCTCACCGGCCGGATTGCCCTGACCGCCGTGGCCACCGTGATCCTGCTGTTCCTGGCGCTGCCGATCGTGGTCATCCTCGTCACCTCCTTCAGCAACAACGCCTTCGCCGCCTTCCCCCCCGAAGCGTGGACGCTGAACTGGTACAAGGCCCTGTTCGCCGACGGCAGCAAATGGCCCGCCGCACTCTCGTTGTCCGCTCTGGTCGCCGCCCTGAGCACCGTGTTCTCCCTGATCATCGGGGTGACCGCGGCCACCGCCCTGGTCCGCAGCGAACTCCCCCTGCGCTCCGCGGTGTTCGCCCTGGTCCTCGGACCCCTGGTCATCCCGCAGATCGTCACCGCGCTCGGGTTGTTCCTCCTCTTCGAGCCGGCCGCGATGCTGGGCAGCCCGATCGCCATCGCGCTGGGGCACACGGTGCTGGCTTCCCCGATCGCGGTGCTGATCCTGATCGCGACCCTGCGCGGTATCGACGAACGTCTGGAGGACGCGGCGGCCAGCATGGGCGCCGGCCGCCTGACGATCGCCCGGAAGATCACCTTCCCGCTGGCGGCGCCGGGCATGATCGCGGCGGCGATCTTCTCCTTCATCACCAGCTTCGACGAGTTCTACATCTCCCAGTTCCTCTCCTCCGTCGACACCGTCACCCTCCCGGTGCAGGTCTACAACTCCCTCACCTTCGACATCGACCCCAGCGTGACCGCGGTCAGCGCCATCCTCATCGCCTTCGCGATCCTCGCCCTGGGCCTGGTGGCCCTGGTGCGCTGGCTCGGCTCCGGACGACAGGACTCCCTGCTCTCGGTCGAGAACACGGTCGGCGTCGCCCACCCGGGAGGCGAGGCCGTATGACCACCCACCGATCGTGCTCTCTCCACCCACCATCCTCCCGATCAGCGAAAGAGCCACGCGCATGACTGACACGCTCACCGCTCCCTCCGAGGAGTCGGCAGTCCTCGAATCCGTCCCCCGTGGCTTCCTCGCCCACGACTGGCAACCCGCCACCGGCGGTCGCACCTTCGAGGTTCGCAACCCCGCGACCGAGGACGTCATAGCCACCGTCGCCGACTGCGGCGCACAAGACGCGCTCACAGCACTGGACGCGGCGGCCGAGGCCGCCGACCAGTGGGCCCTCACCAGCCCGCGGGACCGGGCGGCCGTCCTGCACCGGCTCACCGACGCCCTGACCGAACACCGTGAGCGTCTGGCCCGGATCATCACCCTGGAGATCGGCAAGACGATCACCGAAGCCCGGGGTGAGGTCGACTACGCCGCGGCCTATTTCCGCTGGTACGCCGAGGAGGCGGTTCGCCACCACGCACGCAGCACACCCTCCCCGGACGGCAGGAGCCACATCGTCACGGTCGCCGAACCGGTCGGACCCTGCCTGCTCATCACTCCGTGGAACGTGCCGCTGGCCATGGCTGCCCGCAAGGTCGCCGCCGCCCTGGCCGCAGGCTGCACCGCCGTGCTCAAACCGGCCGCGCTCACCCCGCTGTCCTCTCTGATACTGGGCGAGTTGGCGCGTGAGTCCGGCGCGCCCGCCGGTGTCCTGACCGTGATCACCAGCAGCGACGCGGCAGCGGTCACCACGGCGCTGCTGGCCGACCCCCGGCTGCGCAAGCTGTCCTTCACCGGGTCCACTCCGGTCGGCAGGCTGCTGCTGCAGCAGAGTGGTGCGCGGGTGCTGCGCACCTCGATGGAGCTGGGCGGCAACGCGCCGTTCCTGGTCTTCGACGACGCCGACCTCGACCTCGCGGTCCGCGAAGCGATGATCGCGAAGATGCGGCTGGGCGGTCAGTCCTGCGTCGGCGCCAACCGGTTCCTGGTCCAGGAGCACATCGCCGACGCGTTCGCCGCCGCGCTGGCCGAACGCATGGCCGCTGTTCGGGTGGGCTCGCCGGAGCTGGAGGACACCGAACTCGGCCCGCTGGCCGACCACCGTGCGGTGGACAAGGTCCGCCACCTCGTCGAGGACGCCGTGGCCCGTGGTGCCGTCGTCATCGGCAAGGCGGACATCCCTGACGGGCCGGGCCACTGGGCCGCCCCCACCGTGCTGGACCACGTCCCCGCCGACGCCGCGATCATGCACGAGGAAGTCTTCGGACCCGTCGCCGCCATCCACCGGTTCTCCACCGAGGCCGAGGCCATAGCGGTGGCCAACAACACCGAGCACGGCCTCGCTTCGTACGTGATGACGTCGCACATCGACCGTGCCCGCCGGGTCGCCGCCCGCCTGCAAGCTGGAATGGTCGGCATCAACCGCGGGCTGGTCTCCGAGGTCGCGGCACCCTTCGGCGGGGTCAAGCAGTCCGGCCTGGGCCGCGAGGGCGGACCCGAAGGCCTCCACGAGTACCAGCAGCTCAAGTACCTGTCCATGCCCGGCTTCCACACCTGAGCAAGCCGACACGAGCGC
>CBFGZZ010000547.1:0-4292 GCA_965653385.1 uncultured Streptomyces sp. | reverse complement strand
GCCGGACGGGCTGGGGGTGCCCGGAGCGATCGTGTGGCCGAAGCGGAGCAGGTTGTTCGGGTCGTAGGTCGACTTGTCCTTGCGTAGGCGGTCGTAGACGTCCGGGGTCCAGGCGCGGGCTCGGTCGGGTTCGTTGCCGGGGGTGCCGTGGATGTTGACCATGGTGTGGCCCGTGCCGTACGGGGACATTGCTGCGTACAGGGAGCGGGTGGCTTGTTCTATGGCCTCCGCTGCTGGTGGGGCGGCCAGGACGCCCACCGCTTCCAGGAGGTAGTTCGCGTCCCGGGAGCAGATCGCGTCCGGTTGGCGGGCGGGGCGGGAGAGGGCGCCGCCGAGGTGGCGGATCTCGACCACCAGCAGTGGACAGTCGGGGGCGTCCGGGCCGGCCTGGGACAGGAACGTGTCGACGGCCTCGGGAGTGAGGTCGCGGAGCAGGGCGCAGGACTCGCGGGCGGGGAGCGGGTCCTGTGGCTCCATGTGGATGCGGTCGAGAGCCGCGTACGGCATGACTTCCACCGTGTCGACCGTGACCGGGGCCGCCGTGCGGACGGGGGCCAGGAGGTCTTCGCCTTCGGCGGGGTCGCCGGGCCAGGCGATGGCTACGCGGGCCCAGAAGCCGCCTCGTAGAGGCTCGGGGATCTCCGGGATCGGGGGCAGGCGCAGGAGGCTGAAGGTGCTGCACATGTCGTCGGGGAGGGTGTGGGTCCAGTCGGCCCAGGTGCGGAGCAGGGCCTCGGTGTGTTCGCCGGGGCAGTAGATGCCGCCACCGAGGAGGGTGGGGATGGGCAGGAGCTCGCAGACCATGGAGGTCACCACGCCTACGTTGCCCTTGCCGCCGCGCAGCGCCCAGAACAGTTCCGGTTCGTGGTCGGGGTCGCTCTCGCGGAGCGTGCCGTCGGGGGTGGCGACCTGGAAGTAGCGGACCAGGTCCGCCGCGTAGCCGTAGGCCCGGCCCAGGACCGGGAGTCCGCCGCCCAGGGTGTAGCCGACCGCGCCCGCGTCGGTGGACGTGCCGCAGAGTGCGGCGAGGCCGTGCGGGGCCGTCGCCTCCAGGACGTGCCGCCACTTCGCGCCGGCCGGGATCGTCGCCAGGCGCCGGTCGGGGTCGACGCGTACGTCCGTCATGCGGGCCGTGCTGATCAGCAGGCCGTGGTCGATGGGGAAGTTGGCGCCGTGGCCCGTCGACTGCACGGCGACGGGGGTGGCCGTGGCCGACGCCCAGCGCAGCGCCGTCACGATGTCGTCGGCGCCCGTCGCGCCCACCACCACGTCCGGGGTGTGCAGCGCGGCCAGGTTGAAGCCGGTGACCTCGTCGGCGTAGCCGTCGTCGCCGGGGCGCAGGACCGGGCCGTGGATCTCGGAGAGGGCGAAGAGGTCGGGGGTGTTGTGGTGGGTGGTGGTGGCGGTCATCGCGTCCTCCGTGATGTGCGCGTGTTTACGGAGGGACGGCGGCGGCAGGCGGGGAGAGAGGGGGAGGTGCTTGTGCCGTCGGGTCCTTGGGTTCGAGGGCGGGGGCTCTTCTTCAGGATGGACCTCGGGGGTGGGCGGCGCATGCGGGCCGACGGGGGCGCTTGCGGGCCGGCAGGGCCGTGATTCCGTGCCGACGGCACGTCGGCAAAGGTGCTGTCGGGGCGGGCGTAGCGTAGGTGGCATGACGACGTACGGATCCTTTCCCGGTACGCGGCCGCGGCGTCTGCGGACCAGCCCCGCCATGCGGCGCATGGTCGCCGAGACCAGGCTGCACCCCGCCGACTTCATCCTCCCGGCCTTCGTGCGCGAAGGTGTCAGCGAGCCGGTGCCGATCGCGGCCATGCCGGGGGTCGTTCAGCACACGCGGGACAGTTTGAAGAAGGCCGCCGCGGAGGCGGTGGCGGCCGGGATCTCCGGGATCATGCTCTTCGGGGTGCCGGAGGAAGAGAAGAAGGACGCCCTCGGGACGCCTGGTACGGATCCGGAGGGGATTCTCCAGGTCGCCATCCGGGATGTGCGGGCCGAGGTGGGGGACGAGCTGCTCGTCATGTCCGACCTGTGCCTGGACGAGACCACCGATCACGGGCACTGCGGAGTGCTGGACGCCGAGGGGCGCGTCGACAACGACGCCACCCTTGAGCGGTACGCCGAGATGGCGCAGGTCCAGGCCGACGCCGGGGCCCATGTCGTCGGGCCCAGCGGGATGATGGACGGGCAGATCGGGGTCGTCCGGGATGCTCTTGATCAGATCGGGCGGGAGGATGTCGCTGTCCTGGCCTACACCGCCAAGTACGCCTCCGCCTTCTACGGGCCCTTCCGGGAGGCCGTCGGCTCCTCGTTGCAGGGGGACCGGAAGACGTACCAGCAGGATCCCGCGAATGTGCGGGAGTCCCTGCGCGAACTCGCCCTCGACCTGGAGGAGGGCGCCGACATGGTGATGGTCAAGCCGGCGGGGCCCTACCTCGACATCCTGGCGCGGGTCGCCGACACGGTGGACGTGCCGGTCGCCGCCTACCAGATCTCCGGTGAGTACTCGATGGTGGAGGCCGCCGCCGAGAAGGGCTGGATCGACCGGGACCGGGCGATCCTGGAGACGCTGACCGGCATCAAGCGGGCCGGTGCGCGCAACATCCTCACCTACTGGGCGATGGAGGCGGCGCAGAAGCTGGGGCGCGGCTGACGGGCATACCGCCCGGCTCCTGTCACCGGCCGCCGGACTTCGGCGGTGTCGGTGTTGTTGGTGGTGTCGGTGGTTTCGTGGGGGCTGTGGGTGTCGTGGCCGTGGGGCTCGTCGGGGTCGACGGGCCCTCGTCGCGCAGGCCCTGGCCGTCCTCGCACGCGGTGAGCGTCAGCGCGGTGATCGCCACCAGCGTGGCGGCCAGGGCGGCACGCCCCAGCAGCCGGGCGCGGGGGTGAGGGGGGTGTGCGGACGCGGACATGGTGCGGCCCTCTCCAAAGCGTGGGGGTCGGTGTCGGGGCCCAGCCTGCGTGATCATCCGTCCCGGCCGCCACCATGCGCCGCGAATTCGGGACGCCCGAGCGGCGGGATGGTGGCTGACCTGCGGGGATGTGGTGTCCCGGTGGGTGGGTGTGGGACGTTCGGGGCGGTGGATCCGGGTGCCGTCCGCGGTGTACGGGGAGGGCGGGGCCGGATCCGGGTGCCGTCCGCGGACTACGGCGTGGGCGGGGCCGGATTCTGGTTCCTGTCCCGGCATCGCCCCAGCCCACGTCCCGCCTCTGTCCCGCCTCTGTCCCGCCCCTTGTCCAGGGCCGGGCCCTCTCTGTCCGCATTCCGGAAAGTCGCTTGTAGGTGACACGTAGTTCTCTAAGCTGCCCGGCACGAGCCGTCACCCCCCGTCGCCGAGTCGAAGGAGCCGTGCCATGACCGTCATCGAGCCCGCGCCCCGCCCAGTCCCAGCCGCCGTGCCGTCGCTCGCGGCGCGGACCGGTGCCGTGGGGGGCTCGCCCGTGCGGGACATCCTCGCCGTCACCGCGCGGCCCGAGGTCATCAACTTCGCGGGCGGGCTGCCGGCGCCGGAGCTGTTCGACCGGGAGAGCATCGCTGCCGCCTTCCGCGACGTGCTCGCGCAGACGCCGGCGCAGGCGTTGCAGTACTCCACGACGGAGGGTGAGCCGAGCCTGCGTGCCGGGCTCGCCGCACGCATGTCGGCGCGCGGACTGGCGACCGACGCCGACGACCTCCTCATCACCACCGGCTCCCAGCAGGGCCTGTCGCTGCTGGCCACCGCGCTGCTGGAGCCCGGAGACACGGTCCTCGTCGAAGACCCCTGCTATCTGGCGGCGCTTCAGGTGTTCGGGCTCGCGGGAGCGCGAGTCGTGGCCGTGCCCGGAGATGCGGACGGGGCGGATCCGCGGGCGCTGGAGGAGCTGGTGGAGCGGGAGCGGCCCAAGCTCTTCTACACCGTGCCCACCTTCCAGAACCCGACCGGCAGAACCCTGCCCGCCGAGCGCCGGGCGGCCGTCGCCGAGGTCGCCGCCCGGCGCGGGGTGTGGATCGTCGAGGACGACCCGTACGGCGAACTCCGGTACGAGGGCGAGCGGGTGCCGTGGATCGCCTCGTACCCCGGGGCGGAGGACCGCACGGTGCTGCTCGGCTCCTTCTCCAAGGTGATGGCGCCGGGCATGCGGCTGGGCTGGCTGCGCGCGCCCGCTGCCCTGCGGCGGGCCTGCGCGGTCGCCAAACAGGCCGCGGACATGGTGCTCACCGACGACAACTTCGCCTCCATCCGCGCCGCTGTGGAGGAAGGCCGCGCGGTCTTCGACAACCTGCGCAAGTTCATCATCTGGACGCTGCCCACCAA
>CBFGZZ010000546.1:0-4312 GCA_965653385.1 uncultured Streptomyces sp. | reverse complement strand
GGGCGGGACGGTGGCCGTTTGGTCGGTGCCGGCGGCCGGCCCGTCCGGCTGGGCCGCCGCGCGCGGGTCCCGCGGTTCCGTCTCCTGCTGGGCGCCCCAGGACACGCGGTGGTCCTGGTCGCCGCCGAAGCCGGCCTGGTGGGCGGGGTCGGCGCCCCACGCGGACGCCGGCTCCGGGCGGCTGCCGTGCTGGGCCTGGCCCGAAGCGGGTTCCCGCGCCGGGTCCTCGTCGAAGAAGTGCGGGCCGGTCTCCTCGACCGAGGCGGCCGGGGCAGCGGCGGGCCCGTCCGGGTTGGCGCCCGGCGGCGGGGCGAGCGGTTCGCCGTCCGTCGGCGCCGGACGGCTGGTGCCCGGCACCCAGGAGGCACCGTTCCAGTACCGGACATATCCAGGAATGGACGGGTCCGGGTAATACCCTTCGCGGGGCCTGTCGTCACCGGGGGCCGGGGTTGGGGCGCTCATGTCCGTCGTCCGGTATCTGCTCGTGGGTCAAATTGGGGCCTCCACATCTATCAGACCGACGCAACAAGCACTGCCCGTCCCGTAGGACCCACTCCTTTCCGGGCAACCTCGTACACGTACTTCACACGAGCGGAACCCGGCCGCCGGACGGCTCGGAGCAGGGCCTGGGCCGGGGCTGGGCCAGGGCTGGGGGGCGGGTGGGGAAAAAGTTCCGGGAACTCGCGTAATGATCCGTGGCCCTGCTCCCTCTCCACTCGTACGGGCCCACTCCCAGGGCTCGAACGAGTCACGAGAGAGGACACGGACGCCATGCATCACACCGTCGTGGAACGCGAGCTGGAGCTGCGGCTCGTTCTGTCGCCCGAGCGGAGCATTCCCGTGCCGGCGCGGCTGAGCTATCACAGTGACGATCCGTACGCCGTGCACGTCGCCTTTCACATCAACTCCGACCACCCGGTCCACTGGACCTTCTCCCGCGATCTGCTCGTGGAGGGGGTGTTCCGGCCGAGTGGGCACGGGGACGTACGCGTGTGGCCGACGAAGGTGGACGGGCGCAGCCTGGTGCTCATGGGGCTGAGCTCGCCCGACGGGGACGCACTGCTGGAGGCGCCGGCGGCACCGGTGTCGGCCTGGCTGGAGCGGACGTTGCGGCTGGTGCCGCCGGGGGCCGAGGGCGACCAGCTGGGGATCGACGACGCGCTCGACCAGCTGCTCGCCCAGTGAGCCCCGCCGGTCAGAACAGCTTGCCCGGGTTCAGGATGCCCAGCGGGTCGAAGACCTGCTTGATGCCGCGCTGCAACTCGATCCCGACCGGGCCGATCTCGCGCGCCAGCCACTCCTTCTTCAGGACGCCCACGCCGTGCTCGCCGGTGATCGTGCCGCCGAGTTCCAGGCCGAGCGCCATGATCTCGTCGAAGGACTCGCGGGCGCGCCGGGACTCGTCGGCGTCGGTCGCGTCGAAGCAGACGGTGGGGTGCGTGTTGCCGTCGCCGGCGTGGGCGACCACGCCGATGGTGAGCTGGTGCTTCTCGGCGATCCGCTCGACGCCCTCGATCAGGTCGGCGAGCCGCGACCGGGGCACGCACACGTCGTCGATCATCGTCACGCCCCGCACGGCTTCGAGCGCGGTGAGGGACAACCGCCTTGCCTGGAGCAGCAGTTCGGACTCGGCCGCGTCGTCCGCCGGGACCACCTGGGTGGCGCCGGCCGCCTCGCACAGCGCGCCGACGGCCGCGAGGTCGGTGGCGGGGTCCGGGGTGTCGAAGGCGGCCAGGAGGAGGGCCTCGGTCGTCTCCGGCAGTCCCATGTTCGCGATGTCGTTGACCGCCTTGACCGTCGTACGGTCCATCAGTTCCAGCAGCGACGGGACGTGCCCGCCCTCCATGATCCGGCACACCGCGTCACAGGCGGCCGCCGCGGTCGCGAACTCGGCGGCCAGCACCAGCTGCTGCCGCGGCTGCGGCTTCAGCGCCAGGACGGCCCGTACGACGATGCCGAGCGAGCCCTCGGAGCCGACGAACAGACGGGTCATGTCGTATCCGGCGACGCCCTTGGCCGTGCGGCGGCCGGTGGTCATCAGGCGGCCGTCGGCCAACACCACCTCCAGGCCCAGGACGTACTCCGCCGTCACCCCGTACTTCACACAGCACAGGCCGCCGGAGGCCGTGCCGATGTTGCCGCCGATGGTGCACATCTCCCAGCTGGAGGGGTCCGGCGGGTAGTACAGGCCGTGTTCGCCCACCGCGCGGGAGAGCGTGGCGTTGATGACGCCGGGCTCGACGACGGCGATGCGGTCGACCGGGTTGATCTCCAGGATGCGGTCCATCCTGGTCAGGGACAGCACGATGCAGCCGTCGGAGGCGTTGGCGCCGCCCGACAGGCCCGTGCGGGCGCCCTGCGGGACGACCGGGACGCGCAGCTCGGTGGCGGTGCGCATGACGTGCTGGACCTCTTCGACGGTGCGCGGCAGCACGACCACGGCGGGGGCGCCGGCCGGGCAGAAGCTGGCCATGTCGTTGGCGTAGGAGGCCGTGATGTCGGGGTCGGTGAGGACGGCCTCGGCGGGCAGGCCCACGAGCAGCCGCTCGGTGAGGTCACCCCGGGCCTGGTCGGGTGCGGCTTCGATACGGCTCATGATCACAGCGTGACACCCGGGGCCATCGGTGTGAACCCCATGTAGGGCAGCCGGGGTCGGACGGGTGTGGTCGTCGTATTGACTCAAGGTTTCACGCACAGTGATCGCCATGGAGAACAGCGCCCCGAAGAACGCCGGGTCTGTGAACACCGGGTCCGCGAACAGCGGCTTGGAGAACGCCGGGACCGAGAACGACGGGTCCGAGAACGACGCGTCGAAGGAGCGGCAGGGCACGCCGGACCGCCGCCCGCGCAAACGGCTGCGCGTGCTGATCGCCTCCGTCGCGGGGTGTGCCGTGCTCGGCGGGGTGCTGACGCTGCTGCCGTGGGAGCCGGGCGGGACGCGGGCGGCGCCGCCGGCACCGGGGGCGCAGGCACTGGCCGCCGTGACCACGGGGGTGACCGCGGCGCTGCCCGATCTGGCGGTGCTGATCGACGAGCGCGAGACCCACCTGCGGACCCATCCCAAGGACGCCCGGGCGTGGGCGGTGCTGGGGGCGGCGTACGTGGAACAGGGGCGGCGGACCGCGAACCCGGCGAACTACCCGAAGGCCGAGAAGGCGCTGCGGGCGTCGCTGCGGGTGCGGGAGCGCAACGCCGAGGCGATGGACGGCATGGCGGCGCTGGCGAACGCGCGGCGTGACTTCCATGCGGCGCGGACGTGGAGCGAGGCGGCGCTGAAGGTCGACCGGAAGCGGTGGACGACGTATCCGCTGCTGATCGAGGCGCAGACCGGGATGGGTGACTACAAGGCCGCCAAGCGGAGCCTGGACCGGCTGCTGAAGCTGCGCTCGGGACCGGCGGTGCAGGCCCGGGCGGCGGCCCTCTACCGCGACCGGGGCTGGCGGGAGGACGCGGCGGCGGCCCTCTCCGACGCGGCGGCGGCCGCCGAGGTCCCGGCCGAGCGGGCGGCGTATCTCGAACGGGCCGGGCAACTCGCCTGGGAACGCGGTGACCTGGCGGCGGCGCTGCGCCACTTCCAGGAGGCGGTACGCCTCGACCCCGACCAGCGGGCCGCGCTCGCCGGGCAGGGGCGGACGCTGGCGGCACTGGGCCGCTCGACGGAGGCGCTGAACGCGTACCGGGTGGCCCTCGCCAAGCAGCCGTTGCCCGAGTACGCCCTGGAACTGGGCGAGTTGTACGAGTCACTGGGGCTGGGGCAGGCGGCGCGCGTGCAGTACGACCTGCTGCGCGAGCGGGCGGCGCGGGCCGCGGCCGGCGGGGTGGACGAGGAACTGGTGCTGGGCCTCTTCGAGGCGGACCACGGCGACACGGAGATGGCCGTGCGGCGGCTCAGGGTCGAGTGGCGCCGGCAGCCGGGGATCGCGGTGGCCGACGCGCTGGGGTGGGCGCTGCACCGGGCCGGGGAGGACAAGGAGGCGCTGAAGTTCGCCCGGCGGGCGACCGACCGGCAGAAGGGGGGCGGGGTGCGCAGCGCGCTGTACGCCTATCACCGGGGGATGATCGAGCGGTCGCTGGAGATGGCGGGGCCCGCGCGACGGCACCTGGAGGAGGCGCTGCGGATCAATCCGCACTTCTCGCCGACGCGGGTGCCGCTGGCAGAGGCGGCGTTGGAGGAGCTCGGGGAGCCGTCGGTCCAGGACGTACCGGACATGGACGCCAAGCCGCGGCGGAAGTGACCCGGGGCTTTCGGCCCGGCCATGGGGTCGGGGGGGGGGGGCGCCGGGGGCCGCCCGCCCCCGAAGACGCCGCCCGG
>CBFGZZ010000545.1:0-4333 GCA_965653385.1 uncultured Streptomyces sp. | reverse complement strand
CCCCGACCGCTCCCTCGTCCTGATCCCGAAGGCGCTCCAGCCGAACGCCGACCGCGTCGACGAAACCGTGTACTCCTTCGTCGGCGCCTGCCAGGCCGACCGCACCGCCGAAGGCGACTGGCAGCGCCCGGCCGGCGCCGAGAAGGTCGTGCTCGTCTCCCTCGGGTCGGCCTTCACCAAGCAGCCGGCCTTCTACCGGGAGTGCGTGCGGGCCTTCGGCGACCTGCCGGGCTGGCACCTGGTCCTCCAGGTCGGCCGACACGTCGACCCCGCCGAGCTCGGAGACCTACCGGCCAACGTCGAAGTGCGTTCCTGGGTCCCGCAGTTGACG
Source organism: uncultured Streptomyces sp. (assembly GCA_965653385.1). Taxonomy (GTDB): domain Bacteria; phylum Actinomycetota; class Actinomycetes; order Streptomycetales; family Streptomycetaceae; genus Streptomyces. The sequence continues at coordinate 4,002 of CBFGZZ010000545.1, read as the reverse complement.
ATCCTGAAGCAGGCCGACCTGTTCGTCACCCACGCCGGCGCCGGCGGCAGCCAGGAGGGTCTCGCCACGGCCACCCCGATGATCGCCGTACCCCAGGCCGCGGACCAGTTCGGCAACGCCGACATGCTCCAGGCACTCGGCGTCGCCCGCCACGTCCCGACGGACGAGGCCACCGCCGAGCTCCTGCGCGAGACGGCCCTCGCGCTGGTCGACGACCCCGAGGTCGCCGGGCGTCTGAAGGACATCCAGGCCGAGATGGCCGGGGAGGGCGGGACGCGCCGGGCCGCCGACCTCGTCGAGGCCGAGCTGACGGCTCAACCTGCGGCGCGGGGGGACGCCCGGTGAGTGGTGCCGACGGCCGCCTCGATGGCGCGGATCGCGCGAGCCGGGTCCGGCAGGTAGACGTCCCACAACTCGACGGAGCCGCCCGTGCCGACGGCAAGGGTCCGACCGTCCGGGCTGAACACCACCGCCGCGGGTGACCGGCCCGGCAGGCTGATCCTGGCCCGGCCGGTGGCGAGGTCCCAGAGGCGCACACCTCCGGAGCCGGCCGCGGCCAAGGTACGCCCATCAGGACTGAAGGTCGGCGACCCGACCTCCGTGCCGGCGGTGAAGCCGTCCCGGAGGTCTCCGGTGCGCACGTCCCACGCCTTCACGGATCCGCCGCTCGTGGTGGCCATGGTGGTCCCGTCCGGGCTGAACACGAGGGACAGCGGGCCTCGGGCGCTCGGCCGGATGGTGTGCTGGGTGCGGCCGGTCGCGGCGTCGAGGAGAGTGACCGGTTCGTCGCCGCCCTCGATGGTCACTACGGCGAGTGTGCGGCCGTCCGGGCTGAACGCCACCGTTCTGACGGGGTTTCCGTCGCCGGTGCGGACGGTGTCGACCGCGCCGGTCGCAAGGTGCCAGATCCGCACCGACCCCGCGCCGCCGACGAGGGCCAGCCGCGTCCCGTCGGGGCTGAGGACCACCTCCTCGACGCCGCCCCACGCACGGCTCTGGCGCAGGCGGCCCGTGGCGACGTCCCGGACCTCGATCACTCCCTTCCTGCCCGTCCTGGCGGCCAGGGCACGCCCGGTCGGGGCGAATCCCACGTCCCTGGGGCGGGACACCGCGATGGGCATTCCCTCCACCCGGGACGTCAGGTCGGTGCCGGGTGCCAGTGCGGCTTCGCGACCGCCGGTCCCGGCGTCCCAGAGCTCCACCGACTCGCGGGCGGACGGATCATGGCCCATCGTCGCCACCGTGTGTCCGTCCGGGCTGAAGGCGATATCGGCGACAGAGCTTCCGGCACCGCCTCGCAGAGTGGTCCGCGGCTGATCGCCGGTCGGACGGTGCACGCGTACGGCGGGGTCCAGGTTGCCGCTGGTGACCAGGGTGCGGCCGTCCGGGCCGAGGGCCACCGTCATGGCCCCGCGTCCGCGGTGACCGGCGGTCACCGTGGCCCGTGCGGCGCCGGAGACGGTGTCCCACAGGCGCACCGTGTCCTGAGGACCCGGGACGGCGAGGGTCCGCCCGTCAGGGGAGAAGGCCGGCTGGTCCCACCTGCTGGGTCCGTCCTTGATCGTGCGCCGGACGACGCCGTCGGCCACCTCCCGCAGTCGCACCGAGCCGTCGCTGCGGACAGCCGCGTAAGTCCGTCCGTCCGGGCTGAAGACCACCGCATCACCCTCGGCTCGGCTGTCATGGGTGCTCCGGGTGCGGCCGGTGGCCATGTCCCACACCCGCACCCGCCCGTCGAAACTCACCGCGGCGACGGTACGTCCGTCGGGGCCGAAGGCGACGTCCTCCAGGTCGGGGAGGCCGGTGAAGGTGTGCCGCTCGCGACCTGTGGCCACCTCCCACACCCGCACGGCCGACAGCGAGGAGACGGCCACCATACGAGCGTCGGGGCTGAAGTCCACCCCCCGTACCGAACCGTCGGGCACGGTGAGGCTGCTGACCTTCCTGCCGGTGACCGGATCCCACAGGCCCAGCACCGCACCCGAGCCGACCGAGCCGGCGACAGCGAGCATCCGTCCGTCGGGGCTGAACTCCATGACCTCGCGGACGTCGCGGCCGGCGAACGTGTGCCGGAGCCGGCCTTCGGGCAGGTCCCAGATCCGCACGGTGCCGTCCCCGCCGTGCGCGGCGAGGGTGCGCCCGTCCGGGCTGAGGGCGATGGAGTGCACGGGGTCGGTGCCACTGACCAGGCGCATGCGCAGCGGGAGGGCCGCGGCGGCGTACAGGGCGGTGGTGGCCTCGCGGGTCGGGCTGGTGCGGTAGGCCTGGACGGCCAGCAGGGCGGCTCGGTCGGGGTCGATCTCCAGCCGTGCGCCGGACTGGGCGGCCAGTTGCCGGGACCGCGCCAGCTCCTGGGCGGTGACCGCGCTCTGCCACTGCCGCACGGCGAGGCCCGCCGCGACGAGGGCGAGACACAGGGCCGTCGTGACCGCGGTGAGCGTCAGCCGGTACCGGCGACGGCCCCTCAGCTCGTGGTCGCGGCCGGCGTCCAGGAAGGCACGCTCCAGGTCGGTCAGGTCCTCGCGGGCCGCCCCGCCGAAGTGTTCCCGGGCGGCGGCCAGGCGGCTGCCCCGGTACAACGCGCCCTTCTCCCGGCCCAGTTCCCGCCAGGCATGCGCCGCCTCCGTCAGCTTCCGGTGCACCCGCAGGCGTTCGCGGTCGTCCTCGATCCACCCGCGCAGCCGGGGCCAGGCCGTGATCAGGGCCTCGTGGGCCATCTCGACGGTGTCGCCGTCGAGGGTGAGCAGCCGTGCCCCCGCGAACGCCTCCAGCACCTCGGAGGTGTCCTCCCGGCCGATGCCGGACAGTTCCGCGCGCTCCACGGGACGGCGGGTGTCGGGGGTGCCGTCACCAGGGGCGACCAGGCGCAGCAACACCCTGCGGGCGGCGGCCGCCCGGGCCTCGGGGAAGCGGCCGTAGACCTCCTCGGCGGTTTTCGAGATCGCGCCGTCCAGACGGCCGGCCGCCTCGTAGCCCGCCAGCGTCAGGGTCTTGCCGCGGCGGCGGCGCCAGGTCTCCAGCAGCGCGTGGGACAGCAGCGGCAGTCCGCCCGGGGCGTCGGCGACCTCCTCGACCAGCCGGGCGGTGAGGGCTCGCTCCACGATCAGCCCGGCGGCCGTGGCCGGCTTGACGACGGCGTCGCGCAGTTCCGCCGAAGTCATCGCACCGGCCAGGAGGTTGGCATCGCGCAGTGCGTCGGCCAGTTCGCGGTGCTCGGCGCAGCGGCCGTAGAAGTCGCCGCGTACGGCCACGAGCACCCGTAATCGGCTCTCCGGCCGTCGGGCGGCCAGCAGCAGGTCGAGGAAGCGGGTCCGTTCGGCGGGATCGCGGCAGAGGGTGAAGAGCTCCTCGAACTGGTCGACGATCACGAACGTGTCGGCCCCGGCGCCGTCCTCGCCGGGGGCCGCGGGCGTGAGGAGGGACGCATGGGTGCGGGCGGGATGTGCGCCCGGCGTCAGGATCCGGATCCCGGCCGGACGTAAATCCGGCTCCCGGGTCTGTCGGAGCACCGGGACCAGTCCGGCGCGCAGCAGCGAGGACTTGCCGCTGCCGGAGGGGCCGAAGACCGCCGCGAACCGTCGCCGGCGCAGCAGGTCGACCAGGTCCGAGGTGAGTTGTTCCCGGCCGAAGAACAAGGCGCTGTCCCCGGTCTCGAACCGGGCCAGCCCACGGTACGGAGCCACTGATCCGTCGTCGTCCCGGGAACCGTCGTCGGCGGACTCCGCCACCGCCTCCTTCCACCGCGCCTCCCACTGCGCCAGATCCGCGCCGCACGCCTGCGCATAGGCCAGGGCCACCGGCAGCGTCGGCAACCGCTCGCCCGCCGCGGCCTGCGACAGCGTCGTCACCGAGTAGCCCGCCCGCCGGGCCAGCGTCCGGTAGGTGACCCCGCCCGCCTCCGCCCGCAGCTTGCGCAACTCGAACGCGAACCGCTGCACCGGCCCCGCCGCCGGATCCACCGGCGCCTCCCGACGACCCGCCACCCCCGCACCCCCTCCAGCC
>CBFGZZ010000544.1:0-4364 GCA_965653385.1 uncultured Streptomyces sp. | reverse complement strand
CGATGCCGCCCCCGACGACGGCGATCCGTGGCCCGTGCACCAGGCCGGGCGGCACAGGGTCGGGCATGGAGCCACTCCTCCGCGTCGGACGGCGCCGCTTGCTACCTCAACCGTGTCGTCTCCAGCAGATCCCGCGCCATCAGCCGTGCGGGCCGTTCGGTGTGTTCGGCGACGCGGCGGAACGTCTCCTGGGCGGCGCGGGCCGGCCAGTCGGGGGGAAGGTGCCGGGCGGGCAGCCGTGGGTCGGTGCGGATGGTCCAGAGCCATTCGCTGACCAGCCGCAGCCGGGTGCCGATCGGGTCGTCGCCCGGTCCCGCGTCCAGACGGGCCGTCCACCGCTTGTCGAAGGTGACGTAACGCGCGGCGATGCTCTCCAGGTCCCAGGCGCCGTCGATCATCTGCGCGATGTCGGTGGCCTCGTCCGCCTGGGCGTGGAAGATCTTGACGTGGTCGGCCAGACCCAGCTCCGCGACCACCGCGGCGACGTCGACCTTCCCGGGCGCGATCCACAGCCCGCTGTACAGCGCCCCGAATCCGGACCAGGTGAGCCGGGAGCGCAGGTCGTGGCGCTGGCGTTTCCAGGAGTCGGGGAGGGAGAAACCCAGCAGGGTCCAGGAGCCGTCCCAGTCGTCGTTGACCGCGCCCTGCCGCCAGATGCGGGTGCGGCCGTCCTCCAGGACTCGGGTCGCCTGTGGGGTCAGGCCGAAGAACATCTTGCGGCCCTCGCGCTGGCGCCGCAGCAGTCCGCGGTTGACCATCCGGGTGAGGGTCGAGCGCACCGCCTGCTCACCGACCCCGACCCGGCCGAGCACGTCGATGATGCTGCCCGAGTAGACGCACAGGTCGCCCTGCTCCAGGACGTGGTTGCCGAAGAAGGTCAGCAGGAGGGACTGCGGGCGCTGCTGCGGCCCCTCTGAGCTGCCCTGACCGTCCAGGATGTCGTCGTCCTCCACGGAGCACAGCGTACGGCCGCCCACCGACGGCGCGGCGGGCGGCCTTACGGCTTCACCGGCCGTCGGCGGGGTGGGCAAGGTCGTACGGACGTGGGTACGGGGCGGGGCGGTACGGGACATAGCGGGTGGGTGTCGTCGGATCGGCCTTCATGGCACGGGAGTTGAGGGACCGGGGATCGGAGCCGACCCACTTGCCGGTGGTGAGACGGTCCTCCAGGGCGTGCAGGGCCGCGAGCTGTTCGGCGGGGCTGAAGGTGCAGTGTCCGGCGTTGTCGGTGTACGCCTGGCGGAGGAGGGGGGCGGAACCGGAGGCGGTGACCGCGCGGCGCAGGGCGCTCTCCGTCTGGACGGGGACCAGGGCGTCGCCGGTGGTGTGGATGTCCAGTTGCGGCTTGGTCAGCTTGCCGGTGAAGGCGCTGGTGCGGCTCATCCAGGCCACCGCCGACGCGTCGGCGCCGATGCGCGGGGCCTTGTTGAGGGTCGCCAGGTCCTCGCGCAGGGAGAGGCCCGCGTTCTTGTAGAGCTCGGTGACCTGCTTGCGGACCGAGGACTGTCCGAGGAGCTTCGCGTAGTCGACGCCGGTGTTCCAGGACATGTTGCCGCCCGCGCGGGTCTCCGCCTCCTGCCTCCAGCTGAACGCCGGTACTTGGATCAGGCCTCGTAGGGCCGGGAACTGGTTGGCCTGCTGGGCGTCCCAGTCGGTAGCGGCGGGGCGGGTCTGGCTCGGGTCGTTCCAGACCGGGATGTTGTGCAGGGCGGCGGCGAGGGCGAGCCGGGCCCGGCCCGCGGCCGTCGTCTGGGCCGCGTCGGCCGCGGCGGTCAGGGTGCCTGCCGCCGCGGTGGCCTCCGCCTGGTCCTCGAACCCGGTCAGCGGGACGTCGGAGTCGCGCGCGAGGAGCGTCTTGACGGCGAAGACCGGGTCGAGGGTGTTGTTCCAGTTGGCGACTCCGCCGTGCACGAGCCCGCACATCGCGAGGGAGCCGTCGATGCGCCGCGCGGCGCGCTCGGCGATGGCGGTGGTGACGAGTCCGCCGTAGGACTGTCCCCACGCGATGGTGCGCCGGGCCGTCCCGAAGCGGTCCTTGAAGACGGAGAGGGTGGCCAGCTGGTCCGGCACCGCGTCCGTCACCGCCCAGCCGGACGAGGCGTAGGAGGACCCGATGAGCGCGTAGCCGCTGTCGAGCAGGAGTGCCTTGGTCGTGTTGTCCGGGGCGTTCTGCGCGGGGTTGGGGGCACCCTTGGGGCGGTAGCCGTGGCTGAAGAGCAGAACGGTGCCGTTCCAGTCGGCGGGAACATCCATCGAGTACGTGGCGCCCGAGGGGAGTCGGCCGTCGACGTGGGCGGCCTCGGGGGCGGCGACGGCCGAGGTGGGGAGCGCGGTGACGGCGAGCAGCAGCGCTGCGGCGAGGGCGGTGCGGGTGCCGTTCGTCATGCGGTGATCTCCTCCGTGTGGGGGGCGTCGGAGCGTTCGGTCGCGGAGCCGGACAGGGACGTACGGCTGGTCTCGCGCACGAACCAGACGGTCAGCGCGGTGATGAGGGAGCCTCCGCAGATCAGCAGGGCGACGGGGGTGCCGTTGCCGCTGCCGGCCACCAGGCTTCCGGCGATCATGGGGGAGAAGCCGGCGCCGATGAGGGTGGCGCCCTGGTAGCCGAGGGAGGCGCCGGTGTAGCGGACCCGGGTGCCGAACATCTCGGTGAGCAGCGCGCCCAGCGGGCCGTACATCACGGACTGGGCGATGCCGTGCCCGAGGACCACGGCGAGGATCAGCAGTCCGGGTGACCTGGAGTCGACCAGGGCGAGAACGGGGAAGGCGAGCCCGGCCGAGGCGACGGCTCCGGCGAGGACGACCGGGCGGCGGCCGACGCGGTCGGAGAGCGCGGAGGCGCAGGGCAGCACGACCAGGGCGACACAGGCGGAGACGGTGAGCGCGGTCAGCACCTGCGGGCGGGCGTAGCCGATGCCGGTGGCGTACGCGATCAGGTAACTCGTCAGCAGGGACTGGGCGGTGAAGGCGCCGATGCCGACACAGCAGGCCAGCAGCAGCGGACGGGGACGCCGCAGTACGTCGAGGATGGGCAGCCGGGCCTCGGCGCGGTCCTTCTTCACCTCGGCGAACAGCGGGCTCTCGACGACCTTCAGCCGGACGAAGAGGCCGACGCCGAGCAGCAGCACGCTCAGCAGGAACGGCACCCGCCAGCCCCAGGCAGCGAACTGGTCGCGGGGCATGGCGACCACGAGCGTGACGACGAGCGAGGACAGCAGGGAGCCGAGCGGGGCTCCCATCTGCGTGAAGCTCGACCACAGGCCGCGGCGACGCTCCCCGGCGTGCTCGACGACCATCAGGGTGGCACCGCCCCACTCACCGCCGATGGCGAGGCCCTGGACGACGCGCAGCGTGATGAGCAGGACCGGTGCCCAGACGCCGATCGTGTCGTAGGTGGGCAGCAGGCCGATCAGGAAGCTGGCGCCGCCCATCAGGCCCATGGTGAGCAGCAGCATCGACTTGCGGCCGAGCCGGTCGCCGAAGTGCCCGAAGACGATGCCGCCGAGCGGGCGGGCGACATAGCCGGCGGCGAAGGTGCCGAACGCGGCGATCGTGCCGACGGCCGGGTCGGCGCCGGGGAAGAACAGCTCGCCGAAGACGAGGGCGGCGACGGTGCCGTAGACGAGGAAGTCGTAGAACTCCACGGCGGTACCGAGCAGCCCGGAGAGGGCGACCCGGCGGAGTTGCCGGGTGCTTTCGGGGCTGGCCGGTGACGGTGATGCGACGGGGGACGGGGGCATCGCGGTCTCCCTTGACCGGGGGAAGGACACCGTGAAGGTAGGCTCTCTGCTTACTGCCGTCAAGAAAGTGCACAACATCAGATCGCACTCGACGACTGTCATGAGAGGTCGATCGAAAAGGCTGAGGGAGTCGGAAAGGGCGGACCGCATCGGTCCACCCGGCAGGCGTCAGGCCCGTGTCACCGCCGACGTCACCGCCAGCCGAAACGGCGGTCCACCACCGCCGCGAACTCCTCCAGGGTCAGCACCTGGTCGCCGTTCTGGTCGGCGGCGTCGAACAGCGCGGAGGAGGCTTCCTCGTCCCCCAGGGCCCAGAACGGCAGGTCTCCGGACGCGGCCAGCGACGGCCCCTTCGTCCGCAGCGCGATGATCACCTCCGCGCGGGTCAGGGTCCCGTTCCGGTCGAGGTCGAGCGCCTCGAACAGCTTGCGGGCCTTGTCACTCATCGTGTCATCCTCGTTCCTGTCGTCGGCGGACGAGCCGACGCACCCCGTCATCAGAGGAGGACGTCTGCACGAGCCCTCGGGTTCCCAAGGGGGATGTGTCCCTCGGCGTCACCCCCGCCGTCACGGTCGCCGGACCGGAGGGCCTGACCCCGGTGGTACGGCAGGAGGAGGCGGAAGC
>CBFGZZ010000543.1:0-4383 GCA_965653385.1 uncultured Streptomyces sp. | reverse complement strand
CCCCGCCCGCGGGGGCGGGGGGGGGGGGCGCCGGGGGCCCCCCTGGGGGGGGGGGGGGCCGGGCCCCCCCCCCCGCCGGGCGGGCTTTGGCCCCCGAGGCCCTTCGGGCCGATGGCGGGGTCTGGGGTGGCCGCCCCGGCGGGGTCGAAGGGGCGGCGCCCCTTCACGACCACGTCAACGCCCGTCACCACGGGGACGGACGTTATCCACAGGCCCGGCACCCGCCCGCGCAGCGACGTACGCTGGAAGCCCCCGGCCTGCCACCCGCGTCGGGCCCTTCGTGTTGCCCACCCCCGGACGGAAGCGCCCCCTCCATGAGCCTGCACGGTCTGCTCGACGCCGTAGTCAAGGACACCGCCCTCGCGGAAGCGATCACAGCGGCCGCAGACGGCAACCGCATGCACGTCGACCTGGTCGGCCCCCCGGCGGCCCGCCCCTTCGCCATCGCCGCCCTCGCCCGCGAGACCGACCGCCCGGTCCTCGCGGTGACGGCGACGGGCCGCGAGGCCGAGGACCTGGCGGCGGCCCTGCGCTCGCTCCTCCCCTCGGAGGGCGTCGTGGAGTACCCGTCCTGGGAGACCCTCCCGCACGAGCGCCTCAGCCCCCGCAGCGACACCGTCGGCCGCCGCCTCGCCGTCCTGCGCCGCCTCGCCCACCCGCGCCCCGACGACCCCGAGACGGGCCCGGTCTCCGTCGTCGTGGCCCCCGTCCGCTCGGTCCTCCAGCCCCAGGTCAAGGGCCTCGGCGACCTGGAACCGGTCGCCCTGCGCACCGGACAGACCGCCGACCTCAACGAGATCGTCGAGTCCCTCGCCGCGGCCGCGTACGCGCGCGTGGAGCTCGTCGAGAAGCGCGGCGAGTTCGCCGTACGAGGCGGCATCCTGGACGTCTTCCCGCCCACCGAGGAACACCCCCTGCGCATCGAGTTCTGGGGCGACGACGTGGAGGAGATCCGCTACTTCAAGGTCGCCGACCAGCGCTCCCTCGAAGTCGCCGAACACGGCCTGTGGGCGCCGCCCTGCCGCGAACTCCTCCTCACCGACGACGTACGCGCCCGCGCGCGTGCCCTCGCCGAAGAGCACCCGGAGCTCGGCGAACTGCTCGGCAAGATCGCCGAGGGCATCGCGGTCGAGGGCATGGAGTCCCTCGCCCCCGTCCTCGTCGACGACATGGAGCTGCTGCTCGACGTCCTGCCCAAGGGCGCCATGGCCGTCGTGTGCGACCCGGAGCGGGTACGCACGCGTGCCGCCGATCTCGTCGCCACCTCGCAGGAGTTCCTCCAGGCGTCCTGGGCAGCCACGGCCGGTGGCGGCGAGGCGCCCATCGACGTCGGCGCCGCCTCCCTGTGGTCCATCGCGGACGTCCGCGACCGTGCCCGCGAGCTGGAGATGATGTGGTGGTCGGTCTCGCCCTTCGCCGCTGACGAGACGCTCGACGCGGACACCCTCAAGCTCGGCATGCACGCCCCCGAGTCATACCGCGGTGACACCGCGAAGGCCCTCGCCGACACCAAGGGCTGGCTCGCCGACGGCTGGCGCACGGTCTTCGTGACCGAGGCCCACGGCCCGGCCGCCCGCACGGTCGAGGTGCTCGGCGGCGAGGGCGTGGCGGCGCGCCTGGAGACCGACCTGGGGGAGATCTCCCCCTCGATCGTCCATGTCGCCTGCGGCTCGATCGACTACGGCTTCGTCGACCCAGCGCTGCGGCTGGCCGTCCTGACGGAGACCGACCTGTCCGGCCAGAAGGCGGCCGGCAAGGACGGCGCCCGGATGCCGGCCCGCCGCCGCAAGACCATCGACCCGCTCACCCTGGAGACGGGCGACTACATCGTCCACGAGCAGCACGGCGTCGGCCGCTACATCGAGATGGTGCAGCGCACCGTGCAGGGCGCCACGCGCGAGTACCTCGTCGTCGAGTACGCCCCCGCCAAGCGCGGCCAGCCCGGCGACCGCCTCTACATCCCGACCGACCAGCTGGAGCAGATCACCAAGTACGTCGGCGGCGAGGCGCCCACGCTGCACCGGCTGGGCGGCGCCGACTGGACGAAGACGAAGGCACGCGCGAAGAAGGCCGTCAAGGAGATCGCGGCCGACCTGATCAAGCTGTACAGCGCGCGCATGGCGGCCCCCGGGCACGCCTTCGGCTCGGACACCCCCTGGCAGCGCGAGCTGGAGGACGCCTTCCCCTACGCCGAGACCCCGGACCAGCTGACCACCATCGCCGAGGTCAAGGAGGACATGGAGAAGTCGGTCCCGATGGACCGCCTGATCTGCGGCGACGTCGGCTACGGCAAGACGGAGATCGCGGTGCGGGCCGCGTTCAAGGCGGTGCAGGACGGCAAGCAGGTGGCCGTACTGGTGCCGACGACCCTCCTCGTCCAGCAGCACTTCGGCACGTTCTCCGAGCGCTACTCGCAGTTCCCGGTCAACACCCGGGCCCTGTCCCGCTTCCAGACCGACACCGAGGCCAAGGCGACCCTGGAGGGCCTGAAGGAAGGCTCGGTGGACATCGTCATCGGCACGCACCGGCTGTTCTCCTCGGAGACCAAGTTCAAGGACCTGGGCCTCGTCATCGTCGACGAGGAGCAGCGTTTCGGCGTCGAGCACAAGGAACAGCTGAAGAAGCTGCGCGCCAACGTCGACGTCCTGACGATGTCCGCGACCCCGATCCCCAGAACCCTGGAGATGGCGGTCACCGGCATCCGCGAGATGTCGACGATCACGACCCCGCCCGAGGAGCGTCACCCGGTCCTGACCTTCGTCGGCCCTTACGAGGAGAAGCAGATCGGCGCCGCGATCCGCCGCGAACTGCTGCGCGAGGGCCAGGTCTTCTATATCCACAACCGGGTCGAGTCCATCGACCGGGCGGCCGCCCGCCTGCGTGAGATCGTCCCCGAGGCGCGCATCGCGACGGCCCACGGCCAGATGTCCGAGCAGGCCCTGGAGCAGGTCGTCGTCGACTTCTGGGAGAAGAAGTTCGACGTCCTCGTCTCGACCACGATCGTCGAGTCCGGCATCGACATCTCCAACGCCAACACCCTGATCGTCGAGCGCGGCGACAACTTCGGCCTCTCCCAGCTGCACCAGCTGCGCGGCCGGGTCGGGCGCGGGCGCGAGCGCGGGTACGCGTACTTCCTGTACCCGCCGGAGAAGCCGCTGACGGAGACGGCCCACGAGCGTCTGGCCACCATCGCCCAGCACACCGAGATGGGCGCGGGCATGTACGTCGCCATGAAGGACCTGGAGATCCGCGGCGCCGGCAACCTGCTGGGCGGCGAGCAGTCCGGCCACATCGCGGGCGTCGGCTTCGACCTGTACGTCCGTATGGTCGGCGAGGCCGTCGCCGACTACCGCGCCTCGCTGGAGGGCGGCGTCGAGGAGGAGCCGCCGCTCGAGGTCAAGATCGAGCTCCCGGTCGACGCCCACGTCCCGCACGACTACGCGCCGGGCGAGCGGCTCCGCCTCCAGGCCTACCGTTCCATCGCCTCCGCCAACACAGAGGAGGACATCAAGGCCGTCCGCGAGGAACTCGTCGACCGCTACGGCAAGTTGCCCGAACCGGTCGAGAACCTCCTGCTGGTGGCGGGCCTGCGGATGCTGGCCCGCGCGTGCGGCGTCGGCGAGATCGTCCTCCAGGGCAACAACATCCGCTTCGCGCCGGTGGAGTTGCGCGAGTCCCAGGAGCTGCGGGTCAAGCGCCTGTACCCGGGCACCGTCATCAAGCCGGCGGTGCACCAGCTGCTGGTGCCGCGCCCGAAGACCGCGAAGGTGGGCGGAAAGCCGCTGGTCGGGCGGGAGTTGCTGGGCTGGGTCGGGGAGTTCCTGGCGTCGATCCTGGGGTCGTGACCCGGGCGGGTGGGGGTGCCCTAGTCGACCCGTACCTCGGTGTTCTGGCAGGCGTGCAGCAGCCAGCGTCCGTCGGGCTGCTTGGTCATGACGTAGAGCGGGGCACCCTCGGTGTCGGGTTCGCCGTCCGGTGAGTGGTAGACCTGCCGGACCTTGACGGCCGCCACGTCGGGCCGCAGGAACCGCGTGTGCGCCACCTCGTAGGTGACCTCGCCGTCCCAGCTCGCGGCGGGCAGCACGGCACGGGTGAACTCGGCGATGGCGTCGAAGCCGATGAGGACCTTGCCGTGGCCGGTCGTCCACAGGGCGTCGGGGTGGAACAGGGCGAGGAAGCCTTCGGCGTCCTTGGCCCGCTGGGTGCGTTCGACGGTGGCGACGACCTTGGTGATTGCGTCGAGGTCGGTGCGTCCGGTGGCTGCGTGCGCGGTTTCTGTTGACATGTGGATCACTCTGGTTCCTCAAGTGCACTTGAGGTCAAGGGGTTCAGAGGGTCCGGGGGAGAGAGCTCGGGGACTCAGGGCTTGGGGGCTCAGGGCTC
>CBFGZZ010000542.1:0-4419 GCA_965653385.1 uncultured Streptomyces sp. | reverse complement strand
GCGCGACCAGCCACACACAACCGGCACGCGCGCACCCCCACGAACCCCTACGGCGAACAGGAGCCCTAACGCCGCCGCAAATCCGCAACCCTGGCCCGCTCCCGCTCCCTCTCCGCCCCCTGCTCACCGAGCACCGCCGCGGCGGACCGCAGCCCCTGCCCCCGCCTAGGCCCCGGCAGGGGACCCCTCCGCCGCGCCGGGACCTCGTCACCCCCCGGGCTCCCACTCGCCCCGGCCACGGCGATCTGCACCCCCTGATCGGCGAGGGCCTGGAGCTCGGTGTGGGCACGGTCGTCGTGGACCGGCGGCTCGTCGGTGACCAGCCGCGTGATGACATCGGTGGGCACCGTCTGGAACATCGTGTCCGTACCGAGCTTCGTGTGGTCGGCGAGGACGACGACCTCCGCGGCCGCCTGCACCAACGCCCGGTCGACGGACGCGGAGAGCATGTTGGACGTGGACAGCCCGCGCTCGGCGGTGAGCCCGCTCCCGGAGATGAAGGCCCGCGACACCCGCAGTCCCTGGAGGGACTGTTCGGCGCCGCTGCCGACCAGCGCGTAGTTCGACCCGCGGAGCGTGCCGCCGGTCATCACGACCTCGACCCGGTTGGCGTGGGCCAACGCCTGTGCCACCAGGAGGGAGTTGGTGACGACGGTCAGTCCGGGGACGCGCGCGAGCCGGCGGGCCAGCTCCTGCGTGGTGGTCCCCGCCCCGACGACGATCGCCTCGCCCTCTTCCACGAAATTCGCGGCGAGGTCGGCGATGGCCGTCTTCTCGGCGGTCGCGAGATGTGATTTCTGCGGAAAGCCGGACTCCCGCGTGAACCCGCCCGGCAATACCGCACCGCCATGCCGGCGGTCGAGGAGTCCTTCTGCCTCCAGTGCGCGCACGTCCCGCCGTACGGTCACTTCGGAGGTCTGGACGACGCGGGCGAGCTCACGGAGCGACACGGCTCCGTTCGCTCGCACCATTTCGAGGATCAATTGGCGACGTTCTGCAGCGAACACGAAACTGACAGTAACCCCAACGACCGTCTGCTTTCAGCAGTTTGCGCCGAATAACAGAAGTTGTTCGCACGCAAGGGCGAGAAGTGGTATAGGGCCTAGTCCCGCCGCCTATGCCGCACGCACGCTCGACAACTCCCCGTGACCAGCGGGGAGTTGGTTTCGGCCGTCAGAGTTCGCCACCGGACTTCCGGGTGTGCAGCTGTCGTGCCACTTCGGCGATCGAGCCCGAAAGGGAGGGGTACACGGTGAAGGCGTTCGCGATCTGTTCGACCGTCAGATTGTTGTCGACCGCGATCGAGATCGGATGGATCAGTTCCGAGGCGCGGGGCGAGACGACCACACCGCCGACCACGATGCCCGTGCCCGGCCGGCAGAAGATCTTGACGAAGCCGTCCCGGATGCCCTGCATCTTGGCGCGCGGGTTGCGCAGCAGCGGCAGTTTGACGACCCGGGCGTCGATCTTGCCCGCGTCCACATCGGCCTGGGAGTAGCCGACGGTGGCGATCTCGGGGTCGGTGAAGACATTCGACGACACGGTCTTCAGGTTCAGCGGGGCCACCGCGTCGCCCAGGAAGTGGTACATGGCGATACGTCCCTGCATCGCCGCGACCGAGGCGAGGGCGAACACACCGGTGACGTCACCGGCCGCGTACACGCCCGGCGCGGTCGTCCTGGACACCTTGTCGGTCCAGATGTGCCCGGACTCGCGCAGCTTGACCCCGGCCTCCTCCAGGCCCATGCCCTGGGAGTTCGGGATGGCGCCGACGGCCATCAGGCAGTGGCTGCCGCTGATGACACGCCCGTCGGCGAGGGTGACCTCGACGCGGTCGCCGACCCGCTTGGCGGCGGCGGCGCGCGAGCGGGCCATGACGTTCATACCGCGGCGCCGGAAGACGTCCTCAAGGACCGCGGCGGCGTCGGGGTCCTCACCCGGCAGCACCCGGTCCCGCGACGAGACGAGGGTGACCCGCGACCCGAGCGCCTGGTAGGCGCCGGCGAACTCGGCACCCGTCACACCCGACCCGACCACGATGAGCTCCTCGGGCAGCTCGGTGAGGTCGTAGACCTGGGTCCAGTTGAGGATGCGCTCACCGTCGGGCTGGGCGTCCGGCAGCTCACGCGGATGCCCGCCGGTGGCGATCAGCACGGCGTCGGCGGTCAGGGTCTCCTCGGTGCCGTCGGCGGCGCGGACGACGACCTTGCGCGATCCGTCGAGGCCCTGCATGCCCTCCAGCCGGCCCCGGCCGCGCAGGACCCGGGCGCCGGCCCGGGTGACGGAGGCGGTGATGTCGTGGGACTGGGCCAGCGCGAGCCGCTTGACACGCCGGTTCACCTTGCCCAGATCGACGCCCACCACCCGGGCGGGCGTGTCGATGTGCGGCGTGTCGTCGGCGACGATGATGCCCAGCTCCTCGTAGGAGGAGTCGAAGGTGGTCATCACCTCGGCCGTGGCGATGAGAGTCTTCGACGGCACGCAGTCGGTCAGCACCGACGCCCCGCCCAGACCGTCGCAGTCGACGACGGTCACCTCCGCGCCGAGCTGGGCGGCCACCAGGGCCGCCTCGTATCCGCCGGGTCCGCCACCGATGATCACGATCCGAGTCACGTACTCCATTGTCCCGCACGCCACACGGTGCCACTGCCTGGGGGCCCGCCCGAGACACCACCGTTACGGGAGGGGCGGACGATTCGCCTGCCGTACCCTCTCTCCATGTCGCTCTACGCCGCGTACGCCGGCAATCTCGACGCGCGGCTGATGACCCGCCGCGCCCCCCACTCGCCGCTGCGCGCCACCGGCTGGCTGAACGGCTGGTGGCTGACCTTCGGCGGCGAGCAGCTGGGCTGGGACGGCGCGCTGGCGACGCTCGTCGAGGAGCCGAAGGAGCAGGTCTTCGTCGCGCTCTACGACATCGCCCCGATGGACGAGGAGTCCCTGGACCGCTGGGAGGGCGTCAGCCTCGGCATCTACCGGCGGCTTCGGGTACGGGTGCACACGCTGGAGGGCGAGGAGCCGGCGTGGGTGTACGTGCTGAACGCCTACGAGGGCGGGCTGCCGGCGGCACGCTACCTGGGCGAGATCGCGGATGCGGCGGAGTCGGCGGGGGCGCCACACGATTACGTGATGGAGCTGCGCAAGCGGCCTTGTTGAGGGAAGGCACGCGGAGAATCACGTACATGATCGCTCCGCCCGCCCTCGAACCCCTGTACACCGAGCAGGCCGCGTCGGCCCGCGGCCTGCTCGACGGCCTGCGACGCGCCGCGTTCGACAGAGGAATCTCCGCCCTGGCCAAAGGATGCCCTGGTCGAATACACGGTCAGCCTGCGGCGCCTGGTCGTCATCGGGGTGACGGTCTTCGACGACGCCGACATCCTCGTTCCGGACGCCTGAGGCCCGGAGGGCACCCTTTCGTCGGAAACGACAAGACAACGATCGCCATCCCGTGAGCTCTGTCATCTACGCGCGTAGGCCCAAACCGGCTACCCTCAGTCGCGTGAACGCATCTCTTCTTCCGGACGACATCCAGGGCGACCCCCACGCGGCCGCCGACGCCGCCGCCGCGCGCCTGCGCGAACTCACCGGCGCCGAGACCCACGACGTCGCCCTCGTGATGGGCTCCGGCTGGGCGCCGGCCGTGGACGCCCTGGGCGCGCCCGAGGCCGAGTTCCAGGTCACCGAGCTGCCCGGATTCCCGCCGCCGGCGGTGGAAGGGCACGGCGGCAAGATCCGCTCGTACCGGATCGGCAACAGGCGTGCCCTCGTCTTCCTGGGCCGCACCCACTACTACGAGGGTCGCGGCGTCGCGGCGGTGGCCCACGGTGTGCGCACCGCGGTGGCGGCCGGCTGCAAGACGATCGTCCTCACCAACGGCTGTGGCGGCCTGCGTGAGGGCATGCGGCCCGGGCAGCCGGTCCTGATCAGCGACCACATCAACCTCACGGCGACGTCCCCGATCGTCGGCGCGAACTTCGTCGACCTGACGGATCTGTACTCGCCGCGGCTGCGTGCCCTGTGCAAGGAGATCGACCCCACGCTGGAGGAGGGTGTCTACGCCCAGTTCCCCGGCCCGCACTACGAGACGCCGGCGGAGATCCGGATGGCTCGGGTCATCGGGGCGGACCTCGTGGGTATGTCGACGGTGCTCGAGGCCATCGCGGCGCGTGAGGCGGGTGCGGAGGTGCTGGGCATCTCCCTGGTGACCAACCTCGCGGCCGGGATGACGGGCGAGCCCCTCAACCACGAGGAGGTCCTTCAGGCCGGGCGCGACTCGGCGACTCGGATGGGGTCGCTGCTGGCGCAGGTGCTCGGGCGCCTGTAAACCGTTCCTCGCCCCCGCCGCCCCTACCCGTCCCATCCTTCTGGGGCTCCGCCCCAGACCCCGCTCCTCAAACGCCGGAGGGGCTGAGTACTTCA
>CBFGZZ010000541.1:0-4462 GCA_965653385.1 uncultured Streptomyces sp. | reverse complement strand
GCCTCCCACGTCGAGCTGGAGTCGGGCAAACGCCCGAAGCCGCTCCTCTGGACGAACGAGCGTGCCCGACGCTGGCGTGCGACGGGCGAGATCCCCGGCCCGGTGATGGTGTGGACCCCTCAGCAGTTCGGTGCCTTCCTCGACGCAGCCGAGGGCGACCGCCTGTACGCGATCTTCCACCTCATGGGTACCCGCGGCCTCCGTCGCGGCGAGGCGGTCGGCCAGGACTGGCACGAGATCGACCTCGACGCCGGCCTCATCACGCCCGCCAAGGAGATCGTGGTGGACGGCTGGGACCCCTACGAGTCCGAGCCCAAGACGGACGGCAGCGCGAACACAATCGCGCTCGACAGCACGACCATCACGGAGCTGCGCAACCACAAGGCCCGCCAGGAGAAGGAGCGCACGGAGTGGGGCGACGCCTGGCAGGACACCGGCAAGGTGTTCACCAAGGAGGACGGCTCCTGGCTCCACCCGGAGACCGTCTCCGAGACTTTCCGCCGCATCCTCGCCACGACGGATCTGCCGCCCATCACCCTGCGGGACCTACGCCACGTCGCCGCGACGCTCACGCACGGAGGCGGCGGCGACATCCACACGGTGAAGGAGACCTTGCGGCACTCCACCATCACGCTGACCTCGGACACGTACACGAGTCTGTTGCCTGAGCTGGACCGCGAAATCGCGGAGAAGGCAGCGAAGCTGATCCCTCGGTCGCGTCAGGCGGCTGCCGAGCCGTCCGCCCAAACGGCAGCCAATCCGCAGGCCACGGCCACATCCGCTCACGCATCGCTCACGCAATGGCTCGAAAACGAGTCAGCGCCCGAGCCGACCGAAGCCGACTCAGGCGCTGCGTAGCAGGTCAGAGGGCATATCCCCCGCCTACAACCCGTAGGCCCTGTGGGACTCGAACCCACAACCAATGGATTAAAAGTCCACTGCTCTGCCAATTGAGCTAAGGGCCCAGGCGATGTTGCCTCCCCGAGCATAGCCGCACGTGGCCGAGACTCCGATCGGGTATCGGGGTCACGGCCGCGTCGGCGGGGGCGGGAGATCGCGGAATGAGCCCTGTCGGGGCCGTGCGCGCCGGAGCGCTACGGATCCACGGATCCACTGATCCGCCGGACCGGCCGCCCGACGACCGCCCGACCCGGCGGACCCCCTCCCGGAGACATGACGCGCATCACAGCACGGCTAGAAGACGCCCTTGTAGCCCTGCCACCCGCTCGCGATCTTCGCCCGGGCCCCGAACGATCCCTTCCCGTCACCGCTGTTGCGCCACACGTTGCCGCTGCCGTCCCGGGAGACGAGGTCCGCCCTGCCGTCCCCCGTGATGTCCCCGGCACCGACGATGACGTTGTAGCCCGTGCCCCAGCCCGAGAAGACCTTCACCCGGTCCTTCAGCAGCCCGTTGCCCAGGCCGTTGTAGCGCCACAGCGTCCTGGCCTTGTCGAGGGCCAGCAGATCCCCGTGCCCGTCGCCGTTCAGGTCCCCGGCACCCACGATCTTCGTGTAGCCGCTCCACGCCGAACGGATCTTCTTCCCCGCCGCCAGCGTCCCGTCGCTCTTCGCCGCGAACAGGTAGATGTCCCCGGTCGACGCCTTCCGCGCCAGAAGATCGGCCCGCTTGTCACCGGTCAGGTCGCCCGGCGAGGTGAGCACGTTGTAGGCGTTCCAGCCGGTGCCGAGCTTGGTGTACGACGTCGAAGGCGTCAGCGCCTGCCCGCACTTGGTCTTGTAGCCGCGCAGCGAGCCGTCGCTCATCCGCGCCAGCACGTCGTTGCACCGGTCGCCGTTGAGGTCCCCGAACGGCACCGCGACCGTCTTCGTCGACCAGCCGCTCCCCGAGACCTTCCCGGAGAACGTGCCCTTGCCCGTGCCCTGCTGGAAGGTGAGCGCGCCGGAGGAGTTGAGGGTGAGCAGGTCACCGACGCCGTCCGGCAGGCCCGCCGCACCGACGTGATCGCGGTGGACCGCGTCGCCCCGCACCAGCCGGACGGTGCCGCGCACCTGGAGCGGGGCGCCGACGCCGTCGGCCGGGGTGACGGTCAGGGTCCAGTCGTAGGAGCCGTTCGGCACGAAGGCGTCCCCGGTCCTCGTGGGGTCGTCGCCGTGCCAGCCGACGGTCAGCTCGCCGCGCGCCGCCGTTCCGTCCACTCCGTCGGTGTAGACCTTGCCGGTCGCGCGGTTGCGGACGGTCAGGTCCCAGCCGGAGGAGGGCTTGGACAGCAGCACCGTGGTGAGGGTGCCCGGCACGGTGTCGCTCGTGCGGGCCGTGACGGTCGCCGTGTTCCGCGCGGGATCAAGCAGTCGGAGCGGCTGCTGTGCGACCCCGGACGGGACGAGGTGCACCCGCTCCTGGCCGTCCACGTAGGCCGCGTTCGCGCCGGCCTCGTCGACCGTCCAGCGCACGTCCCGCTGCGAGACCCCGGTGTCGGGCAGATCGCCGATGACCCTGCTCGCGGCCGACCCGTCGGCGACCGTCGTCAGCGTCAGCTTCCCGGCCTGCCGGTCGTGCGTGACGACGAACCCGTCCCCGAGCCTGGCCTCACCCGCCGGCACGGCCACGGACCTCTTCGCCGTACGGTCGTAGACCCCGGCCGTGTCACCGCACGTCCAGTACAAGTACCGCCCGAGCGCCTGGAGTTCGGTCGGCGCACAGCCCGAGGCGAGCGTCACCGTCTCGGTGGTCCTCTTCGTCGTCAGGTTGTACGCGGTGACCGTGCCGGGGGTCGCGCCCCCCGTCCACAGGGTGTCGCCGGAGAGGGCGGCGGGGCCCCGCGTCGCGTACGGCTCCGCCTGGTCATCGATCTTGTAGGCGTACGTGTTGCCGGGCGTCGCGTACAGGACGTACCGCCCCGACACGTCGAGGATGCGCCCGTCGACGGGCACGCTCCGCTCCCACAGGCCCGCTCCGGTGGGGCCGTTGACGCGCAGGAGGTCGGTCTCCGAGCCGTACTCCATCCAGGCGATCCGCCCGTCGGCCGTACCGAAGACCTGCGAGCAGGCCACATCGGTCATCGGGCAGGTGCCGATCACCCCGGTGGTGGTGGGCGTGAACGAGGAGCGCTCGCCGAACGTGGGGGCGCCGGTGGCGGCGACGGTCCGCAGATAGTCGTTGCGCTGTGTGCTGCCGCCGGTGTCGGTGACGACCAGCCGGCCCTGCTCCAGCGAGATGCCCTGGATCGGCGCCGGCGGCTTGGGCAGGGCCTTGACCTGCGTGACGACCGGCTTGCCGGACGCGTCTGCGTGGATGCGCTGGATACCCCAGTCGTCGGCGGCGGTACGGCCGATGGAGAGGGCGGCGCCGTCCGACACGGCGGTGACCTCACTGCGCGACGAGGTCAGCAGAGTCACCTCGGCACCGCCCGCGATCGGCTTGGCCGTGATCTGGACGCTGCCGGTGGGCTGGTGCACCAGCCAGTCGCCTACGACGGCCAGGTCGTCGACGTAGTTGGCGCTCGGGCTGCCCGCGAGACCCACCTCCACCGGGGCGGCCGCCAGGTCCGCGCGGGGCACCACCAGCACCTTGGTGTTCAGCTCCCTGCTGTAGACGGCGACATGGTCCGGCGAGAGCTTGACGTAGCCGTAGGCGAGGGAGGGCAGCGGCCGGGTCCAGTCCCGCACGCGGCCCGTGGCGCGGTCGACGGCGACCATACGGGCGGTGCCGTCCAGCGTCGCGTTGAAGATCAGGCCCTCGGCGTCGGCGCCGCGCGGCTGCCCCAGCGTCATGCCCGCGGGCGCCCCACCGACCTGCGTGTCGACGACGGTCCCGTCCTCGCGTACGTCCAGGAGGTGGACGACCCGCGTGACCGTGCCGTCGGCGTTCGTGACGTTGGCGGCGGTGACGACCGTGGTGCCGTAGATCGTGAGCACGGTGTGGCCCGTGGGCAGCTGGAAGGTACGGGTGGTGTCGTCCGCCGCGTTCCAGAAGTCGATCCGGCCGTCCGAAGCACGGTAGGCGAGCACATCGGTGCCGGTGCCCGACATGCTCGCGTAGCCGGTCGGTATCGGCGCCTCGAAGGCCCTGCCGTCGGCGTACCGCGTCCACAGCAGCCGGGAGCTGCCCTCCAGCCGGTGGAAGACGCCCTCGGCGCCGGCCCCGTTCGCACCGGTCGTGGTGTCGGAGGAATGGAGCGTCGCCGTCAGATTGGTGGTCCGCGGGGTCGACGGTACGACCGTGTCCTGAGACACCTCCGCCGCCGCCGACGCGACGGGCAGCAGCGGGCTCAGCCCACCCGCGAGCGCGGCGGACGCGGCCACGGCGACGGCCGCCCGTCTCGCTCTCGAACGACGTACGAAGACATGGCGGGCCAAGGCGATCCTCCCCGGAACACGGGAGAGGGAGCGGCGCACTGTTCTCAGATGCCCCCGGCCCCCCGGCCGTCACATCCCCCTCATAAGTCGGCTGATCTTACAACTCTTCCGCAGATGCCAGGAGAGCTTTCTTCCGACCGGCCCC
>CBFGZZ010000540.1:0-4465 GCA_965653385.1 uncultured Streptomyces sp. | reverse complement strand
CACACCGGCGGCGGGGGGGTGGTGGGGGCACGCGGGGGTGGTTTGCTGCGGTTGGGGGGGCCCTGGTGGGGGGGGGTGGTCGTGACGGGCGGGGCAGGGAGCGAGGGTGCGGCGGGCAGGGGTGGCGCTGTAGCCGCGGCAAGGCGGGGGCGGCATGAACACGGCCGACAAGGTCACCGCCGCGCCCCCGACGGGCCGGGCGGGCAGCGTGGACGCGCCGGGCGGGGGCGACGCCCCGCACGCGGCACGACGGGACCGCCGCCGCTGCCACGGCAGACCGGAGCGGCAGCGCCGACGCGGTGGACGAGGGTGTCGGCACAGCCGCGCCGCGGAGCGGGCCGCGGGTGGTCGTCGGCGCGCGGTTCGGGCCGTCCGGGCGGGCGTCCATTCATTCATCCGCGCCTCGAATTTCCCCCCGCCGATCGCGAACCCTCCACAGCTGTTATTTGCCTCACCATGTCTTCAGTCCGAATTTCAAAGATCCGTTGCCTAATATTGGCCCGAACACGACACACGGAGGGGAGCGGTGACCGTGCGACGGGACTTCAAGGAGCCTGCCAGACGCCGCCCCGACCTGGTCATCGGCAGGGAGGAGCTGTTCACGGCGGCGCGTGAGCAGCTCGGGCGGGGCGGCAGCGTGCTGCTTCACGGGCCTGCCGGAATTGGGAAGTCGACCGTCCTGCGGGCATTGGCCGGGGAATACGGCGGGGCGGCGCGCACCGTGTTGCGCTGCTCGCCCACGGAGTCCGAATCCCACCTTCCCTTCCTGGCCCTCGCCGACCTCCTCGGCCTGGTCCTGGACGAGGTGTCCGAGCGGCTGCCCGCCGCGCAGCGCACCGCCCTTGAGTCGGCGCTCACCGGACGCGGCGAGTCCACCCTCCAGCGCGACGGTCTCGCCCTGCGCCTGGCCGTGCTGTCCGCCCTGCGCGCCCTCGCCGACACCGGCCCCGTCCTCGTCGTCGCCGACGACCTCCAGTGGCTGGATCCGGCCAGCGCGGAACTCCTCGGTTTCGCCGCCCGCCGGCTCGGCGACACCCCCGTGCGGATGCTGTTCGCGGTGCGGACGGACGGCCAGGAGTACGACCGCCATCTTCGCGCGTCCCCGCCGGACACTCTCGCCGTACGGCTGGGGCCCCTCTCGCGCGCCCAGCTGTCCACCCTGCTCGACCACCGCGGCTACACCGGCCTGCCCCGCTCCACGGTCCGGGACATCCACCGCACCAGCGGCGGCAACGCCCTGTTCGCCCTCGAACTGGGCCGCGCCCTCGCCGAGAACCCCACCCCGCCCCGCCCCGGCGAGCCCCTGCCGGTGCCCACCTCGCTGCGCGCCCTGGTGCTGAACCGCCTGGAGATGCTGTCCGAGGAGGCCCGCCGCACCCTCCTCGTGGCGAGCGCCGGTGCCCGCCCGACGGTGGCCCTGCTGCACGCGGCCGGCCGGGACAACGCCGAGGCCGAGACCGCCCAGGCCGCCGAACTGGGGCTGCTGGCGACCGAGCCCGAGGGTCCCGCCGTACGGTTCGCGCACCCGATGGTCTCTGCCGCCCTGTACGCGGAGGCGCCCGCGCAGGAGCGCCGGGCCGCGCACGCCGCGCTGTCCACGGCGGCCTCCGACCCCATCGAACGCGCCCGGCACCTGGCCCTCGCCACCCACGGCACCGACCCGGAGGTGGCCACCCCCCTCGCCGAGGCCGCGGCCCTGGCCCGGGACCGGGGTGCGCCCTCGGTGGCCGCGCAACTGGGGCTGCTCGCCGCCCGGCACACGCCCGCGGACAGCGTGCCCGGCCCGGAAGTGGTGCGGCTGACCGCGGCCGAGGACGCGATCACCGCCGGAGAGCTGGACCTGGCCCGGGACATCGCCCGCGAGGTGCTGAGCCGCACGACCGTGCCCGAGGACCGGGTGCGGGCCTGGATCATCGTGATCGACACGGCGGGGCACGCCATGACTGAGGTCGACGCGATCTTCCCGCAGGCCCTGGCCGACGCCGGCGACGACCCGATGCTGCTCGCCCTGGTCCACTACCAGCTCGCCTGGCGCGCCCTGCTCGTGGAGGGCGACTTCGACGAGGCTCGCGGCGCGGCGGCGTACGCGGCGGAGCTGGCCGCGCGGGCCGGCGACCGGTACACCGAGCTGATGGCGCTCGCCTTCCAGGCCCAGATCGAGACGCTGATGGGCCACGCGGACGCCCCGGCGACCATCCGGCGGGCGCTGGAGGAGCCGCAGGACCCGAGGGTGGCGTGCCATCACAACGGCGCCGGCTACTCCCGGTTCCGCTGGCTGATCATGAGCGACCAGCTGGCCGAGGCACGCGCGACGGTCACCGCCCTGCTGCGCGAGGTGCGCCGGCGCGGGTCGGTCGAGAGCGAGGTGCACTTCCTGCGCGGGGTGGCCGAGACCGAACTGCACTCCGGGCACTGCGGGCGCGCCCTCGATCTGGCCCGCGAGAGCCTGCGCCTCGCCCGTGACACGGGGATCGGCGAGGTCGCGTCCGCCGTGCTGACCTCGCTCGCGGAGGCGGCGGGCGGCGAGGTGGACCGGGCGCTGGCGCTGGCGCGGGAAGCCGTGGAGCACGCCGAGGAGGACGGCGACCAGATGTACGTCTCCCGTGCCCTGGCCGCGCTCGGGCACGCCCAGTTGGTGGCCGGGGACGTGGAGGCGGCCGACGTCTCGCTGCGCCGGGTGCGTGAGCTGGAGCAGGGCCTCGGCATCACCGACCCGGCGCGCGGCCGCTGGCACGGCGACCTCGCCGAGGCGCTGGTGCGCAGCGGCGAGTTCACGGAGGCGCAGGACGTCATCGACGTCACGCGCGAGGTGGCGCTGCGGCTGGACCGCGGATGCGTCCTCGCCGTCCTGGACCGGGCCGAGGCGCTGCTGCGCGCGGCGCGCGGCGAACGGAGCGCCGCGGTGGTGCAGTTGACGTCGGCGCAGGACCGGCTCGGCAAGCTGGGCTACAGCCTGGAGGAGGCCCGGGCCGCGTTCGCCCTGGCCCAGCTGCGGACCGGCACTCCCGGTCCGACGTCGTACGACGAGGCGGCGCGGCTGTTCCGCCGCTGCCGGGCGCTGCCGTGGCTGCGGCAGGTCGAGGCGGCAGCTACCGCGCGCCCCGTGGAGTCGGCCGACGCCCCCGCCGCGGTCTCGCCGCAGAACGGTCCCGACGGGCCGACCGCTCTGGACGGGCTCGCCTCGATGGAGCGTCAGGTCGCCGCGCTGGTCATGGAGGGCGCGACGAACCGGGAGATCGCCGCGCGTCTGTTCATCAGCGTCAAAACGGTCGAAGCGACGCTCACCCGCGTGTACCGCAAGCTCGGGATCCGATCGCGGGTCGACATCGTCAGACTGGCGGCGGGTCGCCGCACGACGTGAGTTCGGGGTGCCGTACGGCGCCTCGCGACAGGTGAGTTCACCCGTCCTTGTCGGTCCGGGGAGGTTTGACCGAACCCGACCGAGGGTTTTCCCTGCCCAACTCCCTTAGGGGGTTCCCTCATTGGGAAGGGGAACTTCCGGGACCTACCTTGAGTGCGTGCCGCTCGCCGGGCACACGGGGGTCGGTCCCGCGACCCCCGTGCACACCCCCACACCCGCGCGATTCCCCCACCGGCAATTCCCCCTGAGGAGTCTCATGTTCGGGCTCACCCGTGCCAGAAAGACCGCCGTCGTCGCCGCGACCGCTGCCGCCGCCGCGACCGCACTGCTCAGCGCCCCCACCGCCGAGGCCGCCTCCTCGCGCATCGTGGGCGGCACCACGACCACGACGACCGCGTACCCGTTCATGATGCAGATCACGGACGCCTCGCAGAACCAGTTCTGCGGCGGCACGCTGGTCTCGGCCACCAAGGTCGTCACCGCGGCCCACTGCATGGCCGGCGAGTCCACCGGCAGCGTCCGTGTCGTCGGCGGCCGCACCTACCTCAACGGCACGAACGGCACCGTGGCCCGGGTCAGCGACATCTGGGTCCACCCGGACTACACGGACGTCACCGAGGGCAACGACGTGGCCGTGCTGACCCTGTCCACGTCGATGCCGTACACGCCGGCGTCGTACGTCGACTCCTCGGACACCGGCGTGTACGCGGCGGGCACCACCGCCCGCGTCATCGGCTGGGGCACCACCTCCTCGGGCGGCAGCTCCTCCAACCAACTGCGCACGGCGACCGTGCCGACCGTCTCCAACTCCAGCTGTGCGAGCTCCTACGGGTCGGACTTCCTCTCGTCCGACATGGTCTGCGCCGGATACACCGCCGGCGGCGTCGACACCTGCCAGGGCGACAGCGGCGGTCCCCTGCTCATCGGGGGCGTCCTGGCAGGGATCACTTCCTGGGGCGAGGGCTGCGCCCAGGCCGGTTACCCGGGCATCTACACCCGGCTGACCACGTTCTCGGACGAGGTGACCGAGCAGGTCGAGTCCTGACCGGGAGCGTCGTCCAGAAGGTCTCCCGAGCACACCTCGGGTGAAGACCAGGGGGGGGG
>CBFGZZ010000539.1:0-4506 GCA_965653385.1 uncultured Streptomyces sp. | reverse complement strand
CTGAACATCGGCGACACCCGCAGGCGACTGCTCTTACCGCGCGGTCCGTCGGCGTCAGGGTCTCCGGCTGACGCCACCGGCATCGCCACCCTCCCCCTCCGTGCACCGCAGCAGGGCCGGCCACCGTTCCCACCGGAGACCCTGCGAGACCCCCTTGTAAGGAACCGTCAGCAGCATGATCCCGCCCCCCACCGGCCTCAGAATCCGCTACCGCACCAGTGGCGTGGCCCGCCGTCGGCCGGGCGCCGTTGCCTCCCTCGTCGACCTGGGTTCCGGCGGCGTGATCCGCTGCCCGCACCTCGGGCACCTCACTCCGCCCGCCGACGACCTGCCCCGGCGAGGCGACGCCCGCGTCCAGGGCCTCGCGTGGTCCGAGAACGCCGTGACGATCGAGACCGAGACAGGATCGCCCTGTCTCCTCGGCCCCGGGGGCAAGCGCCTTCCGACGCGGTCCCAAACCGCTCTCCCGCGCCGGGCGAGGTGTCTCGCCGGGCAGTCCTCGGGGCACTCACCGGCCGGCGGGGCGGCGGCCCTTCTCCGAGAGGAGCGCCGCAACCGGACGCGTGGCAGCGGCTCGTGCACGCGTCGAGACGGTTCTGACGGCCGCCGAACACTGCCGGGTTCCACAGGCCGGCGCGCGGGAGATGTTCGGGGTCGCCCTGAAGTCCTCCACCGCACACCGCGCGAGGGGATCAGCAGCGACGCCCCTGCCCGGGCCGAGGCGTCCGAAGGAGGGGTCCACCGGCTCCTGTCTCCCGGGCTTCGGGCTCGTCCAGGCCGTGCGGAAGCGCGCCGTCCACGAGCTCTCTTCCCCCGACCGTGTCACCCGGCCCGGCGACCGCACAGACCGCGAATCGGCGTGTGCGTCGGCCACTCCGGTGTTCAAGCGGATCAGCGGTGGACGGGAGGCGCCGGCGGACGTCTGGTCCGCGGTCTCTGGCTCTCCCCACGTCACGGCCGGACTCACAGCCGGCACGCGGCGGGCGTCGGTGCACGTCCGCCACCGGACTGCCCAGCGTTCAGGCTCCGCTGACGGACCCAACATGCCGGTCCCACCCCGCGCCGGCACGCGCACACCACGCAGACCACGCACACACGTTCCCTTTCGGTCCCTGGCCCTTCGCCTCATCCACCGGTCCACACACACACAGTTCCTTCACACGACTATGTCTAACAACCCAGTCAATCGACATTGTCACCTGACAATGTCTGCCTGTACATTGACAGCCATCGCTTGCCAGCCGTGATCGAAAGGCACGCTCATGTCCCATGCGCCTCTCTCCGAAACCGAGCCGATCCCCGAGCGCCCGGCTCTTCCCCTGATCGGGCATGCGCTCGACGTCCCTGGCGGGGCCGAAGGTCTCGCCTATGTCATGCAGGAGGCCAAGGAGCTGGGGCCGCTGTTCAAGCTCCGGATCTTCGGCACCGAGATCAACTTCGTCTCCGGCCTGGATCTCGTCTCCGAACTGGCGGACGAGAGCCGGTTCCGTAAGAACGTCCACCCCGATCTCGTGATCCTGCGGGAGATCGGCGGGGACGGTCTGTTCACCGCCTATGGCGACGAGCCCAACTGGCGCAAGGCGCACGACGTCCTGATGCCGGCGTTCTCCCTGGGCGCGATGCGGGGCTACCACGCGACGATGCTCAAGGTCGCCCGGGAGCTGATCGCCAAGTGGGACCGGGCGGCCGGGGAGCTTCCGGTGGACGTGGCCGCCGACATGACCCGGCTGACCTTCGACACGATCGGACTGTGCGGCTTCGGCTACGACTTCGAATCCTTCCGCCGCGATCAGCCGCATCCCTTCATCACGGCGCTTGCGAGGGCACTGGACTTCGCTCAGGCCAAGGGCGAGTCCATCCCCGGGACCGAGTTGTTCCAGTGGAAGAAGGCGGATCAGTTCCGCAACGACGTCACCCTGATGAAGGACCTGGTCGACGATGTGATCCGGCAGCGCAGGGCGGACGGCGACCAGAGCACCGACGACCTGCTGGGCCGGATGCTGCACACCCGCGACCAGGTCACCGGTGAGCCCCTGGACGACGTCAACATCCGCTACCAGGCGATCACGTTCCTCATCGCCGGCCATGAGACCACCAGTGGCCTGCTGTCGTTCGCGCTGTACTACCTGACCAAGCACCCCGAGGTACTGGCCCGCGCCCAGGCGGAAGTGGACGCCCTGTGGGGCGATGCGGCCGACCCCGACCCGCAGTACGCGGACATCGGCAAGCTCACCTACGTCCGCCAGATCCTCAGCGAGAGCCTGCGGCTGTGGCCCACGGCGCCGGCGTACGCGGTCGAGCCCCTGGCCGACACCGTCATCGGCGGCAAGTACGCCGTGCGCCAGGGCGAGTCGCTGATGGTGCTGATCCCTCAGCTGCACCGGGATCCCGCCTGGGGGGACAACGTCGAGCTGTTCGACCCGGAGCGGTTCTCGGCCGAGCGGGAGGCCGCACGCCCGGTCCACCTGTTCAAGCCGTTCGGCAACGGCGAACGGGCCTGCATCGGCCGCCAGTTCGCGCTGCACGAGGCGACGCTCGTCCTCGCCCTGCTGGTGCACCGGTTCCGCCTGATCGACCACACCGACTACCAGCTCAAGATCAAGCAGTCCCTCACCCTCAAGCCCGACAACTTCACCCTGAACCTGGCCCGACGCGACAGCGGCGAGCGCCGCCTGCCCACCGCCGCCGCCATCGGCACACCCACCGAACAGGCGCGGCCCGCCGCCCGGCGTGCGGCCGGTACGACATTGACCGTGCTGCACGGTTCCAATCTCGGGACCTGCTCCGGCATCGCCGCCGACCTCGCCGTGGACGGCGACGAGCACGGCTTCGCCAGTGCCGTCGCCTCCCTCGACGACGCCGTGGGCGAACTCACCGGCACCGGCGGCCCGGTGGTGATCGTCGCCGCCTCCTACAACGGCAGGCCCACCGACGACGCCGCCCGGTTCGTGTCATGGCTGGACGAGTTGGAGCCCGGCTCGCTCGACGGCGTCGAGTACGCGGTGCTCGGCGTCGGCGACCGCAACTGGGCCGCCACCTACCAGCGCATCCCGACGCTCATCGACGAGCGGCTCGCCGCCGCCGGTGCGACGCCCCTGCTGGAGCGTGGCGCCGCCGACGCCGCGGGGGACTTCGCCGGCACCGTCGACCGGTGGACCGGCGACCTGTGGAACACCCTGCTGGAGAAGTACGGGAGCCCTGTGCAGGCCGGCGCCGAACCGACCGGACACAGCGGCGAAGCCGACGCCGACCAGGGGCTGTACGAGCTTCAGGACGCCACTCAGTCGGTCACCGGACCGCTCGCGGCACGGCACGGCGTCCAGCCCATGGAGGTGCTGGACACCTGCGAACTGGTCGACATGGACCACCCGCTCGGCCGCTCCAAGCGCTTCATCCGGCTGCGGTTGCCCGACGGCGTCACCTACCGCACCGGCGACCACCTCGCGGTGCTTCCGCGCAACCCGGCCGCCCTCGTGCGGCGGGTCGCCGACCGCTTCGGCCTCGACCTGGACCGCACCGTACGGCTGAAGGCACGCCGCCGGAGCCGCAACGCCCTGCCCGTCGACCGTCCGCTGACTCTGCGTCAACTGCTCACTGACTTCGTGGAGCTGCAGGACGCCGCGACCCGGGAGCAGGTCGCCGTACTCGCCGAGCACACCGCCTGCCCGCCCGAGCGCCGTCCCCTGGCGGAACTCGCCGAGGCGCAGCCCGACGTCTTCCGCGAGCGGGTCACCGACGCCGGGTGCAGCCTCCTTGACCTGCTGGAGCGCTACCGGGCCTGTGAGTTGCCGTTCGAGCACTTCCTGGAACTGCTGCCCGTGCTGCGGCCACGGCACTACTCGATCTCCTCGTCCGCCGCGGCCGCGCCCGGTGAGGTGGACCTGATGGTGTCGCTCCTCAAAGCACCGCACCGCAGCGGCGAGGGCACCTTCCGCGGCATCGCCTCCCACTACCTGCAGACCGTCAGCGCGGGCGACACCCTCCAGGCGCGGGTGCTCCCCTGCAGCGAAGCCTTCCGTCTGCCGCAGGACCCGGCCGTCCCCGTGATCCTGATCAGCGCGGGCACCGGAGTGGCGCCTTTCCGCGGCGCCGTCCTCGACCGGCTGCACGGCAAGGCGACCGGGACACTGCTGTGCTACTTCGGCTGCGACCACCCGGACGTCGACTTCCTCCACCGCGAGGAACTCCAGGCGGCCGAGGACGCCGGAGCCGTCAGCCTGCGCCCCGTCTTCAGCCACGCCCCCGAGGACGGCGTCCGCTTCGTCCAGGACCGCATCGCCAAGGAAGGTGCCGAGATCTGGTCGGTCCTGCAGGCCGGAGGACGGGTGTACGTCTGCGGCGACGGGCGCCGCATGGCCCCCGGCGTACGCACAGCGCTCCAGGCCGTCTACCGCGAGCAGACCGGAGCCGACGCCGACGAGGCCGCCGCATGGCTGACCGCCATGACGGAGTCCGGCACGTACGTCGAGGACGTCTGGGCCGGCTGACCCCCGTCGGCACGCACTC
>CBFGZZ010000538.1:0-4535 GCA_965653385.1 uncultured Streptomyces sp. | reverse complement strand
CCGCAGGTCAACCGCCTTCGCCCGCGGCGCTCCTGCCTCGCCGTACCGGGAAGCAACCCGCGCTTCCTGGAGAAGGCCCAGGGCCTCCCCGCCGACCAGGTCTTCCTCGACCTGGAGGACGCGTGCGCCCCGCTCGCCAAGCCCGAGGCGCGGCACACCATCGTCAAGTTCCTCAACGAGGGCGACTGGACGGGCAAGACGAGGGTCGTGCGCGTCAACGACTGGACGACCGAGTGGACGTACCGCGACGTCGTCACCGTCGTCGAGGGCGCCGGCCAGAACCTCGACTGCATCATGCTGCCGAAGGTGCAGACGGCCGAGCAGATCGTCGCGCTCGACCTCCTGCTGACCCAGATCGAGAAGACGATGGGCTTCGAGGTCGGCAAGATCGGCATCGAGGCGCAGATCGAGAACGCCCAGGGTCTGAACAACGTCAACGAGATCGCGACGGCGTCCCAGCGCGTCGAGACGATCATCTTCGGCCCGGCCGACTTCATGGCGTCCATCAACATGAAGTCCCTGGTCGTGGGCGAGCAGCCGCCCGGCTACCCGGCGGACGCCTACCACTACATCCTGATGAAGATCCTGATGGCCGCCCGCGCCAACAACCTCCAGGCGATCGACGGCCCCTACCTCCAGATCCGCAACATCGACGGCTACCGCGAGGTCGCCCAGCGCGCCGCCGCGCTCGGCTTCGACGGCAAGTGGGTGCTGCACCCGGGCCAGGTCGAGGCGTCCAACGAGATCTTCTCGCCGTCCCAGGAGGACTACGACCACGCCGAGCTGATCCTGGACGCGTACGACTACTACACGTCAGAGGCGGGCGGCAAGAAGGGCTCCGCGATGCTCGGCGACGAGATGATCGACGAGGCCAGCCGCAAGATGGCCCTGGTCATCTCGGGCAAGGGCCGCGCGGCCGGCATGCGGCGCACCAGCAAGTTCGAGATCCCGGAGGCCTGAGCGCGATGCAGTTCGGACGCACCTACGAGGAGTTCGAGGTCGGGGCGACGTACAAGCACTGGCCGGGCAAGACGGTCACCGAGTACGACGACCACCTGTTCTGTCTCCTCACCATGAACCACCACCCGCTCCACATGGACACGAACTATGCGGAGAAGACGACGGACTTCGGCAAGAACGTCGTCGTCGGCAACTACATCTACTCACTGCTGCTCGGCATGAGCGTGCCGGACATCTCCGGCAAGGCCATCGCCAACCTGGAGATCGAGTCGCTCAAGCACGTGGCGCCGACCTTCCACGGCGACACGATCTACGGCCAGACGACCGTGCTGGACAAGTGGCCGTCGAAGTCGAAGAACGACCGCGGCATCGTCTACGTCGAGACCAAGGGCTACAAGCAGGACGGCACGCTGGTGTGCGTGTTCCGCCGCAAGGTCATGGTGCCGACCGAGACGTACATCAAGGAGCGCGGCGGCGAGCAGCCCGGCCGTCCCGAACTGAAGCAGCAGGAGAAGTAGCCATGGCGCGCCTCGCCCAGACCGCCGGTCTGACGGACATTCAGCAGGAGATCCTCTCCACCGTCCGCGACTTCGTGGACAAGGAGATCATCCCGGTCGCGACCGAGCTGGAGCACCGCGACGAGTACCCGCAAGCGATCGTCGACGGCCTCAAGGAGCTCGGCCTGTTCGGCCTGATGATCCCCGAGGAGTACGGCGGCCTGGGCGAGTCGCTCCTCACCTACGCCCTGTGCGTGGAGGAGATCGCCCGCGGCTGGATGTCGGTCTCCGGCATCATCAACACCCACTTCATCGTGGCGTACATGCTCAAGCAGCACGGCACGCAGGAGCAGAAGGACCACTTCCTGCCGCGCATGGCGGCCGGCGACATCCGTGGCGCCTTCTCGATGTCGGAGCCGGGCCTGGGCTCCGATGTGTCGGCCATCACGTCGAAGGCTGTGCAGGACGGCGAGGAGTACGTCCTGAACGGCCAGAAGATGTGGCTGACGAACGGCGGAACGTCGTCTCTGGTGGCCGTCCTCGTCCGAAGTGACGAAGGACACCCCGAGGGCACGGCGCCCCACAAGTCGATGACGACCTTCCTCGTCGAGAAGGAGCCCGGCTTCGGAGAGGTCCGCCCGGGCCTCACGATCCCCGGCAAGATCGACAAGATGGGTTACAAGGGCGTCGACACGACCGAGCTCATCATGGACGGCCTGCGTATTCCGGCCAATCGTGTGCTCGGCGGCGTCACCGGCCGAGGTTTTTACCAAATGATGGACGGCGTCGAGGTCGGGCGCGTGAATGTGGCGGCCCGTGGTTGCGGCGTCGCTCAGCGTGCGTTCGAGCTCGGCGTCCAGTACGCCCAGCAGCGGCACACTTTCGGCAAGCCGATCGCCCAGCACCAGGCCATCCAGTTCAAGCTGGCCGAGATGGCTACCAAGGTCGAGGCGGCGCATGCCATGATGGTGAACGCGGCACGCAAAAAGGACTCCGGTGAACGAAACGACCTTGAGGCTGGGATGGCGAAGTACCTCGCCTCCGAGTACTGCAAGGAGGTCGTGGAGGATGCTTTCCGGATCCACGGCGGCTACGGCTTCTCCAAGGAGTACGAGATCGAGCGCCTCTACCGAGAGGCTCCGATGCTGCTTATCGGTGAAGGTACCGCCGAGATCCAGAAAATGATCATCGGTCGCAGGTTGCTCGAAGAGTATCGCTTCCAGGGCTAGATGTCCGGGTTCGGGGTGTTTTCTTCGAGAAGAAGATCACACCCCGTCAACACTCTTCAGCCGCCGACTCGGCTTCCTGGCTTGCCCAGTTGCGGCCCGCGACCGGTACGATCCCCGGAAAGCCGCCGTCCCCCGTCGAAGCGCGGCATCATCCGCTACGAAGGTCATCCATGCCCCACAGCCAAACCTCTGCACCACGCGACAGCCGGGCCGGCGTACGCCTCGCGCGCGGAGCATCGCCGTGGCTTCTGCCGACCGTCGCCACCGCAGCCCTCAGCCTGGCCCGCGCGCGCCGCTCCGGCGTCGCCAAGGCCGTGGCCGTGCCCGCCACCGCGCTCGCGGCGGGCATGCTGTGGTTCTTCCGCGACCCCGAGCGCGAGATCGCCCCGGGCCGGGTCATCTCGCCCGCCGACGGTGTGGTGCAGAGCATCATGCCGTGGAAGGACGGCCGCACCCGCGTCGCGATCTTCATGAGCCCGCTCAACGTCCATGTCAACCGCGCGCCGCTCTCCGGCACGGTCACGTCCGTCGAGCACATCCCGGGCGGGTTCGTTCCGGCGTTCAACAAGGAGAGCGAGAACAACGAGCGCGTAGTCTGGCATTTCGACACCGAACTCGGCGACATCGAGATGATCCAGATCGCCGGCGCGGTGGCCCGTCGCATCGTCCCCTACATCCCGCAGGGCACGAAGGTCGAGCAGGGCGACCGTATCGGTCTGATCCGCTTCGGCTCACGTGTCGACATCTACCTGCCCGAGGGCGTGGAGGTCGCGGTCGAGGTCGGGCAGAAGACCGTGGCTGGGGTGACTCGCATTGACCGTGATTGATCCGGAGACACAATCGGGCTGGGTGCCCGAGGCCGACGAGGTCGACGAAGAGGAGGAGATGCCTCTTTCTCTGCGCCTGTCGATAGCGGACACCCTGACGCTCGGCAACGCGACGTGCGGCTTCATGGCGGTGTACTTCACCACCACCGGCATCCTGATCCCGCACCTCACCGGCAGCCAGGAGACCGGCATGGCCCGCCACAGCGCGGCCACGGCGGTCATCCTGATGCTGTGCGCGGCGGTCTTCGACCTGTTCGACGGCCTGGTGGCGCGCAAGCTGCGCTCCTCCCCCATGGGCGCGGAGCTGGACAACCTCTCCGACCTGATCAGCTTCGGGCTGGCGCCGGCGTACTTCGTGCTGGTCTACGGCATGGTCGCCGACGACGCGCACCAGCGGGTGGCTGCGGTCGGCGCGATCGTCGTTCTGCTCGCCGTGGTGCTGAGACTCGCCCGGTTCTCGTGTGTGACCGTCCCGAACGGCATGTTCCAGGGCATGCCCTCGCCGTTCGGGGCGCTGACGGTGGTCTCGATCGTGCTGCTTGAGCTGCCCTTCGTGGCGACGCTGCTGGCGATCCTCGGGACCGCCTGGCTGATGGTGAGCCGCGTCGAGTACCCGAAGCCGCGCGGGCGGCTCGCGGTGGCGATGCTGTCCTGGATCGTCGTGTCGATGGGGCTGCTGGCCGCGTGGGCCTTCGACGCGCCGAGCGGTCAGCTTCTGCTGCAGACGGGTTGCGCTCTTCAGCTGGTGATGGGCGCGGTGATTCCGCTGTTCGCCACTGCTCGTCGGGTGAACAACTTCCGTGGCAATCGGCGGGAGGCGCGGGCGGCGCAGCTGCCGTAGCGCTCCGCTGGATGGGGCCCCGGACCGGGTTGGTTCGGGGCCCTTCGCATGCCCGCCGCCGGGATTCCTCGCCCCCGCCGCCCCCTACCCGTCCCGTCCCTGGGGGCTGCGCCCCCAGACCCCCGCATCGGCCCTTCGGGCCTCGTCCTCAAACGCCGGACGGGCTGGAGTACTCAGGAGC
>CBFGZZ010000537.1:0-4575 GCA_965653385.1 uncultured Streptomyces sp. | reverse complement strand
AGCCGGGCCCGGACCCCGGGCCCGCCCTGGGCGCGGCGCTCGCCACGGCCCGCACGTCGTTCGACCACCGGGCGGTGGTCGTGGCCGCCGGCCTGGACGAGACCGTTCGGGGCCTGAGCGCCCTGGCGGCGGGCGAGAGCGCGCCGCACGTCGTATCGGGCGCCGTCGGCGCCGCCCCGGGCGGGACCGTGTTCGTCTTCCCCGGCCAGGGCTCGCAGTGGACGGGCATGGCACGGGAACTGCTGGACGCGTCACCGGTGTTCCGCGGCCGTGTAGAGGCGTGCGAACGGGCCATGGCGGACCTCGTCGACTGGTCCCTGACGGAGGTGCTGCGTGGCGTACCGGGCGCGCCGTCCTTCGACCGGGTGGACGTCGTGCAGCCCGCGTTGTTCGCGATGATGGTGTCCCTGGCCGAGCTGTGGCGCTCCTTCGGGGTGGTGCCGGACGCGGTCGTCGGGCACTCGCAGGGCGAGATCGCCGCCGCCTGCGTCGCCGGTGCGCTGTCCCTGGAGGACGCGGCGCGGATCGTGGTGCTGCGCAGCCGCGCGCTGGTGCGGCTGGCCGGCAGTGGCGGGCTGGTGTCGGTTCCGCTGCCCGCCGCCCGGGTGGCGGAGGATCTGGCCCGCTGGGAGGGTCGGCTGAACGTCGCCACCGTGAACGGACCCTCCTCGACGGTGGTCGCCGGCGACCCCGAGGCGCTGGACGCGCTGGTGTCGGAGTACCGGACCGACGGAGTACGGGCCCGCAGGATCCCGGTCGACTACGCGTCGCATTCACCGCAGGTGGAGGCGATCCGCGAGGAGTTGGCGGAGGTCCTCGACGGCATCACGCCCCGGTCCGCCACGACGGCTTTCTACTCGACGGTCACCGGCGGCCGTGTCGACACGGCCGGACTCGACAGCGCGTACTGGTACCGGAACCTGCGTCAGACCGTACGGTTCGAGGAGGCGGTCCGGTCGCTGTGTGCCGACGGCTTCACCACCTTCGTCGAGTCGAGCCCCCACCCGGTGCTCACCGTCGGCGTCCGCGAGACCCTCGACGACGTCGCGGCCACGGCCGGTGACGGCGCCGCCCGTGCGGCGGCGGGGGCGGTGGTGGTCGGGTCGCTGCGCCGCGACGACGGCGGGTGGCGGCGCTTCCACACCAGTCTGGCCGAGGTCCATGTGCACGGTGTGCCGGTGGACTGGGCGGCCGCCTTCACAAGCTCGCGGCGCCTGCCCGTCGATCTGCCCACGTACGCCTTCGACCGCGGCCGGTTCTGGCTGGAGGCGCCCGTCGGCGGCGGCACGACCAGACACCTCGGGCTGAGCACGGCCGATCATCCGCTGCTCGGCGCGGCCGTCGAACTGGCCGACGGGGGCGGGCTCGTGCTCACCGGGAGCCTGTCGGCGCAGAGCCATCCCTGGCTGGCCGACCACGCGGTCGCCGGAATCGTGCTCCTGCCCGGGACGGCGCTCGTCGAACTGGCGCTGCACGCCGCGGGCCACACCGAGTGCGACCGGCTCGACGACCTGACGCTTCGGGCCCCGCTGCCGGTGCCCGAGTCGGACCGGGTCCGGCTGCAGGTCACCGTGGGCGCGGCTGCCGACGACGGCCGACGCGCCGTCAGCGTCCACTCCCGCCCGGACGCCGCGGACGACGTGCCCTGGACCTGCCACGCCACAGGTGTGCTCGCGGCGAGCCGCCCCGGGGAACGGCCCGGGGATCGATTCGCGGACGTCCGGCCGCCGGAAGGGGCCGAGCCGGTCCCCGTCGAGGAGCTCTACTCCCGCCTCGCCGAGCAGGGGTACGAGTACGGACCCGCCTTCCAACGGGTGCGCGCGGTGTGGCGTACGGCGACCGCGATCCACGCCGAGGTGCGTCTCGCCGAGACCGAGCACGCGGACGCCGCCCGCTTCGGCATCCATCCGGCCCTGCTGGACGCTGCCCTGCACCCGCTGGCCCTGGAACCGGCCGGCCTTCTGGGGGCGGACGACGAGGGGCGGATCGGGCTCCCGTTCTCCTGGAGCGGTGTGGCCCTGCACACCGCCGGGGCCACGACGGTACGGGTGCGCTGGTCGCTGACCGGCGAGGGCACTGCCGAGGCGGTCGTCGCCGGTCCGGACGGCGTTCCGGTGGCCACCGTACGGTCGCTGGTGACGCGGCCCGCCGCGCCGGAGCAGCTCACCGCGGGCCGGTCCACGCACGGCGGCGACCTCTTCCGGCCGGTGTGGGTGCAGGCCGCGCCGCCGGCGGCCGCCCCGGCAGCGGAGGCCGGCGCGTGGGCTGCGCTGGCCGTCCCCGGCGGCGGCGAGGCCGTCGCCGCGGCGACGGGCGCGCGACTGTACACCGACCTGGCCGCGCTCAAGGGCGCGGTCGCGGCCGGCGCGCCGGTACCGGCGACGGTACTGGCCGCCGTGCCCGGGGACGTGGGGGCCGGTGCCGCGGTCGCGGCGGACGACGTGCCGCTCGCCGTGCGCACGGTGAGCTCGGCCGTGCTGGCCCTGTTGCGCGAGTGGCTCGCCGACCCGGCGTTCGCCTCCTCGCGGCTGGTGCTGCTCACGCACCGCGCGATGGTCACCGACACGGACCAGGAGCCGGCCGGCGGCGCGGCACCCGACCTGGTGACCGCACCGCTGTGGGGTCTGGTCCGCACGGCCCAGGCCGAGCACCCCGGCAGGTTCGTCCTCGTCGACCTCGGCGGGGACGAGCCGGCCCCCGGCGCCCTCGCGGAGGCACTGGCGCTCGACGAGCCGCAGGTGGCGCTGCGCGGCGGCGTCCCGTACCTGCCGCGTCTCGTCGGCGACGTAACCCACCCGGCGCCGGACGCGACACCGCCGGTCGAGGACGGCACCGCTCGGGTCGAGGAGGGCACGGTGCTGATCACGGGAGCCACCGGCGCGCTCGGCCGTCTGCTGGCGCGTCACCTGGTCACGGCGCACGGTGCCCGCCATCTGCTGCTGGTCGGCCGCCGGGGCTCCGCCGCACCCGGCGCGGACGCCCTGGAAGCGGACCTGTCCGCGCTCGGCGCCGAGGTGAGGTGGGGCGCCTGTGACCTGGGCGACCGGAATGCCGTGGCGGAACTGCTGGCGTCCGTGCCGGCCGCGCGTCCGCTGACGACGGTCGTCCACGCCGCCGGTGTGCTGTCCGACGGTGTTCTGGAGCAGTTCGCTCCGGAGCGCCTCGACGCCGTGCTGCGGCCCAAGGTCGACGGTGCCTGGCACCTCCATGAGCTCACCAAGGACATGAGCCTCTCCCGCTTCGTCCTCCTGTCGTCGGTCACGGGTCTGCTCGGCAGCGCGGGACAGGCCGCGTACACGGCTGCGAACACCTTCCTCGACGCGCTGGCCCACCACCGCCGGGCCGCAGGGCTGCCCGCGGCGTCCCACGCGTGGGGGCTGTGGGCAGACGCCAGTGGCATGACCGGTCATCTGTCGGAGTCCGACCTGGCGCGACTCGCACGTGGCGGCCTTTTGCCGCTGGACACGGACGAGGGGCTGGCACTGTTCGACCGGGCGCTCACGGCCGATGGGCCGGTGCTGGTCCCTGCCCGGTTCGACCTGGCGGGGCTGCGCCGCCGTGCCGCGGACGCGGACGCCGTTCCCGCCGTCCTGCGCGGGCTGGTCCGGACACCGGTGCGCCGGGCGGCCGCCACAGCCGAGGACGAGGTGTCCCTGCGCGATCGTCTGGCCGCGCTCCCCGCCGAACGGCAGCTCGCCGAGGTACGGGAACTGGTCCGCGCGCAGGTGTCGACGGTGCTCGGACACGGCTCGCCGTCGGGGATCGAGGACGAGCGCGCGTTCAAGGAGCTCGGGTTCGATTCGCTCACGGCGGTCGATCTGCGCAACCGCCTGAACGCGGCGACGGGTCTGCGGCTGAGCGCGACGCTGGTCTTCGACCATCCGACGCCCGCCGCGCTCACGCGCCTGCTCCACGCGGAGCTCACCGATCGCCGACCGGACCCCGGGGCGGAGCAGGACGCGCCGGTGAGCACCACGGCCGGGACGGCGGACGAGCCCATCGCGATCGTGGGAACCGGCTGCCGGTTCCCCGGTGGTGTGCGCTCGGCGGCCGATCTGTGGCGATTGCTGGCCGACGGCCGTGGCGCCGTGGGCGACTTCCCGGAGGACCGCGGCTGGAACGTGGCCGAGTTGTTCGACCCGGACCCCGAGGCCGTCGGGAAGAGCTACACCCGGCACGGCGGGTTCCTGGACGACGCGGGCGGTTTCGACGCGGACTTCTTCGGCATGAGCCCACGTGAGGCGCTGGCCACCGACCCGCAGCAGCGGCAGCTGCTGGAGACGGCCTGGGAGACGATCGAGGGCGCGGGTCTGGAGCCGTCGTCGCTGCGCGGCAGCAGCACGGGCGTCTTCGCCGGGGTGATGTACGGGGACTACGGCGGCCGGCTCCGCCAGGCGCCGGAGGAACTGGAGGGCTTCCTGCGCAACGGCAGCCACGCGAGCGTGGCGTCGGGGCGGATCTCGTACACGTTCGGGTTCCAGGGTCCGGCGGTCACCGTCGACACCGCCTGCTCGTCGTCACTGGTCGCCGTGCACCTGGCCGCGCAGGCCCTGCGCAGCGGCGAGTGCGACATGG
>CBFGZZ010000536.1:0-4589 GCA_965653385.1 uncultured Streptomyces sp. | reverse complement strand
TCGGCCCCGCGGGCCTCGTCCTCAAACGCCGGACGGGCTGAAAACGCCTGGGGCGGGAGGGAATCGGCCCCCTTGAAGGAATCGCCCTCTTGATCGTCCCAGTAGGGTCGTCCCGTGAGTAACGAACACATCACGCTGACCGCGGGTGACGCGGAGGTGGACGTGCTGCCGGGGAACGGTGGGCGGGTCGGGGGGCTTCGGGTCGCGGGGCGGGAGTTGTTGCGGCAGGGGGAGCGGTTCGGGTGTTTTCCGATGGTTCCCTGGTGTGGGCGGATTCGGGACGGGCGGTTCCTGGACGGGGCCGTCGTACGGCAGATGCCGCTGAACGCGCCGCCGCACGCCATCCACGGCACGGTGCGGGACGGTGTCTGGAAGGTCGCCCGGGCCGTCGGTGACGAGGCCGTCATCACGTACGACCTGGTCGAGCCGTGGCCCTACGCCGGCCGGGTCACGCAGGTCGTGCGGCTCACGGAGGACAGTCTCAGCCTCACCATGTCCGTCGAGACGTACGAGACGTCCTTTCCGGCGCAGATCGGCTGGCACCCCTGGTTCAACCGGAATCTCGGTGGGGAGGGGGCGCAGGACGTCCGGCTCGACTTCACGCCCGGTTGGCAGGAGGAGCGAGGGGAGGACCACCTCCCCACCGGCGAGCGGATCGAGCCGCTTCCCGGGCCCTGGGACGACTGTTTCGGGATGCCGGACGGGGTCGACGTCACGCTCACCTGGCCGGGGCAGTTGGAGCTCAAGGTGAGCAGCCGGGAGGAGTGGGTGGTCGTGTACGACGAGCAGGAGGCCGCCGTGTGCGTCGAGCCGCAGACCGGACCGCCCAACGGTCTGAACAGCCTGCCTCGCCTGGTCACACCCCTGGAGCCGCTGGAGGCCACGACCGTCTGGAGCTGGCGGCGCCTCTAAGCTGGGCGGCATGACTGACGTACGTGGCGAGCTGTTGCAGCAGATCAAGGACAAGGCCGTGGTGCACGGCAAGGTGACCCTGTCGTCGGGTCTGGAGGCCGATTACTACGTCGACCTTCGGCGTATCACCCTCGACGGGGAGGCCGCCCCGCTCGTCGGGCAGGTGCTGCTCGATCTGACGTCCGAGCTGGAGTTCGACGCGGTGGGCGGGCTCACCATGGGCGCCGACCCCGTCGCCGCCGCGATGCTGCACGCCGCCGCCGCGCGCGGGAAGCGGCTGGACGCCTTCGTGGTGCGCAAGGCCGCCAAGGCGCACGGGCTCCAGCGCCGGGTCGAGGGGCCGGACATCGCGGGGCGGCGGGTGCTCGTCGTCGAGGACACCTCCACCACCGGGGGTTCGCCGCTCACCGCCGTCGAGGCCGTGCGCGAGGCGGGCGCCGAGGTCGTCGGCGTGGCGACGATCGTCGACCGGGCCACCGGCGCCGCCGAGAAGATCCAGGAGGGCGCGGGGGTGCCATACCT
The DNA here is from genome assembly GCA_965653385.1 of uncultured Streptomyces sp. Lineage (GTDB taxonomy): Bacteria > Actinomycetota > Actinomycetes > Streptomycetales > Streptomycetaceae > Streptomyces. The sequence continues at coordinate 3,155 of CBFGZZ010000536.1, read as the reverse complement.
GTTCGCGTACTCCAAGGACGAGCTCGGGCTCGACTGAAGCAGGCGGGCTGGGAAGCGACAGGGCACTCCCCGTTCAAACGTCCTCAGCTCGGCACCCGGCTGACACGGCACGTCGACGACTTCGACGGGATCATCGCACGTGACCCCAGTCACGTTCGCGGGCATCTACACGTGCAAGGGCGAAGCCGTCGAGGACGACGACGGGACGGCAGCGGGTCTCGAAGCACTTCCTCACGGGGATGTCTGTCTGCGGCCGCTGTGGCAGTGCGCTCGGCTCCACCTCCGTCAGCCTGGCGATCATGAGCGGACAGATGAGCGGAAGAGGGGACTTTTGGGCGCTGTCACCTCTCCGAGGCAGGGGTAGCCTTAGCGGCGCATGCAGAAGGCCGAACAAGCCACGGCGCAGTGGCTCTCCAGGCCCGCGGATCCCGCACGAGAGGACTGTCGTCTTGGCTATCGCAACTCCTGAGGTCTACAACGAGATGCTCGACCGGGCGAAGGCAGGCAAGTTCGCCTACCCGGCCATCAACGTGACCTCCTCCCAGACCCTGCACGCGGCCCTGCGCGGCTTCGCGGAGGCGGAGAGCGACGGCATCATCCAGATCTCCACGGGTGGTGCGGAGTTCCTCGGCGGTCAGCACAGCAAGGACATGGTCACCGGCGCGGTCGCCCTGGCCGAGTTCGCGCACATCGTCGCCAAGAAGTACGACATCACCGTCGCCCTGCACACGGACCACTGCCCGAAGGACAAGCTCGACGGGTACGTGCGGCCCCTGCTCGCCGTGTCCGAGGAGCGGGTCGCGCGCGGTGAGAACCCCCTCTTCCAGTCACACATGTGGGACGGCTCGGCCGAGACCCTCGCCGACAACCTCTCCATCGCGCAGGAGCTGCTGGAGCGCGCCCGCGCGGCGAAGATCATCCTTGAGGTCGAGATCACCCCGACCGGTGGCGAGGAGGACGGCGTCTCGCACGAGATCAACGACTCGCTGTACACGACCGTCGACGACGCCTTCCGCACCGTCGAGGCCCTCGGCCTCGGCGAGAAGGGCCGCTACCTGCTGGCCGCCTCCTTCGGCAACGTCCACGGCGTCTACAAGCCGGGCAACGTCGTGCTCCGCCCCGAGCTGCTGAAGGAGCTGAACGAGGGCGTCGCCGCCAAGTACGGCAAGGCGTCCCCGTTCGACTTCGTCTTCCACGGCGGCTCCGGCTCCACCGCCGAGGAGATCGCGACCGCGCTGGACAACGGCGTCGTCAAGATGAACATCGACACCGACACCCAGTACGCCTTCACGCGTCCGGTGGCGGCCCACATGTTCCAGAACTACGACGGTGTCCTCAAGGTCGACGGCGAGGTCGGCAACAAGAAGACCTACGACCCGCGGACCTGGGGCAAGCTCGCCGAGGCGAGCATGGCCGCGCGTGTGACGGAGGCCTGCGGCCACCTGCGTTCCACGGGTACGAAGATCAAGTAGTTCTCCGGGTCTCTCCCGGGACCTGTCGGGGACTTCCGAGCCCGGCGCCTGCCCACGGCGCCGGGCTCGTTGTATACCTGGGTCATGCCCGACGTCCGGCTGGCCTCATCGCAGGGCAGATGGATCCTGCTCACCACCGTCCTCGGTTCCAGCATGGCGATGCTGGACTCGACCGTCGTCAACGTCGCCCTCCCGCGTATCGGCGAGGACCTGGACGCCGACCTCGCGGCGCTCCAGTGGACGGTCAACGCGTACATGCTCACGCTGGCCGGGCTGATCCTGCTCGGCGGTTCGCTGGGGGACCGGTACGGGCGGCGTCGGATCTTCGTGGTGGGCGTGGTGTGGTTCGCCGTGGCCTCACTGCTGTGCGGGATCGCCCCGAACGCCGGGGTCCTCATCGCGGCCAGGGCGCTCCAGGGCATTGGCGGGGCGCTCCTCACGCCGGGCTCGCTGGCGCTGATCCAGGCGTCCTTCCACCCCGACGACCGGGCGCGGGCCGTCGGCCTGTGGTCGGGTTTCGGAGGCATCGGCGCCGCGGTCGGCCCGTTCCTGGGCGGCTGGCTGGTGGACGGGCCCGGCTGGCGCTGGGTGTTCCTGCTCAACGTCCCGGTGGCGCTGGTCTGTGTGCCGGTCGCCGTACGGCACGTCCCGGAGTCGGGGGACGGCCGCGCCCACGCCGCCCGCTTCGACGTGCTCGGCGCTGCCCTCGGCGCGCTGTCCCTGGCCCTGGTGACCTACGCGCTGATCGAGGCCCGGTCGGGCTCGCTGGTCGTGGCCCTCACCGCGGTGGGGGGTGTGGCGGCCGGGGTCGCCTTCGTGTACGTCGAGCGCCACCGTCCGGACCCGATGATGCCACTGGACATCTTCAGGTCCCGCCAGTTCACGGCGGTCAACCTCGTCACCCTCTGCGTCTACGCGGCCTTCGGCGGCTTCTTCTTCCTCGCCGCCCTCCAGCTCCAGGTCGTCGTCGGCTACACCGCGCTCGGCGCCGGTACGGCCCTGCTGCCGACCACCGCCCTGATGCTGCTGTTCTCGGCCCGCTCGGGTGCCCTCGCCGACCGGATCGGTCCCCGGATCCCGCTGACGGTGGGGCCCCTGCTGTGTGCGGCCGGAATGCTGCTGATGCTGCGGGTCGGCCCGGACGCCTCGTACCTCCTCGACGTCCTTCCCGCCCTGCTCGTCCTCGGGCTCGGCATGGTCACCCTGGTGGCTCCTCTGACAGCCACCGTCCTGGCCTCCGTCGACACCGCCCGTGCGGGGCTGGCCAGCGGTGTCAACAACGCGGCGGCGCGGGCTGCGGGGCTGGTCGCGGTGGCCGCGCTGCCGTTGCTCGCCGGGATGGGGGAGGAGGCGTATCGCTCGCCGGCCGCCTTCGACGACTCGTTCGGGCAGGCGATGGTGTGGTGTGCGGGGACCCTCGTGATCGGCGCCGTGGTCGCCTTCGCGACGGTACGTCCCCTCCCGCCGGACTGCCGCAAGCCGGAGTGCCTCCACCACGGGTCGGTCACGGCGCCGCCGTTGGAGGGGGTGCGGAGCAGGGGGCGGTTGACGATTGAGGGCGACGGGCCCGGATGACCAGTTTCCTCGCCCCCGCCGCCCCTACCCGTCCCATCCTTCTGGGGCTCCGCCCCAGTCCCCGCTCCTCAAACGCCGGAGGGGCTGAGTTGTTCAGCCCGTCCGGCG
>CBFGZZ010000535.1:0-4609 GCA_965653385.1 uncultured Streptomyces sp. | reverse complement strand
GGCAGCCGTCCCGGCTCCCTGCCCGGCCGGCGCTTCCTGATCCCGCGCCCCGCCGGGTGCGCCCCCGCCTTGCGGAGTACTCCCCTGCTCCCGCGTCCCACCGTTCTGCGGAGTGCTGCCGACGGCGCCTTCCTCGACGTCCCGGTCCTTCTCCGGCCCTGGCGCGATCCGGGGCCGCTCCTCCTCCGCCCGGCGCTCCTCAACGGAGCGCACCGCGTTCTCGCGCTCGGTCCGCACCTCCTCGGCCGTGTCCGGCTCGATCTCGGGAGCGTCGTGCGCGTCCCGCTCCAGACCGTCCTCGGCGTAGTCGTCGTACGCCTCGATCTCGTCGACGAGGTCGAGCACCCGGTCGTGCTCCGAGCCCAGCAGCCGGCTCTCCAGGCGCACGAGGACGCCGTCGAGCAACTCCTCGGGCAGTCGCGCGAGTTGCTTGCGGGTTCGCTGGGAGAGGTCCTCGGGGTCGCCGCGCAGGGAACGTACGAGGGAGTTGGCGAGACGGTCGACGAGGGTGGCGGGGTCGATGGCCTCGGCGCGGTTGCGGTCGGCGTCGACGGTGGCGTAGCGCAGCCAGCCGGGCGTGGCCTGGTCCTCCGCCACGTCGGCCGTGGACTCCTCCAGACCGGCCGCCGAGGGACGTACGAGATCCTGGGCGGCCGCCTCAGCCTCCCGCTCGATCGCCTGCTGCGGCACGCTGACCGCACCCAGCTCCCGTCCCGCACGCAGCGTGCCGAGGCCGTGCGGGTTCTGGACGGTGTGCAGGAGCTCGTGGGCGAGGAGGCGGCGGCCCTCGTCGGTGCCCGGTTTGAAGGTGCCCTCGCGGAAGAAGATGTCCTGGCCGACGGCGACCGCGTCCGCGCCGAGGAGTTCCGTCAGCCGGCCGGCGTCGCGGTCGGTGTGCAGGCGTACGCGGCTGAGGTCGTGGCCGAGTCGTTCCTCCAACTCCCGCCGTACGCCCGGGTCGAGCGGCTGCCCGGCACCGCTGACGATCTCCTTGGGCTCGGGCGTACGAGAGTTGGCGGCACGCTCCTTGCGCTTGCGGCGGCGTTGTTCGGCGGCCTGCTCGGAGCGGGCGTCCTGGGCCTGGGAGCTCATCGCGTCACCTCCCCGTGGCCACTGAGCCCTTCGTGCACCGCGCGGGCCAGCTCCTGGCCGAGGCGTCGGGCGGACAGGCCGGCGGGCAGGGGCGGCAGGCCGGACAGCGCGTCGAGGGTCAGGGCGCCGTCGGCGGCGAGCGGGACACCGTGGGCCTGGACCAGGCGGGAAAGCTCACGTTCGAAGGCGTCCGTCACCCGTTCCGGGTCCACGGCGAAGCCGTTCAGGGCGAGTTCGCCGATCTCCACCCTGATCTCACGCGGCTCGTCGTGCGGCGACGCGTTCACACCCATCCCCGCACCTCCCCCGGCGTCAGGGAGCGCTCCAGCTTCTGGTACTCGGTGCGCGCCGCGGCGAGCATGTGCCGCATCTGGAGCCGGTCACCCTCCTCGGCCGCGAGGAAGGCCCCGGACAGCGCGATGTTGCGGATCGAGCCGCCCGCGACGGTGAGTTGGGCGAGCAGGCCGGGGTCGATGTCCTTGACCGGGGCCTTCGACGGCAGCACCCGGCGCCAGATCTCGGCGCGCTCGTGCTCGGCCGGGAAGGGGAAGTCGACGACGAAGCGGATACGGCGCAGGAACGCGGTGTCGAGAGCCTTCTTCATGTTGGTGGTGAGGATGGCGAGGCCGCGGTAGGCCTCCATCCGCATCAGCAGGTAGCTGACCTCCAGGTTGGCGTAGCGGTCGTGGCTGTCCTTGACCTCGCTGCGCTTGCCGAACAGGGCGTCTGCCTCGTCGAACAGCAGCAGCGCGCCGCCGCGTTCGGCGGCGTCGAAGACACGGCGCAGGTTCTTCTCGGTCTCGCCGATGTACTTGCTGACGACCTGGGAGAGGTCGACGATGAACAGGTCGAGGCCGAGCTCCTTCGCCATGACCTCGGCGGCCAGCGTCTTTCCGGTGCCGGAGCCGCCCGCGAACAGTGCCGTGACGCCGAGGCCGCGCCGCAACGTGCCGGCGAAGCCCCATTCCTGATGGACCGTCGGCCGCTGCCGCACATGGGCGACGATCTCGCGCAGCACGCCGGTCTGCCGGTCGTGCAGGACCAGGTCGCCCCAGCCCGCCTCCGGTTCGATACGGCGGCCCAGCTCGTCCATGCCGATGCGGGCCTCCTCCAGGCCGGCCCGCCAGGCGAGTTCGGCGGCGTCGAGGGTGTCCTCGTAGGGGAGTCGGCGGCGTACGGTCGCGGCGGCGGACCGGATGACGTGCGGGGGCAGCTGGAACTGGGCTACCAGGGACCGGAGTTCGACGTCGTCGAGGTCGGCGATCGGATGCATCGCCCGGCCCCACAGCTCGACCTGCTCGTCCTCGTCGAGGCGCGGGACCGCCACCCGGGCTCCGTGCGGCCGGTCCGAGCGCAGCGGGTCCTCGCTCGACACGACGACCGGTACGGCCGCTCCCGCGAGAAACGCCTCGGTCGCCGCCCGCTGGTCGCGGTCCAGGTCGCCCACCTCGACGAGCAGTGCGGCCGGCAGGAGGATCGCCTCGCGCTGCCAGAGCCGGGCGAGCCGGTCACGTTCGGCGGGGTCGGCCGGGATGTCCTCGGCGCCCAGCGCGTACAGCCCGAGCCCGGACCGGGCGGCGGCCGCTGCGGCGATGTCGGCACGGCTGCGCAGGTCACCGCCGGTCACCTCGACGAGCAGCGGCGCGTCGGGGCTCGCGCCCGTCGTCCAGCCCTCGGCGACGCGGCTCGCGGCCAGGTCGTACGACGGCGGCAGCTGCTCCGGCACCGACGTGCGGCGCAGGCGGCCGTGCAGACGGGCGTCGAGGTAGGGCGAGCCGAGCAGGAAGTGCAGGATCCGCTCGTCCAGGCGCAGGCGCGAGGTCGTCAGCCGGGACTCGTCGTCCAGTTCGACGATCCGCCAGCGCCGCAGCGGCGCGACGGGTGTGAGGGCGCTCCAGTGGGGTTCGGCCAGGGCGGCCAGGGCGAGCGAGAAGGTCGGGTACGCACGCTGGGGGTCCCCGCAGGCCGCGGCACAGCGGGCGGCGGTCGTGGGGTCCAGTTCGTCGGCGGCGGCGAGGAGGATCAGGTCGCGTTCGAAGGGGGTGAGGCCGAAGCAGGTGACGAGGGCGTCGAGGGGTGCGGTGCCCGGGGCGGCCAGGGGTGCCGGGCTCGCGGCGGTCGGGGCGTCGGCCTCGGGGTCGGGTGCCGGACCGGAGCCGGTGGCGTGGGCGTCGACGCGGGCCAGGACACGCCTGATCTCGGCGGTCAGCGTCGCGCCGGCGCCGCGTCCGCCCGCCGTGCCCGAAGTACCCGTCGCACCCGAAGTCCCGGCCGTGCCCGGCTCGTTCGTCCCCATGTCCTCACCTGCCCCCGTCGCGTCCATCCCGTGTCACCGCTCGGTTCACTGCTCGGTCTTCTCGTCGGCGTCGTCCGCCTTCCGCGGGCCGGGGCGTGCCGAACGAGGGGTGCGGGCGGGCGCCTTACGGGTGCGGGCCGGGGCCTTGGCGACGGCCTTCGCGGCCTTCTTGGTGGCGACCGGGGCCTTCTTCTCGACGACGGCCTGGTCCTCCTTCCCGGCGGGGGTCGCGGATTCGCCGTCCACGGCCGGGCCCTCGGGATGTCCCGCCGACGGCACCTCGGCCCTCGGCCCGGCCCCCGGAGGAACCGGCGCCCCCGGCGCCCCGAACGGCAGCACCCGTACGTCCGGCCGCTCCACGGGCTTCGCCGGCACCGGCTTCTCGCGTCCGTCGATGAGGACGAGGGTCGCCTGGTAGACCACCGACAGCGAGTACGGCGTCTGGTAGAGCATCCCCCACAGCTTCGACGTCTCGTCGATGTCCATGACCGTGGGCGTGAACCGCACCCGTTGGGCCGCCTCCGCGAGGTCGCTGTCCACGAGGTGCGGGAGGTGACCGGTCTCCTCTATGACGTCCTTCGGCAGGATCGGGATCTCGTGCAGGGTGCGCACCACGGAGCCGATGAGCCGCTGGCCGACCAGGGTCGTCTCGTCGCCGTACGCGGTGATGAGGTAGTGCAGGTCCAGCGCCGCGGCCGGCCGCTTCACCAGCCTGCCGTCAAAGGCTCGGGTCGGCAGGTCGTTGTTGCGCATCGAGGTGTTGGGCGTGACCTGGTAGAGGAACACGTTGAGGGTGGGGTGGTCCGGCGGCTCCGTCGGGGGCTTGTGCGGTTCCACCTTGACGGCCTCGTCGAACTCCGGGCCCACGTTGGACGCGAGCAGCAGGGCGAGGGCCTGGGTGACATGGGCGATGGCGAGTGCGTTGCTCATGGCGTGGGTTCCTCGGTTCCTCGGTCTGTCATGTCACTCCCGCCCTCGCGCCAGATAGTCGGCCAGGCTCAGGGTCGCGCCCGGTCGTTCCGTCGCCTGCGTGCGCTTGCGGGGGCCGCCGGACGGCGACGGTCCGGCCGTCACCTCCAGCCGCCCGATCTGCACCTGCACCACCTGCTCGGGCGTCCGCGACGGCCGCCGCGCGGCGGCCTGTCGTACGGCGTCCCGGGCTGCCGCCGTTGCCCCCGCGCGGGGGGGCACCCCCCCCGACACCGCAACGGGGGCCGCGGA
>CBFGZZ010000534.1:0-4616 GCA_965653385.1 uncultured Streptomyces sp. | reverse complement strand
CAGGTGTGCGAGTGCCCTTTGCGGGGGTTCTGCCCCATGGCGCCGATCACCGCCTCGGCTACCTCGCCCGCCTCCTCCTGGATCTTGAGGAGCTGGAGCAGGACGCGTTGCTCGTGGGGAAGCGTCGAGTGGTCTTCCAGCCGCTCGGCAAGGCGGGCGATCGTCTTCCAGGTGTCGGTCATGCGTGGCTCGCTTCTGTGCGACGGGAAACGGACTCCGTGCCGGACGCGGAACTGCTTGAGTTCCTCGCCACCGCGCCGCGTCATCTGCGCGACCCGCTCGAAGTAAACCTCGCGCGGGACACCCGGGTCACTCGCAGACGATCTCGTCGCGCGGTGTGTAGTGCGTGCGGAACGGCTCCCGCTTCACCTCTCGGCCGTCGGCGACGAAGACACGTTGCACGGTGACGTCGAAGCCCTCCAGCGGAGTCTGCGGTACGCACTGTTCGTCGGAGTCCACCTTCTTCTCCGGCTGCTTGACGTTGGTGCGCGGCCCGGTGACCGAGCCGATCTCGTCGTACTTCTTGGTGCCGAGGAAGGTGATGGTCACGGAGGTGTCGGTGGACTCGGCCCGGATGTAGATCGCGTTGCCGGAGTCGTTGTTGAACCGCAGGTCCAGGCTGCCCCAGGCGACCGTCGCCTCGCGGCCCGCCGGATAGCGCTCGATGTAGAACGAGTGGGCGCCGTACTCCACGGGCTTGACCCCGGCGAAGAACATCGCGTTGAACACCGTTGTGGCCACGGCGGAGACACCACCGCCGGGTGCCTTGGTGAACTCGTCGTTGAGGATCATGATGCCGTCGACGAAGCCGTTGGCCTCGGTGCGTTCGCCCACGGTGCGGTTGAAGCTCCAGGTCTTGCCCGGCATGACGACCGAGCCGTTGATGAGCTCCGCCGCCCGGCCGATGTTGCGTGTTCGGTACGGCGCCGCTTCGAAGTTGACCGTGAAGGACGACATCTTCTCCCGCAGCCCCAGCCGCGCGGCGTTGTCGTCGGTCAGCTGCGGCTGGATCACGCGTGCGTCCACCTCGCCGGTGCGGGCGGTGCCCGACTTGGTGAGCAGGGGCATGACGGCCTCGCCCAGCGCGTCGTCGGTGATCCGTACACCGGGCCTGGCGTCGTCGGCCGCCACGACCCGGTCGCCGACCAGGCGCAACGTGGCGTTGCGGGGCTCGGCGGGCAGGCCGAACAGGTTGCGGGCCACCACGGGGGAGGCGCGCAGGCCCTTGGCGTCGAGCTTCGGGGTGAGCCTGCCCTTGTCGTCCGGCCGCATCGTCAGGTACTCGCCGAGGTCGTCCGGGGAGATCGTGAACCGCCGGTCGGCCGCCGTCAGCCTGACCGGTGCCGACATCGCCGGCTCCGCGAACTCGCGGACCGCCCGTCGTACCTCCGCCGCCGTGACCTCGGGTTTCGTCTCCCGCGCGGGCAAGGCCGTCACCTCGCCCGCGTCGCCGCGCAGGAAGGAGTCGCGCAGCGGGGCCACGGCGGCATCCGTGTCCAGCGCGTAGCCGTTGTGCGGGGCGACCTGGCGGACCTCGCCGTCCGCGAAGCCGACGGCGCCGTCGCGGACCTTCTGGTCGAGTGACTTCGCCACCTTCTTGAGGGCCGCGTGGGCCTTGTCCTCGTCGACGTGTACGACGGGCTGGACGGGGCCGCCCGAACGGAACAGCCCGCCGATCACCGTGAACGGATCGGCGGCGTGGGTCCGCGCCGCCCGGTCGACGGTCCCGGCGAAGTCGAAGGTGATGCCGGCCTGCCGCGGATCGACAGCACCCTCGCGGTCACCGACGGTCACCGCGAGGTCCCGCGCGCCGGCCGACCCCAGCCGATCCTCCAGCTTCCGGACGGCCTCCGCTCGGCTCAGCCCCCCGATGTCCACCCCGCGGACGGTCGTACCGGCGTCTATGTCCCCGCCCGCCAGCAACAGCCCGGCCAGATACAGGCCCCCGACACCGACGGTCAGGGCGCCGCCGGCCAGGAAGACGGGCGGAATGGAGGCGATCCGGGGTGTTGAGGGGTTTCGCGGAACGGAGGGTACGCGCATGCGCATGGGTCTCCCAGGCGGACGATCGACAGGACAACGCGCCCGATGACGCGACGCTGTGCGCGAGGCAAGCACATCCAGCTAGCCATAATCAGGCGAAAACGCCTATGTCGCAGACCACGTCCACCTCAGATCACGCGCACGCCGCAGCCGCACCCGTCCCGGGGGACCGGGGTGGGGGCTGCGGACCCGTCGCCGGGCACAGCCTGGCCGGCGTGAGCTGCTCCTCACGCCCCCGACCGCACCTCCCCCTTCTCCTCCTCCGGCACCCCGTCCGCCCCCTCCGCCGCCAGCACCCTGTTGCGGCGGACGGAGGCGAGGAAGGACGCGGCGATCAGGACGACGCCGATCAGGCCGGTGATGATCTCGCTGATCTGGTGCTGGATGGTGATCAGGAGGATCGCGGCGAGGGCGCCGATGGCGTAGTGGGCGCCGTGTTCGAGGTAGACGTAGTCGTCGAGGGTGCCCTGGCGGACCAGGTACACCGTCAGTGAACGGACGTACATCGCGCCGATGCCCAGGCCGAGGGCCATCCAGAAGATGTGGTTGGTGATGGCGAAGGCGCCGATCACGCCGTCGAAGGAGAAGGACGCGTCCAGGACCTCCAGGTAGAGGAAGAGGAAGAACGCGGCCTTGCCGGCGAGGGCCACCGCCGAGACCGGCTTGCCTTCCGCCCTGGCCTTCTCCTTCGCCTCTTCCTCCTGCTCCTCCTCTTCCTCGAGCCGTTCCTCGAAGTGGGAGGACAGGCCGCCGACGACGAGATACGTGATCAGGCCCGCCACGCCGGACAGCAGCACCGTGGCCGCCTTGTCCGCGTGCCCCGTGCTGACGTGGGCGTGGGTGGCGAAGGTCATCGCCGTCACCAGCAGGGCGACCAGGGCGACGCAGACCGACAGCATGTCGATCCTGCCGAGTTTCGCGAGCGGGCGCTCCAGCCAGGTCAGCCACTTGATGTCACGGTCCTCGAGGATGAAGTCGAGGAAGATCATCAGCAGGAACATGCCACCGAAGGCCGCGATGGCCGGGTGGGCGTCGGTCACCAGGTCCTGGTAGCGGTCGGGGTCGTCGAGGGCGAGCTGGACCGCCTCCACGGGCCCCACCTTGGCGCTGATCGCGACGATCACCACCGGGAAGACCAGCCGCATCCCGAACACGGCGATCAGAATGCCGATCGTGAGGAAGATCCGCTGCCAGAAGGCGTTCATCTTCTTCAGGATCCCGGCGTTGACGACCGCGTTGTCGAAGGAGAGGGAGATCTCCAGGATCGACAGGATCAGCACGATCCCGAAGGCCTCCCAGCCCCACTGCCACGCGGCGAAGGTCAGGCCGACCACCGTGATGGCGAACGACCAGCCGAAGGTTCGCAGCATCATCGTCACCTCACCCCGCCGCCTTCACGGCGAGGACCGGACAGTCCACCCCCAGCAGGATCTGCTGGGCCGCGGACCCCATGATCAGCTTCCCGACGGCACTGCGCTTGCGCAGGCCGATCACCACCAGGGACGCGTCCGTCTGCTCCACCAGGTCGATGATCTCCGCGGCGGCGTCACGCGCGCCGAGGACCTGACGGATGTCGAAGTCGACGCCCAGGGCCGCGAGGTCCTCGCGCACATGGGTCAGATCGGGCTCCTGGGCGAAGCGCGGATCCACCAGGGCGTCACCCCTGGTCGTGTTCACCACCAGCAGTTTCTCGCCGCGGCGGCGGGCCTCGTCGATCCCCGCCCGCAGGGCAGCCTCGCCCTCGGGGGAGGGGACGTAGCCGACCAGGATGGTCATCTCTGCACTCCAGACGTCTCAGGCGGCGGCGTTTCGCGCACGCAGGGGACTTACCACGAAACGGCGAACCAGTGGCCACAGCAGGACCAGTGCGATCACCGCGTAGACCGAGTACGACACCGGGCCGCCCACCAAACCCGACAACTCGCCGCCGGACAGCTGAAGGGAGCGCCGGCCCTGCAACTCCGCCCGCGGACCCAGGATGACCCCGACGATCAGCGGCAGCACCGGCAGCCCGAAGCGCCGCATGGCGAAGCCGAGGAGGCCCAGGGTGAGCAGGAGGAACAGGTCGAGGGGCTGGGCGTTGACGGCGTACGCGCCCATCGACGCGAAGAACAGGATGCCCGCGTAGAGGTACGGGCGCGGGATCTGCAGGAGCTTCGCCCACGCCGGGGCCAGCGGGAGGTTCAGCAGCAGCAGGAGCAGGTTGCCTATGAAGAGGCTCGCGATCAGGACCCAGACCAGGCTGGCCTCGCGTTCGAAGAGGAGAGGGCCGGGCTGGATGCCGTACGACTGGAAGGCCGCCAGCATCACGGCCGCCGTGGCGTTCGTCGGGAGGCCGATCGCCAGCATGGGGACCAGGGTGCCCGCCGCCGACGCGTTGTTCGCGGCCTCCGGGCCCGCCACGCCCTCGATCGCGCCCTTGCCGAACTCCTCGGGATGCTTGGTGAGCCGCTTCTCCGTGGCGTACGACAGGAAGGTCGGGATCTCCGCCCCGCCGGCCGGCAGCGCGCCGAAGGGGAAGCCGAACGCCGTTCCGCGCAGCCAGGGCTTCCAGGACCGCTTCCAGTCCTTCC
>CBFGZZ010000533.1:0-4660 GCA_965653385.1 uncultured Streptomyces sp. | reverse complement strand
ATCAACCCCCGAGCCTCCGCCCCATACACAGCCATGCTGCGGAGTCGCTCAAAGGCCTTGATGTACAGGGCGATCTCGGATGGCTGGGTGATGTTCACCTCGGCGGAGATCAGCTCGACGGACACGAGTGTGTCGTCGTGTATGTCGAACGTCTCCTGTGGCCACAGTGCTCGCTCGCGCGTCGCCATCGGGATGATGCCGAATGAGACGGCTGGCAGCGCGCCTGCGGTGAGCAGGTAGCCCAGTTGGGCGGCCATCGCCTCCGAGTCGCCGAGTTGGTAGTAGAGGACTGCTTCCTCCACGACCATCACGAAGCGGTGGCCTGGCTCGTGGATGATCCGTGAGCGCTGCAAGCGTGCTGCGGCGGCCTCAGCCGCATCGTCCGGAACACCGAGAAAGCGAGCGTTGGTGCTGAGCAAGGCCTGTGCATAGCCCTCGGTCTGCAGTAGCCCCGGGACCAGGACTGGGGAGTACACCCGCAGCAGACTCGTCGACTTGTACAACTCTACGTAGCTGTCCTGCAGCTTTCGCAGGCCCGTGCGGACGCGCTGGCGCCACTCCCTGTAGAGGGATTCCGCATGCTGGGAGGCTGCGATCAGGTCAGGGACCTGGTCCGTCGTACCCGTGGCACGGCACCACAGGCGGATATCCGTCGGCGACGGCGGGGTCCTTGCGTTCTCGATACGGGAGGTCTTGGCATGGTGCCAGCCACATTGAGAGGCCAGCTCGGTGACCGTCAGGCCGGCGTCCTTCCTCAGGTCGCGGAGTTGCCGTGCCACGTGTTCGCGCGCGGCCTGGGCTGAGGAAGACGGGGAGATGGGCATGAGCTGGCCAAGAGTGCTTTCTGTCAGTGGATCTCGTACTCGTCGTGCGGGACGCCTCGTTCCCACACTGCCTCGAACGCATCCGAGCATTGTTTGACGATGCTGGGTTCGGTTCGCAGTTCCATGGGCGGATCGGCCCAATCACCGTCCCCTGTGAAGTGGTTGAAGAGGACCTGAGTCCCATCGAAGATCCACAGGTCGGCACCTGGCAGCATCAGGTCGGCTGCTCGCTGCCGGGGCAACCAGCGCACCTGTTCGCCCGCCGCCACGTTGACGACGGTGCCGGCGTGCTCGTACCGGATGTAGTCGGTGACCGGTTCGGAGACGATACGGGCGCGGCGTACGGTGACTCCACGGCCGACCGCGCGGGCGATCATGTCCACCCATGGCGCCCAGTACTCCGACGCGGGATCGACGTCGCGCCGGCCGTCACGGAACCACGTGTTGAAGTCGTCCGCCTCGTCGCCGACGGCGTACTGGTCACGCATTTCGAGGTGCACGGCAGAGTGTTGTGCGGCCTCCATGAGCTCGTCAAAGCTGAGTGCGTTCTGCGACATCGCAGGCCTCCCTGAGTACAGGCACCAGGCGGGCGGGGATGCGGATCACCGTTTCATGGGCGGGAACGCCTTTGGCGTGCCCAGGCGCCGTGTTTCCCGCGCACTGGGTCTGAGTCTCTTTGTCTGCCGTGTAGCTCTGAATCACGATGTCGGCGTTCTCCAGATCCACCCATGCTGTTGGCGACCCGTTCTTGCCTGTCTCCGGGTCGATCCCGATGAACTGTAGGTCCATGGCTGCCTTTCGAGCCGGTCGGTGCATCGATGTGCACCACGCTCAAGGGTTCCGAGCCTCTGGTCAAGAGCACTATGTAGCCAGGCAGCGGTTCACTGAGGTGTGCGCACATCGGTGCACATTCGTGGCCGTGCTGTACCGGATGCTCATAGCGTCGGGATTACGAGAGGGCCCCGGCAGGACGGTGCGCCCTACCGGGCATCGCCGACGCTGAGGAGCGCCAACGTGAGGCAAGCCGGAACCCATCGGCCCACGGGGCAGGACCAGGGTCAGATGCCACCCGACCTTGAAGTGATGCGAGCCGGGGCCCGCCAGTTGCTCGATCCGGATTTCGCGCCTGCCGAGTTCCCCGCGAACCATGCCGAACTGGACACGCTCACCCTCAAGCTGCGGGGGCACGTGCAACTCCTGATCCCGGAAGTCGAGCAGGCGGCTCTGAGAATGTCCGAGGACGAGGTGCGTCGCTACTGCGCCCTCGCCTGTGTTGGCGAAGCACGGGGAAAACTCACCATCAGCCCGCGTCACGAACTCAGCTCCGGTGTCGCCTACGCGCGGCGGATCGCCCGCGTCCTGAACGCCTTGTGCGATCACTACGAAGCCGTGACCAGCCACGGCACGTGACGACAACCGTACGCATGTCTTGTTGGTACGACCGCCAGGTCTACTTCTGCAGCTGTGAGGTGAAACCCGTGCTCAGCACAACCGACAAGCCTCCCCTGAAAACTTCGCATAGCGGCAACACCAGCATGGAAGAGAGTGCGTTGAAGGCCACTGCTACCGCCGTTGATTGCAGTACCGGCCGTTCCCTGGTCCCCGACGCCGAGTTCGACATGCTCGCCGCCTTCTGCGCCGACGAATACGGTCTCGAACGCGGCGTCGCCGACAGCGTCGTAGACCAGGCCCTCGCCTTGGTCTACGTCATGGGCTCGACCGGCAAGGGTTCCACCATGGCGCCGTCTGAGCTGGTCGACCCCGGCTGGCACACGCTCATTCTGCACACCGGCTGGTACGCCCAGTGGTGCGAGAGGCAGTTCGGCTACTTCCTGCATCACCAGCCGAACAGCAAGACCCGTACCCGCGGCCTTATGACCGACGTCGTCGCCAGGATCCGTGCCGCCGGCTTCGCCGTGGACGACCGCCTGTGGGGTACCGCCGCCGACTGCAACGCGCCCACCTGCTGCGGCGACGGCCCCTGCTGCTGACCGTTCTTCCGCCCCCTCCCCTGGCAGGGGGATGGCCTTCACCGGGCCGCCCCCTGCCCCCTCATGCGCCAGAACGGACCCCGCCCTTGCCCCTCACCGAGCTGACCGCCACGAGCCGCGTGACCGTCTTCCCTCTCGAAGCCCTCACCGTCGCCTACACCACTCAGTCCGCCGACCAGCGCGGCCTGGGTGACATCGGCCTCGTCACCGTCGTCGACGAACACAGCGACGGGGACGCGCTGTGGCGGCTGGCCCTCGACCTTGGCGGCCGTACGGCCGACCAGGACCGGGCGCGCTGGATCCTCACGCAGGCGAGCCGGGCCCGCATGGTCAACGCGCATGCCGAGCTGCCCCACGCAACGTGGACGGCGTACATCCGCCGTCGCCTGGAGCTCGACGCACTCTTCGCCAACCACGACGTCCTCATGACCGGCCGGATTGCCCTGTTGGAGCTACGGGCGGTCTCGACTGTGGAAAGGGCGGCTCGGAGGGGGAAACCGTGAGCAGTTTGATCCCGTGGCAGCAGCGGCTGGCCACCGGTACGGAAGACATCCAGAGCGAGGTCGTCGACTGGTATCGCCGGTCCAGGCACGGCAAGGGGTACGTGCCCACCATGATCTGGGGGACGTTGCAGACCGAGGCGTACGCGACGGTGATCCTGCGGCGGGTCGTCGACTTTCTCGGTGTTCCGGACGACGTGTCGGCGGGCGTTGCCAAGCGGATGGAGCGTCAGCAGGTGCTGTACGACGGTGAGCATCACTACGAGGTGGTCCTCGGCGAACAGGCCCTGTACACGAACATCGGAGGGGCGGTGGTGATGCGGGGCCAAATGGAGCGGCTTCTGCGCGACATCGACCTGTCTTCCCTCACCCTCGGCGTGCTTCCCGCAGCCGCGGAAGTGAGCGTGGTCCCGATGCCCGGCTTCAACCTGCACGGGGGCGACCGGGCCCATTGCGAACTCGTCTCCTCCGGGGTGGACATCACCGATCCCGACGAACTCGCCCTCCACGACAAGGCGTTCAAGGCCCTGAGCGAGGCAGCGGCTTACGGGGACGCCGCCAAGCAACTGATCAGGAAGGCCCTGACCTTCTGGGGCGACGCATGACGGACTCGTAGCCCTCACGCCACGCTCGGGCAGAGCGGATGCTCCCTCACTCGGCGGACTCCGGGCCCCGGGCCGCTGCCGCCTTTCGGGGGAAGCGGCACAAGCTGATGGGTCCTCACGGCCGTGGCCCGTATGGCAGCTTCGATGAGCGCTGTCGGGCATATCGGATTAGCCTCCGAAATGAGCGCAATAAGGATCTTTAGGTGTGCGCTCTACTCGACCCAAGGAGGAGACATGCGCAAGCTTCAGAAGGCCGCTGTTGCGGCCACGATGGTCGGGACCCTCAGCCTCATAGCCACCGGCACAGCGAGCGCCCAGCCCGCGTACGACGATCACGGTCACGGGCACTGCCACTCTCACGACCTGGACGTCAGCATTCTCGGCCAGGTCGGCCTGCTCAACGGCCTTGCGGGCAACTTGGCCAATGGTGAAGGCCACCCGGGCGGGCAGTACCAACACGTCGGCGGCGGTTGCCACCACTGAGCAACATGGATCCGTCACGTAGTTGACCGAATGGGATACCCGGCGTCTGGGCCACGAGCCCGGCGCCGGGTCCTGTTTGTGCGCCCCCTCGCGTGCCCAAGTGGAGATGCAGGTCGCGAAGGTGTCGACAGCGACGACCAAAGTCGCGGCGTCATGGACCATCGGCCGATGACAGGGCGTACGGACGCTTGTCAGGCTGGGTGCTACGCCATACCGGCGACCGGCAAACAACGACCCGTGCGAGAACGGCAGAGCGG
>CBFGZZ010000532.1:0-4668 GCA_965653385.1 uncultured Streptomyces sp. | reverse complement strand
CCGGACGGTCGGTGCTCTACCGGCGCACCCCGCTCGGCGAGGCGCTGGTCGCCGGTTCGGGCTGAGGGCTCGGATCAGCACTGTTCTTTGAGGCGCCGCCATATGATCGCCCGGACAGCTCCCAGCTGGGCGGACCGTCCACAAAAAACGGCGCGGCCGCCCCGTGCAGGGGAGCGACCGCGCCATGTGGGGGGTGGAACCAAACAGCCCTACCGGCCGACCTTCTCCAGAGCCTTGTCCATCGCGGCAGCGAACCCGTTGGCCCACAGCTGGTCCACGCGGGCCCTCTCGTTGGCGTCCGGGACGGAATTCGTGCAGGACGGACCAGGCCCGCCGCCCGACATCAGCTCACTGCACGGCCCCTCGTAGTGGTCCGGCAGCCCCAGCACATGCCCCGTCTCGTGCGCGGTGACGCGAGTCGAGTCGTACTCCTGGTTCTGCTGGTAGTCGAGGAAGATGTAGCCGTTGCCGTGACCGTCGGTCGAGGCGTAGGAACCGCGCGGGTCGTTGCCCTCGCGGTAGGTGAAGTCGGCGTTCGAGCCCTGCTGGAGCTTGACGTTGGACACGGCGCCGTTCCATATCTCGGTGCTGCGGGCTATCTGCGCGCTGAACGTCGGCGCCGAGGAGGCGTCGTAGGTGACGGTGACGGCGGCGGCGCTCGGGTTCGCGGCGCGCTTCTCGGCGACGGACTTCAGGACCGCCTCGAAGAACGCCCGACTGGCGTCGGACTCCGCGGACTTGGCGACGTAGCCGGCGTGGGCGGGAGCCGCCGTGGCCGGAGCTGCCGTACCGAGACCGAGAGCCGCGACACTGAGGCTGACTGCCACCGCCGTACGGGCGGACAGGGACATACGCATTGATGACTCCTAGGTGGGGGGTGAGTCGTCAAGGCGAGTGTCGGCGCCTGTGAGGCCGATGTGATGATGGCAATCGGTGATAGCCCCGCCCTATCGGGGCCCCAATTGGCAGGGATCCGGGGGGATTTGTGCGGCTGGTGAAACCTGTTGTTCCGCTTTAGTGTGCGAGGGCATGGACCTTGAGGTGAGACACCTCCGCGCGCTGTGCGCCATAGCGGACACCGGCAGTCTGCACCGGGCCGCACGCCAGTTGGGTGTCGCCCAGCCATCGCTCAGCACGCAACTGCGGCGCATCGAGCAGGAGCTGGGCGGCGCGCTGTTCGTACGCGCGAGAACCGGCTGCCGCCCCACCCCGCTGGGCCGTCTGGTCCTCAGCCGGGCCCGTCCGCTGGTGGCCGATATGCGTGCCCTGGTCGCGGAGGCGAGGGCGGCCGCGGTGGGCGGTGCGGAGCTGCGGGTCGGGTCGACGGCGAGCAAGGCCCTGGCGGGCTGGCTGCGCCGGCTGCGCGGCCACGGCCAGGATCCGACCCTGCACATGAACGTCTCCCCGAACGCCCTGCTGCGCATGGTCGCCGACGGCCAGCTGGACGTCGCCTTCGTGCACGAGGTGGAGGGCTGCCCGCTGCGGATCCCACCCGAACTTCGCCTGCGCGTGCTGATGGAGCGCGAGCCGCAGTTCGTGTCGCTGCCGACCGACCATCCGGCCGCGGCGAAGACGGAGGTCACCCTGCCCGACCTGGCCGACGACCGCTGGATGGTCGATCCGACGGTCGACGGGGAGTGGGACGCGGTGCAGCGGATGTTCCGCGCGGCCGGCGTCAGCCCCCACGTCCTGCACGGCGACTACTACACGGCGGACGCCCTGGTCGCCACCGGCGAGGTGGTCGCCGTCTGCCAGCCGACCCACGCCGACAGCCCCACGATGGCGGTACGGCGCCTGCACGGCGACCCCCTGGGCGTACGCCTGCTCCTCGCGGCCCGTACGGAGACGGACCTGGACGGGGTCTATCCCGCGCTGGAGGAGGCGTACTGGGAGGTGGCACGGCAGGCGCCGGCGTACCGGGAATGGCTGGAGCGGGAATGGCTGGAACCCGACGGCGAGCGGCAGCCGCCGGTCCCAGCACTCCCGTGATCAGTCTCCGTGACCGGTGTCCGTGGGGTCAGACGCCGATGTCGCAGCCGTCCTTGCGCCAGACGGCGACGACCGCCGGGCGGTTGATCTTCCCTTCCCCGTCCGGCCAGGCGCTCAGCGGCTTCTCGGCCGTCGCGCCGTCGATCTCGCCCGGGTGCTGCACGGAGACCAGCACGCGGCGGTCCTCAATCACCGGCCCGCAGGTCTCCGCACCGTTCGGCATCGTCAGGAACTGCTTCAGCTCACCACGGCGCTCACCGCGCGTAGCGACACCGAAGAGGCCGTCGTGCGAGCCGAGCTGGTTGCCGTCGGTGGAGATCCACAGGTTGCCGTACGAGTCGAAGGCGACGTTGTCCGGGCAGGAGATCGGGGAGACGTCCTCCTTCGGGAACCCGGCGAAGTAGGTCGCCGGGTCGTCCGGGTCGCCCGCGACCAGGAACAGCGTCCAGGCGAACTTCTTGCTGTCGGCGCGGTTCCAGCGCTCGGTCAGCTCCAGGACCTGGCCGTGCTTGTTGGCGTTGCGCGGGTTGGCCTCGTCGGCCTTGGCATTCGACCCGACACCGCGGTTGGTGTTGTTGGTGAGGGCGACGTACACCTTGCCGGTGTGCGGGTTGGGCTCGATGTCCTCGGGCCGGTCCATCTTCGTCGCGCCGACCTTGTCACCGGCGAGACGCGTGAACACGAACACCTCGTCCGCGGTCATCCCCTCCACGTGCGAGACGGCGCCGTCGGCGGTGGCGGTGGCCAGCGGGATCCACTCACCGCTGCCGTCGAACTCACCGTCGGCGGGAAGCCTGCCGGTGCCGTCGATCTCGATGGCGGGCGAGTCCCCGGTGAGCTTGGCGACGTAGAGCGTCCCCTCGTCGAGCAGGGAGAGGTTGTGCTCCCGCACGGCCCGGCTCGACCCCTTCCGCATCCGCTTGCTGCCGATGAACTTGTAGAAGTAGTCGAAGCGCTCGTCGTCACCGGAGTAGACGACGGGACGCCCGTCCTCGGTCAGCCGAACCGTGGCCCCCTCGTGCTTGAAGCGGCCGAGCGCGGTGTGCTTGCGCGGCTTGGAGGCGGGGTCGTACGGGTCGAGCTCGACGACGTACCCGAAGCGGTGCGGCTCGTTCGGCTCCTGCGCGACGTCGAACCGCTTGTCGAACCGCTCCCACTTACGCTCGCTCGCACCGGTCCCGAGCCCGTACCGCTTGTCGGTCGCACGGGTGGCGCCCGCGAAGTACTGGTTGAAGTTCTCCTCGCCGTGGAGCGTGGTGCCCCACGGGGTGACGCCACCGGAGCAGTTGTTGAGCGTGCCGAGGACCTTGGTGCCGGTCGGGTCGGCGGAGGTCTTGAGCAGGTCGGACCCGGCGGCGGGCCCGGTGACCTCGAACTCGCTGGTGGCGGTGACGCGGCGGTTGAGCGGATGCCGGGGCACGACGGTCAGCTTCCCACTCCTGCGGTCCCCCTCGACCACGACAGCGGAGAGCCCGTGAGCGGCCCAGGCGACCTCGACCTGCTGCTTGGTCGGGTTGTCGGCGTCGTACCCGCGGAACATGAGCACTTCATCGGTGTACTCGTGATTGGCGACGAGAACCTGCCGGTGGCGCTCACCAGGCAGCGGAAGCAGCGCGAGGAAGTCATTGTTGTAGCCGAACTGCTTCGCCTGGGCCTCGGCGGTCTGGTTCTCCGGGTCGAACGCGGGGGCGCCCCGCAGGATGGGCTCGCCCCAGCGGATGACGATGTTCTGCGCGTAACCGTCCGGAATCGTCACGGTATCGGCGGTGTTCGGCGCGACGGGGTTGAAGCGCAGACCGCGCGCACCCCGGGAGGACCCGGTCCTTTCGGACACCCCGGCGGCCTCGGCGGCATCCGCCTTCGGCGCGGCCACGGTGACAGTGCCGCTCACGGCGGCGGCCGCGGTGACGACGGCGGCGGCGCGCAGCGTGGTGCGGCGGCTGACGGCTTCGGTGATGACGTCACCGACGTACGGGTTCGTGGTGGTGTTGGGCACCTCGTGGAAACACGCGTCACCACACCGGAACCGGCAGGTCAGGGCGGCCCGCCCGCCCGGGTGCGAGTCACTGTTCGTTCTGATGATCGGCAACGGAATGCGCATGGTGTCTTGTTCTCCCCTTGCTTCCCCTTGAGTGCAGCGTGGGGGACGCTAGGGGCACGTCTGTGCGGGAGCGGGGCGACCGCATGAACTAAAAGTGAACCAGAGGTAGCGGTACCGAAGTTGGGCACCGTCCCGGACTCGGCGTGATGAGCCCTTGACGGACAAGGGGCTCAGGTGCCAGCCCCTCCCCAAGATCGCCATCCGGGGCCGCTAACCTTACGTGTCCGTCCTGGCCAGGGATCTACGGGCATCAACTCATGCGAAGGGTTGCGCACATGGGCATTCTCACTCTCCTGCGGAACGCGTTCGGCCGGTCACGCAAGGGGCGTACCGCCGAAGCAGAGGGTGCGACGACGCCTTCGCCGGAACCCCGGCCGACGGTCCCGTCCCCGACCCCGGAACCCCAGCCGACCCCGACGGCCCAGGTCCCGGAACCCCGAAGCGCGGACCGTCCGGCCCCGGAGGCCGTCAAGACCACCGAGAACACCGAGCCGCAGTCCGCTCAGGACAACTCGGACGAAGAACACGAGCTGGTCTCGGCCGCCTTCGACAACGTGACGGTCCCGAAGTCGGAAGAG
>CBFGZZ010000531.1:0-4677 GCA_965653385.1 uncultured Streptomyces sp. | reverse complement strand
GTTTTTTATTCTGGGGGGGACACGGAAACTGGATGCCCGTGTCCCCTTCCGGCTCAAAACGCCGTCCCACCAGGTCGAGACACATCTGGGCCCACGCATCCAGGTACCAGGGGGAGAGACATGAACGCCGAGTATCCGACCGCTCGCCATATCGCCGTGGTGCTGCAGGACGTCGTCCAGCGCTATGGCATCGAGGCCATGATCCGAACCGTGGCCGACGGGAGTTCGGTCCGCTGTTTCGCCACCGGTGAGGACGTCGTCGCCCGGCTTCCCGACGCTCCGGATCTCGTCCTCCTCGCCGCGAAGGAGGCCGGTGAGCAGTGGCCGGAGTACGCCGAGAAGCTGCGGAGCCTCGGGACGCGCCTGCTGGTCCTCGTCGACGGCGGCGACGACCAGGACATCGAGCGCGCCGCGAAGATCCACGGGCAGGGTTTCGTGGACCAGCAGGACCTCAACACACAGACCCTGTCCGCCGCGGTGACCGACGTACTGGAAGGCAGGCTGTTCGTCTCCTCCACCCTGGCCCGGACACTGCTCGGCAGGGCGGGACAGAGGCGCTCCATGGACCAGGACTTCCGCGGCACCACTCTGACGCCCCGGGAGCTCGAGGTCCTTCAGCTGCTGGCCGAAGGGCTGAGCAACAAGCAGGTGGCGCGCCGTCTGGTGATCTCCGAGCACGGTGTGAAGCGGCTGGTGAGCAACATCCTGGCCAAGCTGAACTGCCCCAACCGCACGATGGCGGTGGTCAGGGCGATGCAGGAGGGCATACTCGCACCGGAGCCCGCTTGACCGGTGCCCGCCGCCGGCCGGGGCAGCGCGCTCCGGCCAACGCGTCTCAACGCCGTACGACGGCCACGGCGACCGCCGCACGGTGGCCGGGCCCCGCGGGCAGGTCCCGCACCGCCCAGGTGTCCGGCCCGCCCTCGGCACCCCGGTGGCCGACCAGTGCTGTCGCGCGGTCCGGGCGTACCTCCACGCGGCGCAGATCGGTCGCCACCCCGACGCCGCTGCCCTTCACGACCGCCTCCTTGCGGGTCCAGCACCGGGCGAACTCGGCCGGCCACGTCTCAGGGGGACGGCTCGTCAGATAGGACCGCTCGGCAGGGCTGAGCACCGCCTCGTGCAGTCCCGGCGGCACCTGGCGACGCAGGCGCTCGACGTCTGCTCCGACCGCGGTGCCGTCGGCCACCGCGCACAGCCAGTCGGGGCCCGAATGGGACAGGCTGAACTGCACGCCGGTGACCGGGAACGTGATCACCGGGCGGCCGTGCTTCCGCTCACCGCAGACCGGGCACGGTTCACGGCCGAACTCGATCGCGGCGGGATCCGTGTGCAACACGGACGCCAGAGCACGGCGCAGCGCGGCATGCGCCCCCGCGTAGCGTGCGGCCAGGACGGGGGCGTGGAACGACCGGTAGCGGACGGACTCCTGCGCGGACAACAGGCGCAGGTCCTCCTCGCCCGGCTCGTCGGCCAGCCGGCCCCGCCAGACCGGGACCGGTGTTCCGAGCACGTCGTAGACCCGTCCGGCCTCGGCCCAGTCGGCAGCGACCCGTCCGGAGTCGTCCCGTCCGGAGTCAGGGCCGTACGGATCCGTCTTACCCCCGACGGTCCCCCCGGCCGTCACGCGGCACCGGCCGGGGACTGTTCCCGCTCCGCCCTGAGGCGGAGCCTGATCGCGTGCGAGCGGACCAGCCAGTCCCACAGGCGCGCGCGGTCCTCCGCGTTCAGATCGTCCAGGGTCAGCCCGAACACCCCCGCCACGGTGTCCCACCACTCGTCGGCCGAGGTCAGTTCGCGCACCGTTCGGCTGCCGGAGCGGTCGACGCGGCTCAGCACACACCCGCACAGGCCGTCGACACCGTCCGCGTCCCGCCGGTACACCGAGGCGATCCGCACGAACACCGAGGCCGGCGACATGGACATCACCCGGTGCATGGCCTGGAAGTCGGGCGCGGCGGCCGACGCGGTCGAGAAGTCCATGCCCGCGAACTTGCCGTGCGCGTGGTGGTCGAGGCGCCACCCGCCCGGTTCCGCCGCCGACCGCCCGAGCCGGTACCGGAACGGACCCTGCTCGTACACACCCGCCCGCAACGGCAACGGCTCATGCAGGGCGTCCCCCATACCGACGTCGGCGAGCCAGGTCTCACCCCCCACCGACACGGTGAGGGTCAGATGGTTGCCGTTCGCGCCCGGTGCGGGCGTGCCCCGGTCCACCTGGATTCCGCCGCGGTGCCACGTCACCTCGTAGCCGAGCGCCGTCAGCAGTTGCGCGAAGGCTCCGTTGAGGTGGAAGCAGTAACCGCCGCGGCCCGTCAGGACACGTTCCACCGAGTACTCCGGAGCCATGGACGTACGACGGCCCAACTGGAAGTCGAGCGTCTCGTACGGCACGCGCTCCACGTGCGCGGCGTGCAGCGCCCTGAGCCCCTCCACGCTGGGGCGACCGGTGTGATCGATCCGCAGGCGGTCGAGGTAGCGGCGGACATCAGGCGACCGCATCGGGCAACTCCTCCCCGGGAACGGGGTCGACGGCCACTTCCGCCACACCGCGCGCCACCGTCCTGCCGTCCGAACGGCGGGCGACGAGCCGGACCACCGCCCGGCAGTCCCCGTCCCCGGTCCGCGTCACGTCGGTCACCGTCCCGGTGCAGGTGATCGCGTCACCGCCCGGCACCGGTGCCACGAAAGAGGTCCGCAGCGCACGCAGCCGGCCCTGGGACGCCCATGACGTCACCAGTCGGCCCAGCAGCGCCATCGTCAGCATGCCGTGGGCGATCACACCGGGCAGCCCCGCGGCGCGCGCCGCTTCGGGGTCCAGATGGATCGGGTTGGTGTCTCCGGACGCAACGGCGAACGCGGCCGCCAGCTCAGGGGTGACCGCGGGCAGCCGCAGCGCGGGCAGTTCCGCACCGGGACACGTGGCGAAGGCGTCCGTCGCCGTCATGCCGCGCTCCCGGTCGTCGCCCGCGCCTGTACCGCCACGACCTGGCGCAGCCACGCCACCCGACCGCCGTCGGGACGACGGACCACCGTTTCCCGGGCCACGAACTCCCTGGGGCCTCGGCCGGGCAGCGAGGGCACGGCGAAGGACGGCGACAGCAGCAGCGTGTCACCGGCACAGACGGACGAGTCGTAACCGAACTCCTGTGAGACGTGGAGGCAGGACGCCGGATCGGCGCCCGCATCGGCCAGCCGGCGCAGTACGTCTCCCCGTTCGAGATCGACGCCGAACAGGTACGTGGGCGGCGCCAGGATGTCGCGGTGGCCGGCGGCCCTCGCCGCCGCACTGTCGTGGTGCACGTCGTCCGTCGCGCCGATGGCGTCGGCGAAACGCCGGACGGCGTCCCGCTCGACGCGGACCCGGTAGGCGGGCAGCGGACCGGCCAGTCTCTCGGCGATGAGCATCGCTTCTCCGTCGCTGTCGTCGGTGCCGGTCCGCTACGTCCACCAGGACACTCCCTTGATCGGCGTACCGGCTCGAAGTGCCCACTGTCACGGGTGCTCGGGCCCCCGGACAACGCCGTCCGGGCTGGCACATCGACGCCCCCGATGCCCCCGGGCGGTGACCGGGTGACCGGCCCGCTCGGGCGGGCCATCCAGGCCTCCCGCACCGGCGGGCCGCCTTGGTAGGCATGGCAGGGCGGCGATCCCGTGCCCGACAGGCCCGGCCGGCTCCCCTGCGGATCGCCACGAGCGACACGCCGGCCGGGCCCTTCACGACCGACTGCGCGGACGGACGCGCCGGCCACCGGGAGCGCACAGCGCGCGAGTGGCGATCGACAGCCGAAGGAGCCAACGAGATGACAGCGCCGGCGTGCCCCGGGAGCGAACCGCGGGCCGTACAACTGCTCACCCCGCGGGGTGAGCGGATCAGGAACGCGGAGTACGACGGCTTCACGGCCGATGTGACCGCCGCTGACCTGCGCGGCCTCTACCGCGACATGGTGCTCACCCGGCGCTTCGACGCCGAGGCCACCTCCCTGCAGCGCCAGGGCGAGCTGGGCCTGTGGCCGTCGCTGCTCGGCCAGGAGGCCGCCCAGATCGGCTCCGGCCGCGCCCTGCGAGACGACGACTACGTCTTCACCACGTACCGCGAGCACGGCGTCGCCTGGTGCCGCGGCGTCGAACCGGCCGCGCTGATGGCCCAGTTCCGGGGCGTGGACCACGGCGGCTGGGACCCGAGCAGCAACAACTTCCACCTCTACACCATCGTCATCGGCTCCCAGACGCTGCACGCCACCGGCTACGCGATGGGGGTGGCCAAGGACGGCGCGGACTCGGCGGTCGCCGCCTACTTCGGTGACGGCGCGACCAGCCAGGGCGATGTCGCCGAGGCGTTTACGTTCGCCGCCGTTCACAACGCGCCGGTGGTGTTCTTCTGCCAGAACAACCAGTGGGCGATCTCGGAGCCGACGGAGAAGCAGACCCGGGTGCCGCTCTATCAGCGGGCGCAGGGTTTCGGCTTCCCCGGCGTCCGTGTCGACGGCAACGACGTGCTGGCCTGTCTGGCCGTGACGAAGTGGGCGCTGGAGCGTGCCCGCGGCGGCGAGGGTCCGACGCTGGTCGAGGCGTACACGTACCGCATGGGCGCCCACACCACGTCCGACGACCCCACCCGCTACCGGGGTGACGAGGAGCGTCAGGCCTGGGAGGCGAAGGACCCGATTCTGCGTC
>CBFGZZ010000530.1:0-4679 GCA_965653385.1 uncultured Streptomyces sp. | reverse complement strand
CAGGGCCTCGCGGTCGGTGGCGATGACGCCCGCCCGGTGGGTGTGGTGGGCGCGGCCGACCGCCAACACGCGCGCCGCGGCCGTGAGGTCGAGGCTCGGCCTGCCCTCCACGTACGCCTGAAGCCGTACGGCCTGCTCACGCAGTGCCGCGTCGTCACCGGCCGAGAGCAGCCACGGCGCCACCCGCGGCCCGCCGACGGGGGACGCCCCGTGCGGTTCCTCGGCCGGCGGTGCCTCCAGGATCAGGTGGGCATTCGTACCGCTGATCCCGAACGATGACACCCCGGCGCGGCGCGGCCGCCCCGTCTCCGGCCACGGCACGGTCTCGGTGAGCAGGGAAACCGCACCCGAGGCCCAGTCGATGTGGGGCGAAGGCGCGTCGACGTGGAGGGTCTTGGGCAGCACCCCGTGACGAATGGCCTCCACCATCTTGATGACGCCCGCGACACCCGCCGCCGCCTGGGTGTGCCCGATGTTCGACTTGACGGACCCCAGCCACAGCGGCTGCTCCGGGCCACGGTCGCGGCCGTACGTGGCCAGCAACGCGTGCGCCTCGATGGGGTCGCCGAGCGTCGTCCCCGTGCCGTGCGCCTCCACTGCGTCGACCTGGTCGGCGGTGAGCCGGGCATGGGCCAGGGCGTCCGTGATGACCTGCTCCTGCGCGGGACCGTTCGGCGCGGTCAGTCCGTTGCTGGCACCGTCCTGATTGACGGCACTGCCCCGGATGAGGGCGAGCACGGGGTGACCGTTGCGGCGCGCGTCCGACAACCTTTCGAGCAGGACCAGCCCGACGCCCTCACCCATCGCCGTGCCGTCCGCGGCGGCCGCGAACGACTTGCAGCGCCCGTCCCGCGCCAGTCCGCGCTGCCTGCTGAACTCCAGGAAGACGCCGGGCGTGGACAGCACGGTGACACCGCCGGCGAGGGCCAGCTCGCACTCTCCGCTGCGCAGAGCCTGGGCCGCCAGGTGCAGGGAGACCAGTGACGAGGAGCAAGCCGTGTCGACGGTGACCGCGGGACCCTCCAGCCCGAAGGTGTAGGCGACACGGCCCGACAGCACGCTCGCGGACACACCGGTGCCCAGGTAGCCCTCGACCCCCTCGGGCAGGCTCGTGCCCCGGCTCAGGTAGTCCTGACCGTTCGTACCCGCGAAGACCCCGGTCCGGGAGCCCCGCAGTGACCGTGGATCGATCCCGGCACGCTCGAACACCTGCCACCCGGTCTCCAGCAGCAGCCGCTGCTGCGGATCCATCGCCAGGGCCTCGCGCGGACTGATCCCGAAGAACTCGGCGTCGAAGCCCGCCACGTCGTCCAGGAACGACCCGTGCCGCGCGTATGACGTGCCCGCGGAGTCCGGGTCGTCGTCGAAGAGGGACGCGAGGTCCCAGCCGCGGTCGTCCGGGAACTCGGAGACCGCCGCGCGGCCCTCCGCGACCAGCTGCCACAGCTCGGCCGGGCTGCCGACGCCTCCGGGGAAGCGGCAGCCCGCCGCCACGACGGCGATGGGCTCGCTCTCCTTGGCGGAGAGGTCCCTCAGCCGCTGTTTGGCCTGGCGCAGATCGGCGGTAGCCCGCTTGAGATAGTCCCGCAGCTTCTGCTCGTTCATGATGCAAGCCACCTTCTGGTACGACGGAATTCAGGCGTGCCTACGGGATTCAGAGCGACCCCAGCTCGTTGTCGAGCGCCTCGAAGAGGTCCTCGTCGGTGGCCGATTCGAGATCGTCGGCCGTGGCCGGGGCGCCCTGCGGGCCGGCCGTGGCGCTGTCGAACCGCCAGAGGATGTCCCGCAGCCGGTCGCCGATGGCCGACCGGTCCGCACCGGCACCGGCGTCCCCGGCCGGCGGCAGCGCACGAAGCGCATGTTCGAGTCGGTCGAGCTCCTCCAGCACGGGCAGCGGCGCGGTCCGGCCCTGAGGAGCGAGTAGGAGAAGAAGACGCTTCGCCAGGTCGGTGACCGTCGGGTGGTCGAAGACCACCGTGGCGGGCAGCCGTAGCCCGGTCGTGGCCATCAGCCGGTTCCGCAGCTCGACCGCCGTGACGGATTCGAAGCCGAGGTCCTTGAAGGCCCGCTCCGGATCCACGGCGTCGGCGGAGCTGTGCCCCAGAACCGCCGCGACCTGCGCACGGACGAGTTCCGACACGGCCTGCTCCCGCTGCGCGGCGTCCAGCCCGGCCATGCGGGCCGCGAACGACGAGCCGGGTCCGTCGCCGCGCCGCGCGGCACGCGTACGGACCAGACCGCGTAGCAGCGGCGGCAGTGTGCCGGCGGCGGCCTGCCCACGCAGCCCGGCCATGTCGAGCTCTGTCGGGGCGGCCACCGGCAGCCCGAGCCCCAGCGCGGCGTCCAGCATGTCCAGGGCCGCCCCTGTCGACAGCGGCGCGATGCCCGACCGTGTCATACGGACGAGATCCGCGCGGCTCAGCCGCTCGCTCATGCCACCCTCGTCCGCCCACAGACCCCAGGTGAGGGACAGGGCCGGCAGCCCCTGAGCGTGCCGGTGCTCGGCCAGCGCGTCGAGGAAGGCGTTGCCGGCACCGTAGTTCGCCTGGCCGGGGCTGCCGAGGACGCCGGCGAGCGAGGAGAACAGCACGAACGCGGACAACCCGAGCGGCGCCGTGAGCTCGTGCAGGTTCCAGGCCGCGTCCACCTTCGGACGCAGCACAGCGGCCAGGCGCGCCGAGTCGAGCGCGGTGATGACACCCCCGTCGACCACACCCGCCGCGTGGAACACGGCGGTCAGCGGATGCTCCGCGGGTATGTCGGCGAGAAGGGACGCCAGCGACGCACGGTCGGACACGTCACACGCCGCCAGGGTCACCCGGGCACCCGACTCCTCCAGTTCCGCGACCAGCTCGGCGGCACCGGGAGCGTCGGGACCACGGCGGCCGACCAGCAGCAGATGGCGTACGCCGTGTTCCGTGACGAGATGAGTGGCGAGCGGACGCGCGAGACCGCCCGTGGCGCCCGTGATCAGGACCGTGCCCGCCGGGTCGAGGGTCGTCGGCCGCGCCCCGCCCCGGCCCGAGTTCGTACGGGCGAGCCGGGGAACGTGGATGTGTCCCTTCCGCACGGCGAGCTGCGGTTCACCGGTCTCCAGCGCCGCCGCCACCGTACGGAGTGACGCCTCGTCAGTGTCGATGTCGAGGAGTACGAGTTGCCCGGGGTGCTCGGCTTGGGCCGTCCGCACCAGTCCCCACGCGGGAGCGACCGTCACATCGGGGGGTACACCGTCCCCCTCGATGGTTACGGCGCCCCGTGTGACGACGACCAGTCGGCCCGCCTGAGGGCGATCGGCGGCGAGCCAGTCCTGAACCGATGACATCAGCCGGTCGGCCGCGGCACGCGTACGCTCGGCCACCGCGTCACCGGTACTGGTACCGGAGCCGGAGCCGGAGCCGGAGTCGCAGATGAGCAGCGTGTACGCGGGCGGGACGGCAGCAGCCGCGACGGCCGCGTCCAGCTCCCGCCGATCCGCGTACCGCTCGACAGTGAGCCCGCTGTCCGTGAGCCCGGTGACGAAGCCCAGCGGATCGGGGCCCAGAACCGCGTACGCGGCCGGGGCCACCGCACCCGCCGCCGTCGCCGACGGCACGAGCGGCCACTCCACCCCGAACAGCGGCCGGCGGCGGGAGGCGTTCAGCAGCTCCGGTGTGAACGGCACGAGCGCCAGCCGCTCCACCGAGGCCAGGGGGACACCGGAGGTGTCGGCGACGGTCAGGGACACCGTGCCCGCTTCGTTGTCCAGGGGGGCCACGCGGACACGCACGGACGTGACGGCCGAGGCGGCGTCGTACAGCGTGATCCCGCCCCACGACACGGCTGCCCGAGCGGTGCAGCCGGGGCCCGTCGCGCCCAGTAGGCCAGCCGCATGGACGGCGGACTCCAGCAGTGCCGGATGGAGGGCACCGCCGGACGTGGCCGTCCGGCCTGCCCCCTCCAACGGCCCTGCGGGAAGGTCGACTTCGGCATGGACACACCCGTCGCCCTCGTGCCGCCAGACGGCGGTCAACCCCTGAAAAGCAGGGCCCAGGTCGAACCCCTGTGCGGCGAGCTCGTCGTAGAGACCGTCCACGTCGACGGCCTCGGCCCCGGCAGGGGGCCACGACGTCAGCGCGGCGGCGGAGGACGCGGCCTCGCGTGCGGGTGGCGCCAGATACCCGGTGGCGTGAGTGACCCAGCCGTCCTCCGCTCCTTCTCTGTCCGCCTCCGACCGGGTACGGATGGTCAGCGACCGCCTGCCGTCGGGCTCGGCCCCGCCGAGACACACCTGAAGCTGCCGGGCACCCGAATCATCGATGGAGAGCGGCGCGAGCAGGACGAGTTCATCGATCCCTTCGCTCCCCACGTGCTCGGCGGCATGGGCCGCCAGATCCACGTAGGTCCCGCCCGGGAGGACGACTCGCTCCATGAAGACGTGCTCGGCGAGTACGCCCAGGGACTCGCGCGACAGCCGGCCAGTGAAGAGGTGCCCCCCGCCGGGCAGGTCCGTCGCCGAGCCGAGCAGCGGGTGACCGGAGACGCCGAGTCCGATGTCGGTGGCGTTCCCGGAGGTGCGCGGAGGGTTGAGCCAGTACGTGCGGTGCTGGAAGGGGTAGGTGGGCAGGGCGACGAACGGGCGGCGATCGTTCCAGGTGGGTGGGTGGCCTTGGGTGTGGAGTGCGGTGAGGGCGGTGGTGAGG
>CBFGZZ010000529.1:0-4693 GCA_965653385.1 uncultured Streptomyces sp. | reverse complement strand
GCGGCGCCGGCGCGCGCCGGCGGCCCCGGTCCGAAAAGCGCCCCGGGTGCGAGGCACCGTCTGAATTCTCCGGCGCCGGGACGCCCGGCCCGAAACCGCGCACGGGCCCGCCCCGTTGTCGGTGCGAGACCCGAGCTCCTCGGGAAGACTCGGGAACTGACCGCCGGGCGCAGCACAGGCAGGAGACCGACCATGGAGTACTACGACCTCGGCACCTACACCCGCTCCGTGACCACGTCCTCCGCCCAGGCGCAGCTCTGGTTCGACCGCGGTCTGACGTGGACGTACGCCTTCCACCACGAGGAGGCCGTCGCCTGCTTCGAGGCCGCAGCGCAGGCCGATCCGGACTGCGCCATGGCCCACTGGGGCATCGCCTACGCACTCGGCCCGAACTACAACAAACCCTGGGAGTTCTTCGACGAACAGGACCTCGTCCGCACCGTCGACCGCACCCACGCCGCCGTGGAGCTGGCGCACGAGAAGGCGGCGGCCGCCACCCCGGTGGAACAGGCTCTGATCGCCGCACTGCGCGCCCGCTACCCGCAGGCGAAGGCCGTCGAGGACTGCTCGGTCTGGAACGCCCCCTACGCCGACAGCATGCGCACGGTCTACGAGCACGCCCCGGACGACCCGGACATCGCGACCCTGTACGCCGACGCCCTGATGAACCTCACGCCCTGGCAGCTGTGGGACCTGAGGACGGGCGAACCGGCCGAGGGCGCCCGTACCGCGGAGGCCAAGGCCGTCCTCGACCGTGCTCTGGCCACCGACGCGGGACGCGAGCACACGGGGGTGGTCCACATGTACATCCACCTGATGGAGATGTCCCCGACCCCCGAGGCGGCCCTGGCCGTCGCGGACCGGCTGCGCGGCCTGGTTCCGGACGCCGGGCACCTGCTGCACATGCCCTCGCACCTGGAGGTGCTGTGCGGCGACTACCGACGGGTGGTCTCCGACAACACCGCGGCGATCGCGGCCGACGAGAAGTACCACGCCCGGGCCGGGGCGATGAACTTCTACACCCTGTACCGCTCGCACAACTACCACTTCAAGATCTACGGCGCGATGTTCCTCGGCCAGAGCCAGGTCGCCCTGGACACCGCGGCGCAACTGGAGGCGTCCATCCCGGAAGACCTGCTGCGCGTGCCGAGCCCGCCCATGGCCGACTGGCTGGAGGCGTTCCTCGCCATGCGGGTGCACGTCCTGATCCGCTTCGGCCGCTGGGACGGCATCCTGGACCTGCCGATGCCCGCCGACCCCGAGCTGTACTGCATGACGACGGCGATGCTCCACTACGCCCGGGGCGTCGCCCTCTCCGCCACCCACCGCGTCCCCGAGGCCGACGCCGAACGCCGGCTCTTCCACGCGGCCGTCGCCCGGGTCCCCGAGACCCGCATGCTCTTCAACAACACCTGCGCCGACATCCTCGCCATCGCCTCGGCGATGCTCGACGGCGAACTGGAGTACCGCAAGGGCAACCACGACGCCGCCTTCGCCGCCCTGGAACGCTCCATCGACCTGGACGACAACCTCCCCTACGACGAGCCGTGGGGCTGGATGCAGCCCACCCGGCACGCCTATGGCGCCCTCCTGCTCGAACAGGGACGCGTCGAGGAGGCGGAAGCGGTCTACCGGGCCGACCTGGGCCTCGACGGCACTCTCCCGCGCCCGCTGCAGCACCCCGGGAACGTCTGGTCCCTGCACGGACTGCACGAGTGCCTGATGCGCCTTGGCCGGACGGGGGAGGCACAGATGCTGGCCCAGCAGCTGCGTCTGGCCGCCGCGCTGGCGGACGTACCGATCGAGGCCTCCTGCTTCTGCCGACTCGACACGACCACCCGGGCGGCCGCCCACGGGGACTGCTGCGCCGGCTGACTCACCGGTCCGGGGGTGGGCCGGGCAGGGGCTGCTCGAACCAGACGATCTTGCCCGTGCTCACCCTCGTCGCGCCCCAGCGCTGGGCCAGCTGGTCGACCAGGAACAACCCGCGGCCGCCCTCGTCGCTCAGCCGCGCGTGCCGCATCCTCGGCACCACGGGGGAGTCGTCACCCACTTCGCAGCGCAGTACGTCCGTGCAGAGCAGCCGCAGCGTGATCGGCCGGGACGCGAACCGTACGGCGTTGGCCACCACCTCGCTGACCATGAGCTCGGTGGTCTCCACGATCGAGTCCAGCCCCCAGTGGCCGAGCGTTCTGCGGGTCAGCCGCCGGGCCTGGCCGGCGGTCTGCGGGCGAGGCGCCATGTACCAGTAGGCGACGGTCTCCGGCAGCAGACCCTCGAAGCGGGCGGCGAGCAGCGCGACATCGTCGTCCCGGCCGTCCGGGCCGAGCGTGCCGAGGGCCTCGTCGCACAGTGTCTCCAAGGCGAGCGGCGTGGCGCCGGAGGCGGCGGCGCGCAGCCGTGCGCACAGGCGCTCCACCCCGGTCAGGACGTCCGAGTCACGGGACTCGACCAGGCCGTCGGTGTACAGCAGCAGCGCGGCCCCGGCCGGCGCGTGGGTCTCCACGGACTCGAATCCGCCGCTGCCGACGCCGATCGGCGTCCCGGGCGGGACCTGGAGGACCTCCACGCCGCCGTCGGGACGCAGCAGCACCGGCGGCAGATGGCCCGCGTTGGACAGCAGCAGCCGGTGCTGCACGGGGTCGTACAGGGCGTACAGGCAGGTCGCCGTGTGCTCGCTGCCGAGCCGGGCCGCCTGTTCGTCGAGGTGGTGGAGGACCTCGTCCGGGGGCAGGTCGAGCCCGGCCAGGGTCTGCACGCTGGTGCGCAGCTGACCCATGATCGCGGCCGACGTCATGGAGTGGCCCATCACATCGCCGATGACCAGAGCGATGCGGTTGCCGGGCAGGGGGATCGCGTCGTACCAGTCGCCGCCGACCTGCGCGGTCCGCGAGGACGGCAGATAGCGGCTGGCCAGTCGCACGCCGGGCGGCTCCGGGAGGGACGGCGGGAGCATCGTGCGCTGCAACGCGTCCGCGACGGACGCCTCCCGCTCGTACAGCATCGCCTTCTCCAGCCCGAGTGCGGTGTGCGTGGCGAGCTGCGAGGCCACGAGCAGGTCGTCGCCGGTGAAGTTCGGCCGGCCCGGGTCGCGCACGAGGACGACGCTGCCCAGGACATGGCTGCGGCCGTGCAGCGGGGCGATGACGAGCCGCCGTCCGGACGGTCCCGCCGGCGGCACGTTCGCCGTACCCAGCAGCTCGGCCGCCGCGGCCGCGGCGCCCCGGGTGTGTCCCAGCACCGGCCGCCCGTCCCGCAGCAGAGCGGCGAGCGGTCCGTCGCCGGCGGGGCGTACGGTGTCCGCCGCCCGGGCCGGGCCGGTGCCGGGCGGGGGAGGTCCGCAGCCCCGCGGGGCGGGGTCCCGGGGCGGTGCGCGGTCCACGGTGTGCAGGCGCAGTATGCCGGGGGCGGCGCCGGTCTCGTCGCCGACCGGGAGCGGGGCGTACAGATGGACGAACGCCGTGTCGGCGAAGGCCGGGACAGCCGCCCGGCACAGCTCGTCGAGGGTCTCGTCGAGGTCCATGCCGCGCGCGATCCGGCGGGTCGCCGCGTCGAGGTACCGGAGCCTGTCGGTCTGCGGTTCAGCGACGGCGGGACCGTCGCCGCGCGGGGATCCACGAACGGCTTCCGCGGGCCGGGGCGACGGGCCGGGCTGCTGCGGCCGGCAGGCGAGCGCGGCACGTTCGCGCACGCCGGGCGTCTGTCCCCGGATGTCCTCACCGGCCCCGGGCTGCTTCGTCATCCCTGTCCTTCCGGCCGTGCGGCCCGCGCGGGAGCGGACGGATCGGCAGTCGTCAGGCGTGCCGCCTGCACCGCAGGAAGATCTGCACCTCGGGCTGGATGTCGGCGGCCGCCGGGGCGTAGCTGTACGAGGACTCGTCAAGGATCTCGAAGTCCGCCGCCTCGACCACCTCGCGCAGCTCGTCCCGCAGATAGCCGGAGACGCGGATGCTGTTGCCGAGGAACGGGATCTCGAAGTCGTCCACGTCGGCCTCCACCATCGACAGCGCGAGAAGGCCCTGCGGGACCAGCAGATGGCGGATGGTCCGCAGGGCGACGGGAATCTCGTCGCGCGGCAGCATGAGCAGGGAGAAGAAGGCGGTCACCGCGTCGAAGCGGCCGAGGTCCAGCGCCCCGCCGGGCCGCAGATCGGCGATGTCCGCCTGGTGGAACACCCCGCCGGGCACGTTGGCGCGGGCCAGCGTGACCATCCCGTCCGACAGATCCACCCCGACGACCTCGACGCCGGCCGCCGCCAGCTGGCCCGCGGTCGGGAGCCCGGTGCCGCACCCGAGGTCCAGCGCCCGGGATCCGGCCGGCAGCGACCCGATGAGCCATTCGGCTGCCGCGACCTGCCCTTCCTTGTGCGGGAAGGCCTCGTCGTAACGCTCGCCGATGGCGTCGAAGGCCTCGGCCTGACCTGTGCGGTCGGGCCGTAGGGTCCCGTGGTCGAGCTCGTCGGCAGGGTTACTCACAAGGTGTCTCCTCTGAGGCATTATGGGGCATTTTTCGGATCCATACAGGAATCTATACGGACACCTGTACTGACGGACACGCTACGGCGCCACGTCCTCCAGCCGCCGCCCGGCCGTCTCCTCCGCGGCCACCCCCCGCCGTGACCGCCCCGACGAGGGCGACCGCAGCGAGCGTCACGAAGACGGTGCCGAGGGCGCCGCCCGCGTACACCGCGCCG
>CBFGZZ010000528.1:0-4750 GCA_965653385.1 uncultured Streptomyces sp. | reverse complement strand
CGCAGGGCATGCGCGAGATCCGTGCCCTCATAAGGGAGTTGGCCTCCGACGGCACGACCGTCTTCCTCTCCTCCCACCTCCTCGACGAGATCGAGCAGGTCTGCACCCACGCGGCCGTGATGGCCCAGGGCCGGCTGATCACCCAGGGCGCGGTGGCGGAGCTGGCGGCCGGAAACCGCGGCCGGCTCGTCGTGACCACCCCCGACACCGCGGACGCGGCGCGGGTGCTGAAGGAGCAGGGGGCCGGCGATGTCGTCATCACCGAGGACCGGGTGCGCGCCGAACCCCCGGACCGCGATCTCGCCGACGTCAACGCGGCGTTGGTGACCGCCGGGGTCCGGGTGCGGGGCTTCGGCGTCGAACGGGCCTCCCTGGAGGACGCGTTCGTGGCCCTCACGGGGGAGGGGTTCGATGTCGCAGGCTGAGGTCGTCCGGCAGGCCGGCGCGAGCGAAGGGGCCCGGAAGGTCAGCCCTCTGTGGACCTTCGGCCTCCTCCGCAGCGAACTGCTCACCACTTTCCGTCGTTGGCGCACCCTCGCACTGCTCGCCGTCCTCGCCGCCGTGCCGATCCTGGTCGGGATCGCCGTGAAGATCGAGACCAGCGACGGTGCGTCGATGGGAGGCGGCGGACCGCAGGGCGGCGGCCCGGCGTTCATCTCGCAGATCACCAACAACGGCCTGTTCCTGGTCTTCACCGCACTGGCCGCGACACTTCCGTTCTTCCTGCCGATGGCCATCGGCGTCATCGCGGGCGACGCGATTGCGGGCGAGGCGAACGCGGGCACCCTGCGCTATCTCCTCGTCGCCCCCGCCGGCCGCACCCGCCTGCTCCTCACCAAGTACGCGACCACGATGACGTTCTGCCTGGTGGCCACCCTCGTGGTCGCGGTCTCGGCGCTCACCGTCGGGGCGCTGCTCTTCCCGCTCGGTGATCTGACGACGATCTCCGGCACCCGGATCAGCTTCGCGGAGGGCCTCGGCAGAGCCCTGCTGATCGCCCTGGTCGTGGCCGCGTCACTGATCGGCGTGGCGGCGCTCGGCCTGTTCGTCTCCACGCTGACCAACAGCGGGATCGCGGCGATGGCGACGACCGTCGGCCTGTTGATCACCGTCCAGATCCTCGACCAGATACCCCAGCTCCACGCTGTCCAGCCGTACTTCTTCTCCCACTACTGGCTGTCCTTCGCCGACCTCATGCGCGAACCCGTCTACTGGGACGACCTGGTCAAGAACCTCGGCGTACAGGCCCTCTACGCGGCGGTGTTCGGTTCGGCGGCGTGGGCGAGGTTCACGACGAAGGACATCACCGCCTAGGGGGCTGTCACGAGGCCGGTGCCAGTCACGAGGCCGGCGTCGGTCCCCGTGGTCGCCGTCGGTCAGTCGGTCTCGTACGGGAAGCGGGCGAGCGGGGCCTCCCGGGCGAAGAACGTCTTCGCGTGGGCAAGGGCCTCGTGGTCACGGAGCACGTCGCCGGGCTTGCTGCCGTTGCCGAGGAGGACGCCGCCGAAGTGCATCCCCATGTACGCGGCCGAGTTGTTGAGCGTCCCGACCAACGGGTCGGCGACCTCCTGCTCCTCGTGCGCGAGCGCTGTGACGCCCCACAGGGTGCGCCCGGCCATGGTCGCCTTGAAGTCGAGGCCGGGGGTGCGCAGCCAGCCCGACCAGTAGTCGAGGTAGCGCTTGACGTGGCCGGACACCGAGTACCAGTACAGCGGCGAGGCGATCACCACGTCCGTCGCCGCGAGGGTGGCGTCGAGGAGCAGCGCGACGTTCCCCTGCGTCGGGCGCACATGGTCACTGTCGTGGCGCAGGTCCTCGAAGTCGGGCAGCGGATGCGTGGCCAGGTCGATCCACTGCTGTTCGACGGTCTCGGGCAGCTGCTCGGCGGCCCTGCGTGCCAGCAACTCGGTGTTGCCGTCGGGACGGCTGCTGCCGAGGACGAACAAGAAGCGGCGGGTCATGGGTCCCCCAAACGGACGGCCCCGGCACGGGGCACATTGGTCGGCGTACGACAATTAATCGCACGTGCATTATATGCGTACGCATGTAGATGTCCAGGGGCCCGTATGCCGCTCGGCGGCTGCCGCCACTGCGAGCAGCAGCGATTCCGCCCCGTGGGCCGCCACCAACTGGAGCCCGACCGGACAGCCATCGCTGTCCAGCCCCGCCGGAATGCTGATCGCCGGATGCCCACTCAGGTTGAACGCCCAGGTAAGCGCGGTGGAGTACCGGTCGCCGGGACCGTCGTGGCCGTGCGGCGGGGTGGGGGCCGTCGGCGTCAGCAGCAGCTGGGTCCCGGCGAAGAGGTCGGCCAGACGGCTGTCGTTCGCGGCCCGGATCCGCTGTGCATCGGGGAGCCGAGGGGCGGCATCCGGGGCGCGTAGGGCGAGCCATGCCGGGGCCGGGTCGTCGAGACGGAGCGTCGTCCGGGGCCGTACGAGCCGTATCGCGCCGGATTCGGCCAGCCGTACGGCCGTGGCGTGCGCGACCGCGACGACGTCCGGGTCGGGCGAGTCGAAGCCGAGGTCGGCGGACCATACGGCGGTCGGGACATCGCCCCCGCCGACCGGCCCGCGGTGCGCGCCGACCGACGTGCCAAGCTCGCCGACTCGCCTGACGTGGCCGCCGACCGGTCCGTCGTGCTCGCCGACCTGCCCGTCAGGGCCGTCGACCTGCCCGCCCTGCCCGCCCGCACCAGGCAGCGCGCCACCCCGCGCCCCGCCACCCCCCGTCATCACCTCCCAGTACGCCGCCACGTCCCCCACGCACCGCGCGAGCACACCCGGCGCCATGAGTCCCGTACGGTCGGCCGACGGCAACCGCCCGTTGCCGGCCTTCAGCCCGACGACACCGCACCACGCCGCCGGGATCCGCACCGACCCGGCCCCGTCGCTGCCGGTCGCGAGCGGTACCAGACCCGCCGCCACCGCAGCCGCCGACCCCGCTGAGGAGCCGCCCGGCGTGCGGTCGGGCCGCCAGGGGTTGGCCGTAGGGCCGTATCGGCCGAGTCCCCAGGTCTGCCAGGGAGTTCCCGGCCCCGGAACGGACGTCGCCCCGACCGCCACGCACCCCGCCGCGAGCAGTGGGCCGGCTGTCCGCAGCCCACGCCGCCCCTTGACCCCGATCGGCACTCCGGCCAACGGCAGCCGCTCGCCCGCTTCGACCCGTGCGTCCACGTCCCGGGCCCGCCGCAGCGCCTCCTCACCCCACACCTCGATGAACGCGGACAGGACGGGGTCGGCCCGTTCGATGCGTTCGAGGGCCGCCGCGACGACATCGACGGCGCGAAGGGTCCGCGAGCGTACGGCTGAGGCGATCTCGGTGGCCGACGGTTCGGCAGGGGCCGGGCTCAGCGGGAGTGCCCCGTCAGCCGGGCCAACGCCGCCGCCTCCCGTGGCCGTTGCCCGCCCAGCTCGCCGAGCCGCCAGGCGGGCACCCACGGCACCCGGTACACATCGATGACCGACTCGATCACCTTGACGTGCTCGGCGAGCGGCCGTGGCAGCCGGCCCGGCGCGTCCGCGACCAGGACGACGGCGTCGAGATCGAGCCCGTGCGGAGCCTCACCGCGCCGGAAGACCTCAAGGGCACCCAGGGCGGCGGCCAGCCCGGCCGCATGTGTGCGGGCCACGAGCAGCACCGACCGCGGATCGGCGGGGCCGGGCCAGGAGCGACCGCAGTCCTGGCCGCCGTAGACCGTGGCGAGCGTGGTGACTCCCGCGCCGCCGTGCACGCCGACCCAGGAGAAGCGCCGGGGCGTGGCGGTGGCGGGGGAGAGCGAGGGCTCCTCGGGCAAGGGCACCGGCCCGCGGATCCAGATCTCCGGCCCCGGCTCGGACCGCCCCTGCTGCACGTGCATGTCACTCCGCATGCCCGCCCTCCTCCCTCGCCACGCCATTGATCTTCGAGCCAGGCATGAGAACGCTGTGACGTGGCACAAGCTCCTGGAACGAGTCTGTGACGTCCCGGTGACGCCCGCGCCGCGCGCGGCCGGAGAGACTCGACAGTACGTGTACGACGTGTCCGATCTGTACTACCGGATGTTGACGCCGGGGAAGCGGAACACGACGGCGGGAGGGGGCACCATGGGACCCGAACGCGTCGGCCGCGAATCTCCCGGCGCATGCGAGTGAGGGAAGCGATGTCTCGACTGAGCCGCGCGATGAAGCGGGAACAGAAACGCGCCGCGGCCGCTGCGGCTCCGGCCCCCGTGGCCGCGCCGATCGACGTGCGCGTCCCCGCCGTAGGTCCGGGCACGGCCGGCGCGTCGATCGGCGGCGTACCCGTCACCGTCGTCCCGGGCGAGGAGATCCAGCGCACCGTGCTGACCCACCTCCAGCGCATCGCGGTCGCCAGCGGCCACCCCGTGCACGCCACGATCCACGACGAGCGGATCGGTTACGTCGTCCCGCTGCGGGTGGCACAGGACGGCTCCAGTGAGTTCACCGCCGAGCCGGTACGGACGGCTCCGCCCAGTAAGGCCTCGGGGCCCTCGACGCCGTCGGTGCCGCAAGCGCAGCCCGCGCCGCCCCCGCCGGACCCGGAGCCCCATCGGGACAGGCCCACGCATGTCCTACGACCGCTGCCGGGCCCGGAGCGGGACAGCTCGCCCACCTTCCGGCTGCGGGCGTTGCCCGGGTCGGCACCCGAGCCGGTGCGGGACGTCGTGCCCGGTACGGTCGCGCCGCCGCTGGGGGAGTTCGGCCCGCCCCCGCCCATGGACGCGCGGCCGGAACCGACGGACGTACCG
>CBFGZZ010000527.1:0-4761 GCA_965653385.1 uncultured Streptomyces sp. | reverse complement strand
CCATCGGGACGCCGTCGGCCAGCAGCGCGAACTCCAGCTCCGGCAGGTCACCGTCGGGGTGAACCATCGCACGGGCACCCTTGAACGCCTTGGTGTCCCAGAAGTCCTCCCACGACTCCGGCTTCCTACCGCCGAAGGCATCGGTGCGGTACGCGATGCACTGACCGTAGAAGCTGTGCCCGATCGCATACTCGGTGATCTGGTTCTCAGGGATCTTCGCGCTCTTCAGGCTCTTGACCCGGTCGGGGTCCAGCGCCTCCAGCGCGTCCTGCTTGACGTACTTGAAGTGGGACATCATCGAGTTGTTGATGAGGTCGCACTGCGGCCGGCCCTGCTTGATCTGCGCCAGCAGCGGGGCGTCGTCCAGGTTCAGCACCTTGACCTTGATGCCGGTCTCCTGCTCGAACGGCGTGTAGATCGCCTTCTGCATGGCCGCACCATAGGAACCGCCACTGTCACGGACGACCACCGTCTTGCCGGCATTCCCACCGGAGCCGGTGGAAGCACTGCGGCTGGTACCCGAGCCGCAGGCGGAGAGGGAGGGAAGAGCGGCGAAGGCGGCCAGTCCGCCTGCTCCACGCAGGAGTGCTCTACGACCGATCACGGAATCACTCATGGTGAAACTCCTCATCTAGGGACGCGTGGGACCTGCTGTGCGGGGGCTTTACCTCGCAGGTGGGGGGGATGTGCAGGGCGGCGAACGCGGACAGAAGATTTGCCCGTTTGTGTTGTCGGTCGCCTCTTTGGGCGCGTGGCGCGTGTTCGCCGTGGATCGGGTCCCCGACGACCTTGTCGCCGGAGCGATGTCGGCTGGGTGACCCGGGTGAGTGGCGGTGGGGAAACGGGAGCCGGGACAGGGGGGTGACCAGCGGAGTGGGGGTGGTCCTCAGCAGAGCCGGAGCATGAGGGCTCTGGTGAGGATGAAGCAGATCCTGGCCTGCGGCTGAGGGGCGGGCCGAGCGGACCATCGGCCGCGGCGACGTTGCTCAGCAGGTGGCGTCGCGTAGACCCGGAAGGCGATCGGGGCCGGGCATCGGCATCACGTCACGGTCACGTAGATCTTGCGCACGGTTTCGATGGTCTTCCAGACGCCGACGTAGCCCGGCTTCATGACGAAGCTGTCGCCTGCCTTGTAGATCACCGGCTCGCCGCCTTCGGGTGTGAGTTCGACTATGCCGGAGAGGATGTGGCAGAACTCGAAGGTCTCGCCCTTGATGGAGCGCATCTCGCCGGGCGTCGCTTCCCAGACGCCCGTATGGATCGACTCCCCACGGGCGACGTCCTGGGCCCAGGTCCGGAAAGTGGGGTCGCCGGAGATCAGGCGTTCCGGGAGCGGCCCGGACTCCCGCGGCGTGAAGGAGGGATTGGTGTCGATGGCCTTCAGGAGCGACATGTCTTTCCTTTTGGAGCTTGAGAAGTTGGTGGCCGCTGCCATGGTCGACGAGCTGCTGCTGAGCGGCATCTGACACACGCTCGTGGGCATGGCCCGTGCCCGATGTGCGGAGGCCGACGAGGCATCGTGGCTGGTGCCGAGGTGGCCGGGTGGCCCGGATACGGTTGTCGGCACGGGCGCACTGAGGGTGACGCCGTTCGAGCGGGGCAGGCGAATGGGGCACGCGCTCGACGCTTGTTCGACAGTTCATGTCCCGCGATCGGCGGACGCCCGAGGCACAAGGAGCGACGGAGAACAGGTCGGTCAGCTCCTCGCTGATGGTGATGCCAGCAGGGTGTTCAGCCAGCGGTGTACCCGCCGTCGACGGTCAGGACCGACCCGGTCACGTACGACGACTCCGACGAGGCGAAGAAGAGCACCGCGTCGGCGACCTCTTCGGGGGTGGCGAGGCGCTGGAGCGGAATCGTGCTCTCGCGCTGGCGGCGGTAGGCCTCGGGGTCGGGCCTGCGCTGGAACGCCGCTTCGATGATCGGGGTGGCGGTCAGGCCAGGAGCGACGACGTTGACGCGGATGTTGCGCGGGGCCCATTCGATCGCCGCGCCCTTGGCGAGCATGATGAGGCCCCCCTTG
This sequence comes from uncultured Streptomyces sp., assembly GCA_965653385.1. Taxonomy (GTDB): domain Bacteria; phylum Actinomycetota; class Actinomycetes; order Streptomycetales; family Streptomycetaceae; genus Streptomyces. Next base: position 2,738 of record CBFGZZ010000527.1, on the reverse strand, counting down.
GCGGCGGAGTACAGGACCTGCCCGGCCATGCCGACCATGCCCAGCCGTGAGCTGACGCAGACGAACGAGCCGCCGGTCTCGGGCATCAGCGGGGCGAAGTGCTTCATCACCAGGAACGCGCTGAGCAGGTTGCTCTCGAGCACGTTCCTCGCGTCGTCGCAGGCCATCTCGGTGAGCGGACCGTCGGCCTGCAGGCCGTGGTTGAGGACGACGACGTCGACGGTGCCGAAGGACTCGGCGGCCTGCTTGGCCAGGTGCTCGACGAACGACTCGTCGTTGAGGTCTCCGGGAACGTACAGGTCGTCGGGCTGAGCGCTGTCGAGTCGCTCCCTGCGACCTGTGAGCAGCAGCCGCGCGCCCTCGCGGCGGAAGTGGGAACTCACCGCCTGTCCGATGCCACTGCTGGCGCCTGTCACCAGGGCCGTGACGTTGTTGAGTCTCATGTCAGGCATTCCTTTACGGGGGACGGGGGAGATCGGCCGTCGGGTTGCGGCTCGGCCGCAGGGTCTTGCCCTGAGGGCCGGTCAGTTGAGGAATCCGCGGGCGTCGACCGGCCACCGCTCCAGCGACGTGCCTGTGCTGTCGGTGACGATCAGTTCCTCGAAACCGAGGACGACCGGGCACACGTGGTTCGGCACCACGGGGACGAGGGTGCCGACGCTGGGGCGGAACTCGCCGTCCGGCAGCGGGAGGAACCCGTGGTACTCGTTGACCTTGGACAGGGCCGCCTTCGTGCCGGCGATGCCGCCGTAGCCGATCTCGGGGCTTCCCTCCTTGCTGAGGACCTTGTTGCCCACATCGACGATGACCTGGTCGGGGACCCAGTCGCTGACCACGGTGCCGGCGACGAACAGCGCGATCTGGTCCTCCGTGCAGGAACCCAGCCGGGCGTTGTTCAGATCGCCGAAGACGTACTCGCCGGGACGGATCTCGGTGATCACGCCGCTCTTGGAGAACTCGAGGGTGGGAGTGGAGCCGGCGCTGACCACCTCCGCGGTGACCCCGACACCCGCCAGACTGCGTACGGCCGTGGTGAGCTCGGCCTCCTGGTCCTGTGCGGCGCGCCGGCGGGCGTCCTGGTCGGCGCCGCCGTGACCGGGATAGGTGAAGACTCCCACCGGAACCAGACCGCGCTTGCGGGCGGCGAGCGCGAGATCGCCCGCAAACTCGGGCGGCGCCCCGGAACGACGGGCACCGCAGTCGACCTCGATCACGACCTGCAGCCGGTCCGGTTCGTCCCCCATCGCGTCGGCAAGGGCCTCGATCGCGGCGACGTTGTCGACGCCGACGCGCAGCCGGGCGGACTCGGCGAGTCGGCGGATCCGGGCTCGCTTCGTTCCCGCGGCCCAGATCGGGTAGGCGAGGAAGATGTCGTCGAAGCCGGCCGCGGCGAAGACCTCGGCCTCACCGACGTTTCCCGCGGTGATGCCGACCGCGCCGGCCTCTATCTGGCGTCGCCCGATCTCCACGCACTTGTGCGTCTTGACGTGGGGTCTGACCTTGAGGTTGTGCTGGTCGGCGAAACCCTGGACGCGGTCGATGTTGCCCTGCATGACGTCGACCAGCACGATCGGCGCGGGGGTGTCGATCCGCTCGACCAGAGCGTCGAGTGCTCGTTGCAGCCGGTTCACGCTGCCCTCCTTGTGGTTCTGCCTGGAATGATCGAGGGGCACGGGTGCCGGCTCCCTCTGGATGCCGAACGCGTGCGGTCCGCTGCGTCGCGCGCTTGCGGACACCGCCACCGTCGGTGAGGCCTACACCGCGGTGCAGACCATCTGGATCTCGACCGGACTGTTGACCGGTAGCCCTGCGACACCGATCGCGGTGCGCGCGTGCCGTCCGTTCTCGCCCAGCACCTCGATGAGCAGCTCGCTGGCCGCGTTGGCGACATTCGACTGCTCACCGAAGTCCGGCGTGCTGGCCACGAAGACCAGCATCTGCACGATCCGGACCCGCTCCAGATCGCCCACCGCCTGCACAGCGGCGGCGAGAGCGTTGAGCGCGGCATGGCGCGCGAGCTCCCGCGCCGTCTCCAGGTCGACGTCCCGGCCGACAATGCCCTGCCCCATCAACCAACCGTCCCTGTAAGGCAGCTGGCCCGAGATGTAGATGCTGGAGTCCACCGACCGGTGGTGCACGTAGTACGGGTTGTCTCGGAGCTCGGGAAGGGTCAGCCTCAGGGCCTGAAGCCGAGCGGAAGCCGAGTCGGTGTGCGCTGCCGAAGTCACGGACTGGCTCATCGCGTCACCTCCGCGGACGGGACAGGGCACATGCCCACGGGGCGGGCCCCGAGAACCCTCTTCGCATGAATCTTGATCATCTGCACTCGGCTCTCTCCTCGAGTAACAGTGGCGATAAAACGCCTTATGGTGGCTTAAACCAGCCACCTCTTTGTCGTTTGTCGACCATATGGCCGCCTGTGAGCACTGTCAATACCAAGCTCAGCCTCGAACGCGACCTCGGATCACCGCATGCGGCTGCACCGCCGCTGCTGGAAGCGACGGTCGACGCCGGGACCTGGCTCACCGGTCTTATCCGCTTCGGCGCGCATGCTGGAGAGACCGGCCTGGGATATGTCCTCGCGATCCCCAAATCACAGCAGGTGCCGCATCTCGGACGCATCGATCACCTCTTCTCCCAGGCCCTCCAACGAAGCATGGGAGCGACGTTCGTGCGGGGAAGGCCCGAAGGGCCCGCGCGTCCATCACTGGGCGGCCCTGCAGATCACGTCCATCGAG